>JBDSDO010000089.1:0-11367 GCA_039920505.1 Terrimesophilobacter sp.
CGTTCCGGCACGATTCGCCGCGTGCGCGCAGAACACCAGATCTCCAAATGGATGTGAGCTGCTAGCTGGCCGAACTGCCCACGGCGACCGCGTCGGACTCCTCGAACGCCGTGACGGCGGTGAGTTCGAACGCGGTCAGCTCGCGCGGCGACTCCTCGATCCCGGAGAGCGTGCCGAGAACCTTGGACTCATCCAAGGCGCTGAGCTTCCGCGCGCTCGGCAGCACCTGACGTTCCAGCGAACCGACGAAGGCGTTGTAGTCCTTGACGCTGCGCTCGATGGAACGGCCCAGCTTCTCTACGTGGTCCGACAGTTTCGAGAGCCGGCCGTACAGTTCGCGGCTGAGGTCGAAGAGCATCTTCGCGTCTTCGGTGAGCACGTTCTGCTGCCAACTGAACGCAACCGTCTTGAGCACCGACCACAGGGTGACCGGGGAGGCCAGTGCAACCCGTTTGCCAAACGCGTAGTCCATGATCGACGGGTCGGCCTCCATGGCGCTGGAGACCAGCGACTCGCTGGGGATGAACGCGATGACCAGCTCTGGGGAGGCTTCCAGGCCTTCCCAGTAGGCCTTGCTCGCCAGCGTGTCGATGTGCGCGCGCAGTGCCTTGACGTGCTGCCCGAGCAGGCGCTCCCGTTTTGCTCCCTCTTCACCGACGGCCGTGGCGAGGATCTGACTGGCCTCCAGGTACGCGTTGAACGGTACCTTGGCGTCGACGGCGATGTTCTTGCCGCCGGGTAAGTGCACGACCATGTCGGGGCGGCCGGCGCCGGCATCCGAGGTGATGTTCGACTGCACGTCGAAATCGACTCGCTCGATGAGGCCGGCGGCCTGCACCACGTTGCGCAATTGCGTCTCGCCCCACACGCCGCGGGTGCTGTTGCTCTTGAGCGCCGCTGCGAGGGTTTCTGCCGTCTGGCGCAGTCGCTCCTCGGATTCCGTGGCTGATCTGAGCTGCTGGCTCAATTCGCCGTGTTGGCGGCTGCGTTGCGTTTCGAGCTCGGTCACCTTGTGCTGCATCGTGCGCAGGCTCTCTTGTACGGGGGTCAACAACTGCAGCACCTTGCTTTCGGCGCGTTCCCGCTCGGTGCGCGCAGTCTGCTCGGCTCGTTGGCGCTCCAGGATCTCCCGGTGCTGCTCCTGCAACGCAGTCACCTGGTCGCGCAGCGCCAGACCCGTGGCCTGCGCTGAGGCCAGTTCCGACGACAGGGTGGCCCTGGCCTGCTGCTCCTGTCCGCGCAATTCGCTCAGCGCTACCTGGTGGCGCGCATCCAGCACCGCAGCGCTCTCGCCGCCGGCAGCGGATGTGCGCGCCCTGGTGCCGAGAACTCCGATGAGCGCGCCGAGCGCGATTCCGGCAACGAGCCCGATGAGCAAAGCTACGAGTGGATCCATGACTCCAGTGTCGCAGGCTGCACCGACACTGCCCGGATGGCGGGCCGCGTGTGCGGTTAGCGCAGCGCCAGGGCGTGGGCCGAAGCGGCAGTGCCGATCGCGCCGAGACGGATGCCCAGGATCGCACCGAGCTCCTCGAGCGAGGCCGCTCCGGCGCGGCCGGCGGCGTGAACCACGATGGCCGCGCAGGCCCGGGAATCGTCCAGGGCGTCGTGGTGGTGGAAACCTTCGAATCCGGCGGCCATCGCCGCCATGGGCAGCCGGTAGGAGTCGAGGTTGTAGGTCTTCCGGGCCACCCGCAGGCTGCACAGATAGCTGAAGTCGGGGCAGTCGAGGTACGACGCGGCGCAAGCGCCCTTGATCACTCCCATGTCGAATCCGGCGTTGTGGGCGACCAGCGCGTCGCCGTCGGCGAAGGCGACCAGGTCGGGCAGCTGTTCGCTCCAGAGCAGCGCGCCGGCAACATCCGAGGCGATGATCCCGTGAATGCGCGTGTTCCACTCACTAAAGGAGTCGAAGCCGGCGGGCGGCCTGATCAGCCAGCCCGCTTCGTCCACCACGACGCCGCCGCGTACCTTGACCAGGCCGACCGAGCACGCGGACGCGCTGCTCGAGTTGGCGGTTTCGAAGTCGATCGCGGTGAAGTCCAAGCTCATGGCACGATCGTCTCACGAGCATCGGACCGCCAGTAGCATTGACACTCGTGGCTCTCACTATCGCAATCGTCGGACTCCCCAACGTGGGCAAGTCGACCCTGTTCAACGCGCTCACCAAGAATCAGGTGCTCGCGGCGAACTACCCGTTCGCGACCATCGAGCCCAACATCGGCATCGTCAATCTGCCGGACGCCCGACTGAAGGTGCTCGCGGAGCTTTTCGATTCCGAGCGCATCCTGCCCGCTCCAGTGTCGTTCGTCGATATCGCGGGCATCGTCAAGGGTGCCTCGGTGGGGGAAGGCCTCGGGAACAAATTCCTCGCCAACATCCGCGAGGCCGACGCGATCGCTCTGGTCTCGCGCGGCTTCGCCGACCCGGATGTCGTGCACATTGCCGGCGAAGTCGACCCGGCCGAGGACCTCGAGACGATCAACACCGAGCTCATCCTCGCCGACCTGCAGACCCTGGATAAGGCAATCGAACGCTACGAGAAGGAGGTACGCACCCGGCGCACCTCCCCGGAGGTGCTGAAGACGGCACGGGAGGCCGCCGCCTGGCTGAACGACGGGACGCCGCTGTCCGCATCGAGACTTGACATGGAGCCGATTCGCGAACTCGGTCTGCTCACCGCGAAGCCGTTCATCTACGTGTTCAACGTGGACGAGGCGGTACTCGGCGACCAGGCGCGACTGGATGCGCTCGCCGCGCTGGTCGCCCCCGCAAAGGCGATCTTCCTGGATGCGAAGCTCGAGTCTGAACTGATCGACCTTTCGGACGAGGATGCCGCCGAGCTTCTCGCCTCGACCGGGCAGGCTGAAAGCGGCCTGGACCAACTCGCCCGCATCGGCTTCGACACGCTCGGTCTGCAGACCTACCTCACCGCCGGTCCCAAGGAGTCGCGCGCCTGGACCATCCATAAGGGTTGGACAGCGCCGCAGGCAGCCGGCGTGATCCACACCGACTTCCAAAAAGGTTTCATCAAGGCCGAGGTGATCTCCTTCGACGATCTCGTCGCCACCGGGTCCATCCACGAGGCGCGGGCCAAAGGCAAGGCCCGTATCGAGGGCAAGGACTACGTGATGCGCGACGGCGACGTGGTCGAGTTCCGCTTCAACAACTAGCGCCAGGAAGTAGATGGTCAGTGGACGGCCGAGGAGCAGCGGCCGGGTCGGCGGTCAGCGCCGCGGGCCATTGCCCTGGCCACACCAGAAGCAACCGTCGTACCCGGCTGCCTTCGCATCCGCGGCATTGTCGAAGAATTCGAACTGTAAGATTTCGCGCAACTGACAGTTGCGATTCTCGAACAGCGGGTCATGAAATTGCCGCGTGGTCGCATTCGCGATGATGCCCGCGCCGCATCCCTCGGCAGCCGTTACCCCCAGTGGTGTGCCCAGGATCGTAGCTACTCGCGCGAAAAGGGTCTCATCCCAGAGCGCTTCGGCATGGTTAAAGGGGAGGGTTTCGTTTATAGCGCCAGCAAGCTGCGAACTGGTCACGGTGACGCACGAGTCACCCTTGCCCTCGACTTGCTCGTCAAAAAGCAGGCCATCAGGCACCGAGTCGAGTAACGGCGACACGAAGGGGATCTCTGATGCGTACTCAGTCCAGTCGAAGCGTGGGTCGAGGAGGCCTCCTGGGAGGTAGCTTGCCTGATCGTACCTCCAGTAATACAGCCCCGAGAATCGCACGGATGAACCCCCGAATGTATAGAACGCTATCAAGGGCGCGTCCGCAGGCATCGCGAGTGTCGCGAACACCGGGTCGCCCGGCAGGAGCTGTTCGGCTCCGTCCGTCACGTCGTACCAGCCGAAGATGCGGTCGGTTACGAGCCGGATGAGCGAGGCTGGGCTTGGAATGCCAAGCGGCAGCTCGGGCAGCACAATGGCGTTGATAAAGTCGCCGAGTTTGCTCTTGGCGAGCGGGGCGTTCGTCGCGGCATGCGGGGACGCAATGGTTATTACTGTGTCAATCCAGTCCGCAGCGTCTGCGAGATGATCGGCGATGTAGCGGCGAATGAGTATCCCGCCGCGGCTGTGCCCGATGACGACGACCTGCTTATTCGCGAGGCTGCCCGTAAGAACGTTCTGTCGAATGTATGGCACAACCTTGTCTGCGAGTTGGGCAAGAGGAACCTCGACAACGTCCTGATTGCCGTCCTGACTGTAGTTGATAACCGTGTGGCCAAGACCGCGAAGGATGCCCGCCCAGCAACGGATGTCCGCTCGCATGTCGGCGGTAGAAAGATCGAGAAAGGGCAGCGACATCGGAGGAGTGAGGTTGTTGTCGTCGTGCCTGCTCCGAGGAGTGTGCTTTTCGTAATGCAGGCCACGCGATTGCGGATACCGCCAGTCGAAGATGCTGCCACCGAGTCCATGTAGCAGAAGGACGACGGCACGATCGGCGCGTCGTTGCGCAGGCTCGGCAGGATAAACTTGAAGAAAGCCGAAGTCTCGGCCTAGCCCAGACATAACCCCTCATCACTCCGCGACGATAGACAGCCTTGGCGCGTTGACATCGAACGGTGAGTCACCCGACGCGGGGGTTCTGGTTGGGACTGTACTCGCCTGCACGTCCGCCCGCCATACCAAGGACGACTGCCCGCACCTCGTCGTACGAGACGACAATCGGTTTGGCGGAATCCTAATAGATTCCGGTTGCGGTCGGCTGGTGCCCGTGCGATGAGCAGGTCGCGAACGCGCTCGACGGCAGCTCGGTTGTCGGTCACAAGGCGCTCGGCCCGGTCCTTCCCGGCAAGTGCCTCCGCGGTCATCCCTTGACAACGTTCGGTGCCTCGCTTCCAGATGTCGAGGTCACCAGTGAAGCCCTTCGGGAAAGAGTCACCGAGGAGTAGCTCCTCCGAGATGCTGCCGGTAAGGAGGAACGTCAGCGCGTCATCGGGTCGCGGCCCTACTCACTCGATTGGCCCTTCAGTCGGCATGAGAACATCGCCTGCTTCAACCGCCCCGCCGCCAAGCGCGCCGACGAGCGTGGGCGCGGTTGGCGCGATAGCCACATGTACAAACTCGAACCCGAGGATGACGGCCGCGGCGGCGTGGCCCCTTCGTGGGTCGCGAAATGCAGGAGGTATCCGTCCTTCCGGCATGTCAGCAGGTCGAGTGTCATCCGCTCACAGGAGCGCCGATACGGTGTCTTAATGACGGACCTCTCGCTCGCTGCCGAGCGCATCCTTAATCCGACCAGGCTCACGCCCGCAGCCGAAGCGAAGAGCGCACCAGCTTCGCCGGCCTATACGGCTGGTGGGTGAAGCGCGGTGCTCTCGAAGTCCCTGCCGCCAGCTATCAAGAGCGTGACGGCTACAAGCTGCTCTACGTCGGTATAAGCCCAAGCCGAGCCGCTAGCTCCGGGACCATCAAGAAGCGTCTTAACCAACACGTGAACGGCAATGCGAGCCAATCGACTCTTCGACGAACTCTCGGGGTTCTATTTGCGCGGGAGTCGCGGCCGCATCGACCGCATCGGTGGCACCGGCGTTGTGATCTCCATCCAAGCCAACGGAACGACGTGACTGTGGTCCGAGAAGTATGTGCTGAGTGCGACCGTGGTTGTCCACGGTCTGCCCGTGGTGGCCCGGAGCGGTGATTTCGAGACAATGAGGAGCGTGCATCGATGCCTACTGCTAGGGCTGGGGCCGCCGATCGTTGGCCATCGGACCCGATCGGAGGCGTTCAGAGGTAGTTCGACTACGGAACGTGGTGGAGTTCCGTTTCAACGTTTCCTGAGGGCCCGTGCCGTCGCGGTGTCCGACCACTCAGGCCAGCGCGACCTCGCTCACGAAGTCGCCGACGTGTGACGTCAGCAGCGTAGCCACGCCTTCGTCATCGAAGGGCGAGGACTTCAGAACCTTCATCCCGTGATCCGCGCCGGGTACCGCGACCACCCGGATGCGCCCGGTGCCGGCGGCGTCGGTCTCTAGCTCGGCCGCCAGTTCGGCTGCGGTGCCGAAGGTGTCGCGCTCGCCCTGCAGCACCAGCACCGGTACCTGCGGGAGGAGTAGTTCGGCCAGGCGGGATTTCGGTTTGCCCGGCGGGTGCAGCGGAAAAGCAAGGCACACGACGGCGACCGCGGCAGTGATCACTGCGGTGCGGCAGGCTACCCGTGCTCCGGCGCTGCGACCCCCGACGACGAGCGGAAGTCCACCGGCCAGCTCCCGCACCAAAGTCGCGGCGTCTCCCCATGCGGCGTCCAGCGTGGCGGGCGGTGGTGCCACCCGGCGGCCGGCAACCCGCCACGGTTGTTCGTACCTGATCACCGTGATTCCGCGCCCCGGCAGCCTTCCGGCCAGCGCAGCCAAGTCTCTTGCCTCGATCCCGCCTCCGGCGCCGTGGCCCAGCCAGAGCACCGCGGCCGGAGCGTCGGCCGGCTGCACAACGAGGCGGCCGGGGCCACGCGGCGTTGGCACAGTGACATCCATGTTCTAGAACGCTATACCGGCACTCGCCGCGTCAGCGCCGCGAGTCACCGGCGCTCGTACCTGCAGCACGTTTCCGGGCCGCAAGCCTGACGAGATCCGCGGTGAGCAGCCGCAGGTGCTCTGGCCGGTCGCGCTGATAGCTCTCGTCGACCACAATGGTCGATCGGTCGAGCGAATCCTGCACCACCCGCGAGATGTCGCTCCAGGCGTCCTTGCGCGCGCTCTCTACGAGCTCCGCCAGGTAGGCGTGGTTATCACGGCGGCCGCGGAGGTGGTCGACGAGGGACAGCAGAACGGCGCGGCGAACCCGGAGATTCTCCGTATCGGCTGACCGGTAATCGTGCGCGCGGGCGGCGCTGCCCGAGCGGTTCTCGATCGATCGGAGCGCTCGGGCGACCCGCTCGCCGTCCTGCTCGAATTCCTCGGCCAACTCCTCCAAGACGCCGGCCGCGGCCTCAAGGTATCGTGCTGCGTCGTAGGAGCCAGGCCCGCTCAGCGCGCCGACGATGATGATGTTCTTCAGCGTCATCCGGCCGGCGTGTTCGGCCAGCATCAGCCCATCGGATGTCGCTTCAGCGACAGAGGGTGGCTTCGGTTCGGGCAGCGCCGATTCGTCGAAGGGCTTCATCGCAACCCGTCGCGTGCGACGAAACCATTTCAACGCGCGCTCCACACTTAACTCCGGTCGAACCCCGTGTCGAGCCTACCCACCGTCACTCCACGAGGAGATTCTGCCGACACGCCGTATTCCCGGGCGAGAATCGTCGGCGTGTCTCCGCTCGTCCTCGTGTGGGTGCGGTCGGGGCGCGCTTGCTAAGCTGGCAAGACAATCGAATATTGGGCCGCAACACGATGCGGGAGAGTTCGCCCACGCCGGTGAACACCGAAGGAGCAAGCCTCCCCGCCAATCTCTCAGGTATTCCGTACCGCATCGAATTGGCCACTCTGAAAAGCGAATCGCGAAGCGGTTCGGATTTGAGCTCGTTCGAAACCGAGTCAGATTCGAGTCGGTCCGGTTCCGCCCACGGTGCAAATCGACGACAGTCGATGAAGCTCTCAGGCTCATGACAGAGGGGGAGTTCTGTTCGCGACCCATGCCAGGAGAACTCGTGCCCGAAACCTCACCGCAAAAGTTTTCACCGTTGCACCCCGTTCACGTGGCGGGCGGTGCCAGTTTCACCGATTTCGCCGGCTGGCAGATGCCGGTGCGCTACACCAGCGACCTTGCCGAGCATCATGCGGTGCGCAGCAGTGCCGGCATCTTCGACCTGTCGCACATGGCCGAAATTCTCGTCTCCGGCCCCGATGCTCCGGCCTTTCTCGACTACGCGCTGGCGGGCAAACTGTCCGCCATCGCGAACGTGCAGGCGAAATACAGTCTGCTGTTGGCGGACACCGGCGGAATCATCGACGATGTCGTTGTCTACCGGCTCGCGGACCGGTCCTTCCTCATGGTCGCCAACGCCGGCAACCGCATCGCGGCGGTGACGGCGTTGATGGAACGGGCCACCGAATTTGAGGTCACCGTCACCGACAAGAGTGACGACTATGCACTGATCGCCGTGCAGGGTCCGAAGGCGCAGGCCATCCTCAGTGCCACGGCGGAAATCACGGATTGGGCTGTGCCGCTGGCCGAACTTCGGTACTACCGCAGCACCGACGCGGTGTTTCAAGGGGCGCCGCTGCTGGTGGCTCGCACCGGGTACACCGGCGAGGACGGCGTCGAGGTCTACCTGCCTCCGGATGCTGCTGCGCGACTGTGGCACGCCATCATCGCGGCCGGAGGCAGTGATCTCATCCCGGCGGGACTGGCCAGCCGGGACACCCTGCGGCTGGAGGCCGGAATGCCGTTGTACGGGCATGAACTCAACCTGCACACGTACCCAGTGCAGGCCGGGCTTGGCCGGGTGGTCGCGCTGAACAAGGCTGGCGACTTTGTCGGACGTGCCGCCGTCGAATCCGGGCCGCCCATCGATTCCCGGGTTCTGGTCGGTGTGGCGGCGCCCGGCAAACGCGCCGGGCGCGCCGGATACGCCGTGTTCAATGGCGCGGACGCAGACGCGATCGAGGTCGGCGCGATCACCAGTGGCGCGCTGTCGCCAACGCTGGGACATCCGATCGCGATGGCCTTCGTCGATCCCGCGTCAGCCGAGATCGGAACCGCGCTGTGGCTCGACGTGCGCGGAATTCGGATCCCGGCCCAGGTTGTTCCCCTTCCCTTCTACACAAGAAAGACCAAGTAATGACTGACCAGACTCAACTCAAATACACCCCGGAGCACGAGTGGCTCTCAATCAACGGCGACACCGCAACCGTGGGGATCACCGACTACGCGGCGCAAAAGCTCGGTGATGTCGTGTTCGTTGACCTTCCCGCCGTCGGCGCGAGCGTGAGCGCCGGCCAGGCCATCGGCGAGATCGAGTCGACGAAGTCGGTCGGGGAACTCTTTTCTCCGGTGGCGGGCACCATTGCCGAGATCAACGACGCAGTCACCGCCGCTCCCGAGCTGATCAACACCGACCCGTTTGGAGCGGGTTGGCTGGTCAAGATCACCGCGTCGCGGCCGGCCGATCTTTCCGGTCCGACCTTCCTCACCCACGACGGCTACCACGCCCTGGTAGGAGAGTGATGGCCGACTCCATCATCGCCGTGCCGCATTCGTTCAAGAATCGTCACATCGGAACGGATGCGCCGGCGCAACGGACGATGCTTGACCTGCTCGGCTACCGCAGCATCGAGCAACTGGTCGCGGCAGCGCTGCCCGACACGATTGCGCAGCGTCCCACACCCACGTCGGTGAGCAGTCTGCCGCCGGCCGCCAGTGAGCGGGACACGCTCACCGAGCTGCGCGGGTTCGCGGCACAGAATCGGGTGAACCGGTCGATGATCGGCTTGGGCTACTACGGCACCATCACACCGGCGGTGATCAAACGCAATGTGCTGGAGAACCCGAGCTGGTACACCGCGTACACGCCGTACCAGCCGGAAATCTCGCAGGGCCGGCTGGAGGCGCTGATCAATTTCCAGACCATGGTTGCCGACCTCACCGGTCTCGACATCGCGAACGCCTCCATGCTCGACGAGAGCACCGCGGTGGTCGAGGGCATGCTGCTGGCCAAACGCGCCTCGAAGTCCGCAGCCAACGTCTTCGTCGTCGACGCCGACACCCTGCCGCAAACCAAGGCGGTGCTCGCGACCCGGGCCGAGGCGCTGGGAATCGACCTGGTCGAGTCAACCTTCGCCTCCGACGAGACGCTGCCCGAGGGCTGTTTCGGCGTCTTCGTGCAGTATCCGGGTGCCTCAGGACGGGTGTGGGACCCGAGGAACACCATCACGGCCGCTCATGCAGCCGGCGCGCTCGCGATCGTGGCCGCGGACCTGCTCGCCCTCACCCTGCTGGTCTCGCCCGGCGAACTCGGCGCCGATGTCGCGGTGGGCACCACGCAGCGATTCGGCGTCCCGATGGGCTTCGGCGGCCCGCACGCGGGCTACATGGCGGTGCGGAAGGCGCTGGAACGCCAGTTGCCAGGCCGGCTGGTCGGCGTGTCCAAGGATGCCGACGGGCACACCGCATACCGCTTGGCGCTGCAGGTGCGCGAGCAACACATCCGCCGCGAAAAGGCGACCAGCAACATTTGCACCGCGCAAGTGCTACTGGCCGTCATGTCCGGCATGTACGCCGTGTACCACGGCCCCGATGGGCTACGCAGCATCGCCGAAACCATCACCCGGCACACCAGGATTCTCGCCGAAGCGGCCACCGCAGGCGGCCACACCGTGGTGAACGGCAACTACTTCGACACACTCACCCTGCAGACCGACCGCAGCGCCGACGCCCTGGTCAAGGACGCGTACGAGGCGGGCTTCTTGATCCACAAAGTGGATCAAGAGACAGTGCAGCTGTCCGTCGACGAGACGATCGACGACGACGACCTTCTCGCGATCGCCCGCGTGCTCGGTGCTGAACACTCCCTGCTCAGCGGCGAGACGGTGGCCCGCACCGACATCGACGGGTGGATCCCCAGCGCGCTGCTGCGAACAAGCGCCTATCTCACCCATCCGGTGTTCCACACCCACCACTCCGAGACCGCCATGATGCGTTATCTCAAATACCTCGCGGACAAGGACTACGCCCTCGACCGCGGCATGATCCCACTGGGCTCGTGCACCATGAAGCTCAACGCGGCCGCTGAGATGGAGGCGGTGAGTTGGCCTGAGTTCGCCGGCATCCACCCGTTCGCACCGAAAGCGGATGTCGAGGGCTACCTCGGCATGATCGGCCAACTCGAAAGCTGGTTGGCGGAGGTCACAGGCTACGACGCGGTCAGCCTGCAACCCAACGCGGGCAGTCAAGGCGAACTTGCCGGGCTGCTCGCGATCCGCGCATACCATCTCGCCAACGGCGATGACACGCGTCGTGTCTGCCTCATTCCCTCAAGTGCACACGGCACCAACGCCGCCTCGGCAGTGCTCGCCGGTCTCACCGTGGTGGTGGTGGCGTGCGATGAGCAGGGCAACGTGGACCTCGGCGACCTGCAGTCGAAAATCGCGGAGCATTACAACACTCTCGCCGCGCTGATGATCACCTACCCGTCGACGCACGGGGTCTACGAGCAGAACGTAGCCGAGATCTGCCGCGATGTGCATGCGGCCGGCGGGCAGGTGTATGTCGATGGTGCCAACCTCAACGCACTGCTCGGTTTCGCCCGGTTCGGGGACTTCGGCGGGGATGTCTCACACCTGAATCTGCACAAGACGTTCTGCATCCCACACGGTGGTGGCGGCCCGGGTGTCGGTCCGATCGCCGCCAAGGCGCACCTGGTGCCGTACCTGCCAGGGCATCCTTTGGATCAGCGCGCGCCGGGCGCGGCTCGCGCGATCGC
>JBDSDO010000090.1:0-13476 GCA_039920505.1 Terrimesophilobacter sp.
CGATCACGGTATCAGGAGCGACGTCGCCGCCGATCGTCAGCAATAGCAGGAAGCCGTCGTGCGCGAGCTGTTCGGTGGTGCGCGGATCCTCGATGATCGCGTCGGCACGCGCCTGCTCCCCGGGATCGACGAAGCGCGGTCCGCCGCGCCGCGGCGAGGTCAGTTGGTCGTAGGTCGCCGTCACGATGGCGGCGGATTCCGGATCCAATAGCCACACCAGCTTGGTCATCCCGTCTGGCTGCCGGAACACCCGCAGCGACCGGCGTTCCCGGCGTTCGGTTTCTCGCTCGGCAATGCCGGCCTCATCGAGGTCGTCGCGCAGGGCTCGTGCCCGATGGGCGAGCTCGTCAACATTGAGGGTCTGCGCCATTTCAACGAGGCGCGCGCCGGCATCCGCGAGCGTCAGTTCCGTAATGTCCGCAGAGGGCTCACCAAGCCCTATGCGGATCGCCTCCGCGGCTTCGAGTGAGATTACCGCTTTCGCCACCGCTTCGGCAATCGGTGCGAGCCACGGCTTGTTTCCCTCGCCGCCGAACTGGGACGGTTGATCACCCGCCACAGGCTCAGTGGAGTTGTCCGCTTCAGCTTTGGCGTCTTCGGCCTGATGAATCATGACGCCGACCCGTACGAGTTTCGACGCCTCCCGGCTGCTGTCGCCGGTGACGTTCTGGATCAGTCCTGCCGGCGTGCGGAATCCCGAACGTTGCGCCAATCCCGCGTAGCCGAGTTCGTGCCGTGAGCGACGTGCGATTTCACCGGCCGCCATGGCCACTGAGGCAATAATTCGTCGTTGTATTCGAGATGCCCGTGCTGGAATTTCGAGGAGCTCCTCATCAGAAAGACTTCCAAAGCATGACGAATCCGCAGGTAGAGCTTCTGCCAAGACCTCTAACGAGGCCAGGGATTCGGTGACTTCGGACATGACCTAATTCTCTCACAGTCGAATACACATTCGTAAAGGACTTGCAAGCTTGTGGATAACTTTTTTCGACTAGTCAATGCAATCGCGCAGAGTGCCGACGTCGAAAGAGCGCCCGTGCGGGCTGTGGTAATCTCGCATGATTGGCGCGGGTGGCGAAATTGGCAGACGCGCACGGTTCAGGTCCGTGTGCCCGTGAGGGCATGGGGGTTCAAGTCCCCCCTCGCGCACCATGGGTTGATTGCAGTACTGGCGGTATCAGTTTGCAGAACTCGACCAAATGAAGAAGGCCCCCGAATATCGGGGGCCTTCTTCATTTTCTTACGCTGGTTGAGCTGGTCGGAACCGCTTATGCCCGGTGGTCGAGCTCGTCACGATCTCTGACAGAAGCCGATGTCCTGTTTCCGGGCGGGGGCGAACCCTCTGGTTCTGCGTTGGTAATCGGAATTGTTGTTGACCGTGCGGGCTAGCTAGTCTTGGCCGGTAGCGGGGGTTTGTAGTCGTCCCACTGGCCGAGGCGGTCCTTGTGGGTCTTGCGTCGGAGGCGGGTTTGGAGTTTCCGGTCCCGGCGTTCCTGATTTTGTTGTGGGGTGCCGGGGGCGAGGTGTTCGCGGGCGAACTTGTCGATCTTGCGGAGGTTGCCAGCGGCGACCAGGACGGTGGTGAGGACGTATTGGGCGGTGTAGCCGCGCACGCGCCGTCGGGCACCGTTGCCGATGCTGTCTTGCCGCCGGCCGAGACATCAAAGTAAGTCTGAGGCCGAATCTTCATCGAAGGAGACGATCTTCATGAAGGACGGACCGAAGATCTGCCCATGATTAGTCATCACTGTGCCTCCGATGCTCCTAATCTCGGTCCGCCACCCGTCAGGGTCGGTCGTGCGAGTGTAGCTCCGGGCAGTCTCAGAGAACACCATATCTGCGACTACAGACGTGCCCTCCGCGACAGGGCAGCGGACCAATTTTCGGAGCGCGCCGAAGTCGAGCATGGCGTCACCCTCACCTCGAGCGCCGTCGCGATCAGGAATACCTCACCGCGACAGGGTTTTGCCGAAAAGCAGGTTGGTCTCGTTGCAGAAGTCCCCGGTGATACCGCGAGCTTCCATTCGAAACTGCGCGAGGACGGCGTCGAATAACGAGCAAGGCGGAGCGGCTTGTGGTCACAGGGGGTTAGCAGGCGAAGTTGGGGAGGATCGATGTGGAAGCGTTCGCCCGGCTAGGCTGCCCCACGACTGGCGGTACGAGCTGAACATACTGATGCCGAAGTGACCGAGGGCAAGGCTCCGCTTCGAGCGGATCTCGCTGCTCGCGGCAGCTCGGATGAGATTGTTGAGTGGCACCTTCCCTTGACACGTCGAGCTTGACCCTCGGCGGCTAGGAGCTCCACAGTCTGTCAACCGGCATCACATGTATCCGGTCCTCCATCGTGTAAGACTTTCTACCTAGGTACAGGACCACGCCTGCAAGAAAAGCGTCACCGGCAAGGAGCCGGAGTCGGCGGAGGTGCCGGAAGTCATCCCCAGGAACGCGACTGCCTGACTTGACCTCGAAAGCGATAATCGCCCCATCGTCCCGCTCCAGCACGAGATCCACTTCGTCATTCGTATACGTCCGCCAATGACCCGCCGAGATGCCATCCAACCAAGAAGCCTGCCGCTGAACTTCGCCGACGACAAAAGTCTCCAGTAAGTGACCGAATTCGGTGAGTGAAGCAGGATCCTTCCGTGCCAGCTTTTCGGGGGTCAAACGAAGTAGTCGCGCCGCGACCCCGGAATCAACGAGATGGATTTTTGGCGAAGCCGACGCACGCCCTGACTGGAGCTTGTGCCAGGCGGGAAGGCGCTGGATCAGAAAGACAGCTTCGAGCAACTTGGTGTAGTTCTGCGCTGTCGCCGCGTCGAGACCAACATCTTCGCCGGCCTTTTTCATGTTGAGGATCTGCGCTGATTGACCGGCAAGCCGTCCGAGCAGACGCGGCATCATCGACGACTGACGGACTTTGACAATCTCTGCAGTGTCCCGTTCTAAGGTCAACCGCACGTAATCATCGAACCATCTACTCCGCGACGCCGCTCCGCGTTGCAAGGCCATCGGGAAGCCGCCGCGGACAATCCGCTCTATATAGTTCTCTCGCGTCGTCGTGGACTCGGGGGATCCAACGGCCTCAGTAGGATCGGCATAGAGCCGCTCGACGAGGAGAGGCTCGTGCTGTTCTATCTCGGTCTGCGACAACGGGTAGATGCGCATGGTGTGCAACCGACCTGTTAGCGACTGGGCAGCCACTGGCAGTGTTTCGTATCGAGTCGATCCCGCGAGTAAGAACCGCCCAGGAGCCCCGTTGGCGTTTAGCTCCGCCTTTATCGCATCAAGAACAAGCGGTGCCTTCTGATATTCGTCAATGAGCACCGGATTGTCATCCCGAACGAAAAGAGCGGGGTCAGCAGCCACGGCATCGCGTGTGGCCAAATCGTCGAGGTCCAACACAGACGATCCGGTTTCTGCAGCGATCAATCGCAAGAGAGTGGACTTTCCTACAGATCTCGGGCCTTCGAGGAGGATTACGGGTTCATCGCGCATGCGTTCGCGCACGACACCGAGTGTTCGTCGGGGAATCGGAACCCAGTTCTCGGTCATAGTGGGAGCCTAGCGGGAATTTAGATCTTGTTAGTTAATTTGATACTGAGTTGATAGTTAATTTGACACTTTGCTGTCACTTAATTTGATAGCAAGTTATTACTTAATTTGACACCTCACTGTCAATTAATTTGACAGCAGGTTATTGCTTAACCCGCTCAGATGAGTGCCCTGGCATTGTGAAGTGCCCTGCCGCCGCTGCTCGGGGTTTCATTTTCTTCTTTAGTCATTAGTTCAGACTCGGCGGAGGGTTTTCGGCGAAGTGGCAGAGGATCCATACGAATGCATGAAGCATGCGCCCTGCGGATGCCTATTGTTCTGCATTTCTCACACTGGTTGAGCTATTCGGAACCACTTATGACCGGTGGTCGAGCTCGTCAAAATCTCTGACATCGTGGACCTCCAGCACGTCATCGAGCCGCGCACTCAGCGAGGTCTGGGCCAGGTGCAGAACTGGGTTGGCGGTTCCGGCTGGAGTCCGCTGCGGGCGGAGTTTGTGCCGCCGCCGGAGGGCGAAGTGCCGCGGCTGGTGGCCGACCTTGCCCGCTTTGTCACGGCGACGGACGGGAACCCGGTGGTGCGGGCGGCGATCGTCTATGCGCAGTTCGAGACGATCCATCCGTTCATCGACGGCAACGGCCGCACCCGACGTGCCCTCATCCACACCGTCCTGCGCCGCGCCGACGCGCTGCGGAACACGCTCATCTCGATCAGCACTGCCTTCGCCGGCGACACCGATTCGTACCTCGCCGGGCTGACCGGCTACCGCGTGGACCCGCCGAGGTTGGACGAGTGAGTGATCGGCTTCGCCCAGGCCGCCGAGCGCGCCGCCGGCAACGCCCGCCACACCGAATCACTTTTCACAGTTCAGTCCTGCCAACAGATTCATCATTCTCCTGTCTGTTACTCGGCAGCAATGGCGAGGGGTCAGTACGGCATACCGATGGGTATGTGGTCAAGTGAACGCGAAGAGCGGAGGCAGGGCCAGCACCACCAGCGCGACCCAGGCGGCGAACACCGGAAGGTATCCGGTCTGCCACTTCTCGAGGTGCGCGGGCCGCGCACGTCCAATAAGCACGCGGACGATGAGCCACGCTGTGATGGCCAGGTTTACGAGCAGGATGAGGTTCAGCCCGAGCGCCGCCACCCGGTTGGCGGTGAATCCGAGCTCGCCGACCCGCGCGAACATCGAGACCAGCACGAGCGCATCCAGCACGATCGCGGCCACGACCGCGACGAGCCGGATGGCCTGCATCGCCGGTGCTCCTCGGGTGGCGTCGCGCGCGGAGATTCCGTAGACCACGAGTCCGAGCACCACCAAAAGGAGCAGGTCGAACACGGTCAGCAGGTCACGGTTGAAGTCGCGCCCGATTCCGGCGACCGAGTATCCGACAGCGGAGACCAACAGCATGATCGCGAAGAGCGGCGTGAAGATCGCGGTGAGCACCGGTGCGATGTTCTCGATAATGCTCTTCTTCGCCTCGACCAGCCACGCGGCCACAACAACGGCACCCGCCGCTCCCGAGAGGGACATCCACGCCAGCACGTCGTCCCACACCACTACGTCGTCCGTTACGGGGATGAGCGGGGTGAGCACCAGGCTCGTGAGACCGATCAGCACTCCGCCGCCCAGGGCGATGACCGCGTAGTAGATCACCCACTCGCCGGTGAACCGGATGAAGTCCATCCGCCGCGCGGACGATCCGGCGCTGCCGCCGACATAGACCACCCCGACGACGAACCACAGCACGATGGGCAGGTGGATCGCGACGAGCGACTCAGTACTCGCGCCGGGCACGAAGGGGAACAGGTTCACGGCCACCGCGAGCACAGCCACGACGCCGCCCAGCAGAAGTGCCCGCGGCCACGGTATCCGCCGCAGCACCGCGAAGTAGGCCGCCAGCACGGGCAGCACGAACAGGCTGAGGTCGCGGATGAGCCATTCGCCCGTTCCTCGGAGTGGGTCCGCGAGGATCCAGGCGACCCGAGTGAGCACCGCGGCGACCACCGCGAAGCCCAGCATGGTCAGCAGCGGATGATGCCGCCCGTCATCCGGGCGCGACAGTGCGAGCTGCTTCCACAGTCGGTCGCTGTGCTCTCGCGCGAACTCCGCGGTGATCAGATCCACCTGGCCGAGTCGGCGGACTGCGATCAGAAACGCTTCGTCGCCGTTCAGGCCCGAGTTTTGCAGGTCGGCGATCTGCTCGCGCAGATGTCCCTCCAGCTCATCCGCGTCCGCGTGTTCGACAGCGCGTCCACGCAACACCGTCGACCGCCACTGCCCGATCTGGTCCTCTAGCGCGTCCACGGGTCACACTCCCGTCGCGGGAAGAGCCAGGCCCCACAGTCCGCTGAGGGTCCGGTTGGCTGTGGCCCACTGCCTGCGCTGATCGGCCAGCTGGGCGCGACCGGTTTTCGTGATCTCGTAGTACCGGCGCCGCCGGCCTTCCGATGAAAGCCCCCACTCCGCACCGATGTAACCGAGCCGTTCCAGACGGTGCAAGAGCGGGTACAGCATGCCGTCGGTCCATTCCAGCTCGCCCGCGGAGAGTTCCCGCACCCGTTTCAGGATGGCATAGCCGTAGCTGGTGCCCTCCACCAAGATCGCGAGGACGAGCGGTGTCGCCATCGCCGCGACCAGGTCCTTATCGATGTTCACGGTTGTCACTTTATACCTAGTGGTTCTAGGTACCAAGCTATTCTAGGTATAGAGGCTTGGCGACGACCTGCAGGTGCCTGCGATGGTGCCATCCTCGCCGAACTGACCACGCGCGCGTCCTGAGGCGCTGGCGCAGGCGCCGCCATCCCGAGGAAGATGGAACGGGCGGGTCAATCACTCGTGGATAAGAAGGAAGAAAACATGGAGAGCGTCACGCTGGCGACGGCGTTGGAACGGGAGCACCGCGAAATCGACGGTGGCATCGAGGCATACACGGCAAGGTTGGCCAAGGGAACGAGCGACACCGAGCCGCTGCTGCGGGCGATGAACGGCCTGCGCCGCCACATCTACCTCGAGGAGGAATTCCTCTTCCCGCCGCTGCGTGCCGGTGGACTGATGGTGCAACTGTTCGTCATGGTGCGCGAACACGGCGAGCTATGGAAGACCATGGAGGCGCTGGATGCGTCCCTGGACGCGGGTGCAGCATCCGACGTACTGACGGAGGCCTGCACCACGCTGCTCGCCCAGCTCGACAAGCACAACACCAAAGAGGAACCGATCATCTATCCGCAGGCCGACACGATCCTCTCGCCCGAAGCCACCGCGCAACTGAGCGCCTTCCTCGACACCGGCACGATGCCGGAAGGCTGGGTGTGCCAGAAGGCGCGCGCCTAAGCGCCTGAGATCCAGTCGGCATACTGTGACGGGCCCGGCCGCCACCGAACACATCCGCTTAGGCTGGAGGCCACATGCGCCTCCTTCTTATTCGCCACGGACAGACCCCGGCCAACGTGTTGGGGCAGCTTGACACTGCCCAACCGGGGCCGGGACTGACCGAACTCGGCTCGCGCCAGGCCGCCGAGATTCCGGATGCGCTGAGAGATCAGGCGATCGACGCACTGTTCGTTTCGACCCTGGTGCGCACACAACTGACCGCGGAGCCGCTCGGCCGAGCGCGCGGCCTCGACCTGGAAGTGCGCACCGGTTTGCACGAAATCGAGGCCGGCGACCTGGAGTCCCACAGGGACCGCGACTCGGTGCGCACCTACCTCGAGACGGTGTTCGCCTGGGGATCCGGCAACCTGGATGTCGTCATGCCCGGTGGTCCCGACGGCCACGAGTTCTTCGGCCGGTACAACGCCGACCTGGAATCGATCGTCAGTTCCGGTGCCGGCACCGCCGCGGTGGTAAGCCACGGCGCCGCCATCCGGGTGTGGGTCGCCGCCAACGCCACCAACGTCGCGCCGATGTTCGCTGCCGAAAATCCGCTCGATAACACCGGCATCGTGGTTGTCGAGGGATCATTCGAGCAAGGCTGGACACTCACGCGCTGGGCCGATCAGCCCGTCGGCGGTGCGGGACTGGCCGACATGACGGCCGAGGATCCCACCGGCGAGACCCTCGACGAGGCGGCCCGCCCCTGATCGGCGCGAGAGCGCAGGTGTGGTCGCTCCACCCGAGGAATGCCCGCCACGACGGGTATCTCGCGGTGCAGGCAGCCGGATACTATGGAGGCCACCGACCCGGGGGAGTATGTGTATGACGATCACCGCCGCCGCCGACGGATCAGCGCTGGGCAACCCGGGGCCGGCCGGATGGGCGTGGTACGTCGACGACAACTGCTGGGCAGCAGGCGGGTGGAAACGCGCCACGAACAATCAGGGCGAGCTGACCGCGGTGCTCGAACTGTTCCGCGCCACGGCGCACCTGGACGACGACCTGGTGATCCTGTGCGACAGCCAGTATGTGATCAACTCGGTGACGAAGTGGATGCGCGGCTGGAAGGCGAAGGGCTGGCGCAAGTCAGACGGCAAACCGGTCATGAACCTTCAGCTACTGCAGGAACTCGACTCGGCGCTGGTCGGTCGGCGCTACCGGTTCGAGTGGGTGAAGGGTCACGTCGGCCACCGGCTCAACGAGGCCGCCGACATCCGGGCGCGTGGGGCCGCTGAGGCGTATCAGCGGGGTGCGGCTATTCCCAGCGGGCCGGGATGGGCCCGCGAGGGAGCGCGTTCGGCAGCGTCTGAGTCTGTAACGCCTGCGGAACGCTCCGCCATTCCGGCGCCGAGCGCCACCGTCGTCACCAGCACGGAACTGCCCAGCCTGTTCGATCTGTGACGCCGGCACCCTGCACCTTGCAAACTGCAACGTGTGGGTGAGAGCCTCGAGCGCCATCCCGGCATCGTCCCAGGTGCAGGCCCCCAAACCTGGTGTCAAACGGGTCCAAACGCGAGTGAAACTGCCAGACTGGGGCAATCCGAGGGGGTCCGGTATGCCAGCTGGTGCATCCGCCGCGCTGCAAGCGCAGCGCATGAGCGCGCTCGCAACGAGTCATCTCGTCGAAGCCGAGCGGGCAAATGCAGCATCCGGACGATTCGCCGCCGCGGCGATCGCCGAGCGGCGACTGGCCACCCGGCTGTCCCCACTGACCTCCCTCGGCTACTACCTGCTGCCCGACCGGCAATGGCCCGGCTCGAAGAACGCCCAACTCGATCTAGTGGTCGTCGGCCCGTCGGGCGTCTGGATCGTCGACTCCAAGCACTGGAACAACTTCAGCGTCGCTGCTGGTCACATTTACCGCGACCAGGCCGATGTTACCGACGATGTGCTGCGGCTGGCGGATGTCGCCAACGCGGCCGAGGAAACGTTTGCCGGCATCGGCCTCGCGCCAGGTGAGGTGCGCACGCTTCTTGTGATGGTCGGCCACAAGGGCCGGCTCGGGGAGGTGGGTCCGGTCGAGGTGGTCGGCGAGGAGGACGTGCACCGGCACCTGGCGAAGCGCGGCAAGCGCCTGACCACTTCCCAGGTAGAACGGGTGCTGGTCGTGGCGATGCAGTACTTTCCCGCCTATGTGGGATCGCAGGCCGAAGCCGCCGCGCCGATCGTGGCCGAACCAGTGTTAGCCGAGCTTCCTGACACGCTGCTGGACGACGGAGCGCTGCGCGGTGTTGATGAACTGCTGAGCGAAGCCGACGTGCGCGACGTGCTCACTGCGGCCGACCTCGCTGCCCCGGTCGAGGACTGGATGACCTTCTTACACCCGACGCAGGCCGCGTTGGTACGCCGCAGCTTCAACGGGCCCGCGCGCATCCGCGGCGATGCCGGCACCGGGAAGACAGTGGTCGGCTTACACCGGGCGGCGTATCTGGCCCGGGTTCATCCGCACGGCAGGGTGCTGTTCACGACGTTCGTGAAGACGCTGCCGGCGGTGATGTCGAATCTGCTTCTGCGCTTGGCACCGGATGTCGCCGGCCGCGTCGAGTTCGTGCACGTGCACGGATTCGCGGCGCGGATGCTGCGCGAGCGCGGCGTGGTGTTGAACGTCAACTCGCGGCGAGCGAGCCAACTGCTCGACGCCGCGTGGAACGCTCTCGAGGCCGGGCAGCGCAACCGTCTCAGCGAGCGTGCGCCCGCGGCGCCCGGCGATCGGCCGGTCGAGTACTGGCGTGAGGAGGTCGAGTCGGTCATCAAGGGACGCGGACTCACCACGTTCGATCAATACGCCGACTGCGCCCGGCCCGGTCGGCTGATTCGCCTCAACCTGGACGACCGTCGTGCGGTGTGGTCACTATTCCAGGCCTACGAGCGGTCCCTGCGTGCCGCCGGCATTGGCGACTTTCAGGACCAGGTTCTCCTCGCGGAGGCCGCCTTGCGCAGACAGCCGCAAAATGGTTACGCAGCCGTCATCGTCGACGAGGCGCAGGACCTGTCGCTGGCGATGATCCGGATGCTGCACAGCCTCGTCGGCGAAGGACCGGACGCCTTCACCCTGATCGGCGACGGACAACAGAGCATTTATCCGGGCGGCTACGTGTTGTCGGAGGCGGGTATCTCGCTGGCGGGCCGCGGCGTCGTGCTGAACCGAAACTACCGCAATACCGCGGAGGTCCAGGAGTTCGCGGCCCGATTGATCGTTGGCAGCACCTACACGGACATCGACGATGCGGCGGCGCCGATGGCCGGACCTCCGGTGGTCGAGCCGCCGGTGGTCGAGCCTGTCGAGACCCGCCACGGCGCCCCGCCTGAAACGCCGCACTTCCCGACCCGCGCCGACCGCGATCGCGCCCTGGTCGCCCGCATCCGCCGGGCCATCGACATCGACGGCGTGAACCTCGGCGACATCGCTGTGCTCTGCGGCACGAACGGGGAAGCGGCGGCGATCGAAAAGCTCCTGGCTGATGCGCACCTCCGCACACTCAACCTGCTGCGCTTCGTGGGCCTCCCAGTTCCGGCCGTGAAAGTCGGCACGGTCAAGCGGGCGAAGGGGCTCGAGTTCAAGCTCGTGGTCGTGCCAGCGCCGATGACCGCGCAGTCGCATTCCGGCGACGAGCGCGCTGCCCGCGACATCCGGGAGCACTACGTCGCGGCAACTCGTGCCCGCGACGCACTGTGGATCGGTAGTTGCTGAGCTAGTGCGGACGCCTCGGAGGCGGCCTTAGGCCCAGGGCCGCTGCAGCTGCAGGGTGAGCCGATGAGCCTCGGTCAGCAGCGCCTTACCGAGGAACTCCTGACGCTCGCCACGGAATCGCGACTCGATACCGGTCAGCGAGAGCGCATAGACCGGATTCTTGTTCCGGTCGAACACCGCCGCACCCATCCCCCAACTTCCCTCGAGGATCAGCCCCGGATTCACCGAATACCCCCGCGCGCGGGCGCGTTCCAAGCGTGGCCGGATCGCCTCAATGGTGTGCGCCTGACCGAACTTCTCGGATCGCCATTCGCCCTCGGCAAAAAGCTCGTCCTGTTCCGGGCGGCTTAGGAATGCCATGATCGCGATGCCCGCGGATGCCACGCCCAGCGGATACCGGGTGCCCTCCAGCAGCGTGAAGGTGCGAATCGGGAAGCTGCCCTCTTCCCGCATCAGGCACACCGTCTGGTTTCCCCGGCGCAGCGAAAAGAACGCGCTTTCCTCGGTCTTGTCCGCCAGCCGGTGCAGGCTGGGCCGGACGATGTCGCCGATGGGGAACTGTGCGGCCGCCACGGAGGCCATCACGTGGAATTCCGGTCCAAGACTCCAGGTCTTTGCGGTCGGCTGATGGTCCAGCAGCCCCTCCACGGTGAGCGCGGTGAGCAGACGGTGGGCAGTCGGCCGGGTGAGGCCGGTGTCCCGCACCACTTCCGACAGCGACGTGCCCTCGGCATGGCGTCCCACAAACCGCAACAGCGCCGCGATGCGGCTGACGACCTGCGCGCCCTGCACTTGCGTCGATGACACGCTGAATCCTCCGGTTGGTCACATTGTGGACGTTCGCTCACGCGTTGCTCACACTATATGGCCAACCTGCTGCCGAGTGAGTCTCAGATTGACAGCAATGCGTGACGTCTCCTAGTGTCATCCCTGGGCGTATACGTCCACGAAGTGGATACCATGAGCGATGGTTCCTTTCTTGGACCGGCGAACCTCAAGGAGGAGATTCAGACGGGACACGAGGTGACGATGCCAGACCTGCCAACGACACTCCTGTCGACCCATGGTCTGACCAAGGAGTTCCGAGGCTTCGCTGCGGTGCAGAGCGTCGACCTCACCATCCGTACGGGCACCGTGCACGCGCTCGTCGGACCGAACGGCGCCGGCAAGACGACCCTGTTCAACCTGCTCACCGGATTCCTCAAGCCGTCCGCCGGCACGATCATGTTCGACGGCGCAGACATCACTGGACAGCAACCGGAACAAATCGTTCACCTCGGCATCGCCCGGTCGTTCCAGATCACCAGCCTGTTCGACCAGATGACCGCGCGCGAGCACCTCGAACTCGCCCTCGGCAGTCCGACTGGCCTTGGCTATCGCTTCTGGCGGTCCGAACGAAGCCTGGTCCGCTTCCGCGGCCGGGCCCTGGAACTGCTGGACCAGGTCGGCATGGCCGACTTTGCCGACCGTGAAGTGGGCGGATTCGCCTATGGGCAGAAGCGCGCCATCGAATTGGCCCTCGCCGTGGCGCTCGACCCCAAGCTTCTGCTTCTGGACGAACCCACCGCCGGAATGGGACTGGAAGACGTCGATCGCACCATTGAACTGGTGCTGCGCATCGCGGCCGGCCGCACGGTCGTGTTCGTCGACCACAACATGCACGTCGTGGGCAGCCTGGCCGACCGGGTCAGCGTGCTGCAGCAGGGCGAGATTCTTGTGGAAGGGACGTACGACGAAGTGCGCAAAGACGAGAAAGTCATCACGGCCTACCTGGGGCAGTCCAATGCTTAACGTCGAGAACCTCTCCGCCTGGTACGGCGAGGCCCGCGTGCTCACCGATGTGTCGCTGTCCGTCGAACCCGGCACCGTGGTCACCCTCGTCGGCCGCAATGGAGCGGGGAAGACCACGCTGTTGCGCAGCGTGATGGGTTTGCACCGGCAGATCGAGGGCACCATCGCCGTCGGCGGCAAACAGATCAATAAGCTTTCGCCGAACGCCCGCGCCCGCGCCGGCGTCGGCTGGGTTCCGGATGACCGCGGCATCTACGCCAGCCTCACCGTTGCCGAAAACCTCACCTTGCCTCCCGTCGTGAGCGACAGCGCCTGGTCACTGGAGAAAATCTACGAGTCGTTCCCGGTGTTGGCACAGCGCCGATCCTCGATGGGCACCCAACTGTCCGGCGGCGAGCAGCAGATGCTCGCCATCGCCCGTGTGCTGCGGATGGGATCGCGGCTGCTGCTGCTGGACGAGCCCAGCGAAGGCCTGGCTCCGGTCATCGTGCAGCACATCGGCGCGATCATCCGGGATATCAAAGCCGACGGCGTCGCCGTGCTGCTGGTGGAACAGAACGTGAAGTTCGCCGCCACCGTCGCCGACCGGCACTACCTGCTCGCCCAGGGTCGCGTTGTCGAACAGCTCACCAACGCCGACTTTCATGCCAGAGAGAGCGAACTGCTCGAACACTTGGGCATCTGAATCCACCGCAAACTGACAACAAATAGAGGAGAAATTATGGTGACAAAAACACGCGGCGCCGCATTGGCGGTCTGCATGGTCGGAGCAATGGTGCTTGCCGGATGCGCAGGAGGTGCGGGTGGTCCGCAGAAAGAGGGCGGTAGCCTCAGCAACGACAAGGTCGTCATCGGTGTGCTGAACGACCAGTCGGGAGTGTACAAGGACCTGTCCGGGCCCAACAGCGTTGTCGCGGTCAACATGGCGATTGCGGATTACAAGGCCAAGTACGGCGACAAGGCAGTCGCCAAGAAGATCGAGGTCGTCACCGCCGACCACCAGAACAAGCCGGACATCGCCAACACCAAGGCGCAGGAAACGTACGAGCGGCAAAACGCCGACATC
>JBDSDO010000091.1:0-14579 GCA_039920505.1 Terrimesophilobacter sp.
GGACACTCTCGCGGCAATCGTCTGGTCCGGCGACATCACCATCTTGAACGCTGAGGCCGGTGACCATTGGGAGTTCGCGCTGCCGGACAAGGGCGGCACGCTCTGGAACGACAATTTCATCGTGCCGATCGGTTCTGCGCATAAGGCGAACGCCGAGAAACTGATCAACTACTACTACGAACCTGAGGTCGCTGCGGCCGTGGCGGCGTACGTGAACTACATCACGCCGGTCGTCGGCGCTCAAGAAGCGATGGCCGCCGTCGATCCGGATCTGGTGGACAACCAGCTGATTTTCCCGAGCGAGGCGACGCTGGCAAACGCTCACATTTTCCGCACGTTGACCTCCGCGGAGGAGCAGAAGTACAGCCCGCAGTTCCAGTCCGTGCTTCTTGGAGCCTGACCGGTGTCGAACGGCTCTTTTGCCTCGAGCGGCGCGGACCTCGAACTCCTGGATATCAGCAAACGATTCCCAGGATTCACGGCAATTGAGGAGTTGAACCTGACCATTCCAGCTGGTTCCTTCTTCGCCCTGCTCGGCCCGTCCGGCTGCGGCAAAACGACAACGTTGCGCCTGGTGGCCGGGTTGGAGGATCCGACGAGCGGGTCGATCGTAATCGGTGGCAACGATGTCACCGCGTTGAAACCGCATCAGCGTCCGGTCAACACGGTGTTCCAAAGCTATGCACTCTTTCCGCACATGACGGTGCTGGAAAACGTGGCCTTCGGGTTGCGGCGACGACGGATCAGCGACCCCCTCCCGAAGGCGCACGACGCGTTGCGGTTGGTCGAGCTTGACCACCTCGCCGCTCGCAAGCCGATCCAACTCTCCGGCGGTCAACAACAGCGGGTTGCGCTCGCCCGAGCGATCGTCAATCGCCCGGCGCTGCTACTGCTCGACGAGCCGCTCGGCGCGCTCGACTTAAAACTGCGACGCCAGATGCAACTGGAGTTGAAATCGATTCAGGAAGAGGTCGGCCTGACTTTCGTGCATGTCACCCACGACCAGGAAGAGGCGATGACCATGGCCGACACCGTCGCGGTCATGAATAAGGGGCGGATCGAGCAACTAGGTGCCCCACAGGATCTTTACGAGTTGCCACGCACCGCGTTTGTCGCGAATTTCCTCGGACAGTCGAACCTGTTCACCGGCCGGGTGAGCGGGACGACAGCGCACAGCATCACCGTCGATGTTGAGGGCAACGCAATCGTCGTGCCCAAGGCTCGCGCTGCACGGCACACCGGTGACGTTACGGTAGGGGTACGGCCAGAGAAGCTCAGCTTGCTCTTTGGAGAGAACCCTGCGGTGTCCACCGGGGAGAACCAGCTGGGGCCTGGCCGTGTCATTGACGTATCGTTCAGCGGTGTGAGCACTCAGTACCTGGTGGCGGTACCCGGGCTCAGCACGATCACGGTGTTCTCCCAAAACACGACATTCGGGCCGGTGGTCGACGTCGGCACGGAGGTCTGGGTGTCCTGGCAAATCGCGCACGGCTTCGGACTGGAGGACGACGCAGAGCCGGTATCGCGTTTCCCGGCCGACTTCGACACGGCGACGATCGCGGTGCAGAGGAAGCGTGCGCTGAGCTCGGAGCTCAAGGACACCTAAATGGCATTCACCGCCTTCCAGGCCGGGGCCGTCAAGGAACAGGCACCCAGGCGCAAGAGCAGGATCGCGCTGTTCCTGTTGTTGCCCGGTTTGCTGTATCTGGCCCTGTTCTTTCTTGTGCCATTGGTCTCACTGATGATGACGTCGCTGGAAACTGCGGTTCCCGGCGGCGATATCGGACAGTATCAACCCGCGCTCCAGTGGCAGAATTATGCCGCGGTGCTCGAACTCTATGGTGAGCATTTTCTACGGTCGTTCCTGTACGCGGTGCTGGCGACGGTGTTCGCTCTGTTGTTCAGTTATCCGCTCGCCTACTTCATCGGCGTGACAGCGCGGCGTTGGCCGGTGCTGCAAAACCTCATGCTCGTGCTGGTCATTGCCCCATTTTTCATCAGTTTTCTGCTGCGGACGCTGGCGTGGAAGGCGATGCTCTCGGACGAATCATTCATCGTCACCTCACTCAAGGCCCTCTCGATGCTGGCGCCCGACGCGCACATCACCGGCACACCTGTTGCCGTCGTCTTTGGGCTGACCTACAACTTCATTCCGTTCATGACGCTGCCGATCTACGCGTCTCTCGAGCGGTTGGACACCAGGTATTTGGAGGCGGGCAGAGACCTGTACGCAAACCCGTTCACCACGTTCCGCACCATCACCGTTCCCTTGTCGATGCCGGGGATCGTCTCCGGTGTGCTGTTGACGTTCATCCCGGCCGCGGGCGACTACGTGAACGCCAGCCAGAACTTCCTCGGCGGCGCGAGTTCGCAGATGGTCGGAAACGTGATCGAGAGCAACTTCCTGATCATCAACAATTACCCCGCGGCGGCGGCGATGTCGATCATGCTGATGGCCGTCATCTTGATCATGGTCATCGTGTACGTGAAACGCAGCGGAACGGAGGATCTGCTGTGAAAACTGTGCGCATACGCAGATTCCGGTTGGGCACCTGGTTGTCGCCGGTCTACGTGGTGCTGGCCTTCCTCTTCCTGCTCGTGCCCATTGCGTACACGTTCGTGTTTTCCTTCAACGATTCCCTCAAGTCGAACATCGCTTGGCGTGGCTTCACCCTCGACAAGTGGATCAACGTGTGCGACAAACCGGAAGTGTGCACCGCGTTCGGGAACAGTCTGGTCATCGCGGCGACAGCGACGGTGGCTGCCACCGTGCTGGGGACGATGATCGCCATTGCCCTGGTGCGTTACCACTTCCGGTTTCGGTCCGCGATCAGTCTGCTGTTGTTCCTCCCTATGGCCACGCCTGAAGTTGTGCTCGGTGCGGGACTCGCTGCCGAGTTCCTGACTGCCGGAGTGCAGAAGGGACTTGGAACCATCATCATCGCGCACATCATGTTCTGTGTGAGTTTTGTGGTGGTCACGGTCAAGGCGCGGGTTTCCACACTGGATCCGGCGCTGGAGGAGGCCGGCCGCGACCTTTACGGATCGCCGGCCCAGGTGTTTTGGCGGATCACCTTCCCACTGTTGCTTCCGGGCATCGTGGCGGCCGCGCTGCTCTGCTTCGCGCTGAGCTTCGATGATTTCATCATCACGTATTTCAACTCGGGGTTCCAGACGGTGACCTTCCCGACCTACATTTACACTGCGGCGGCACGTGGTATCCCGGCCGAGGCGAATGTGATCGCCTCCGCCGTCTTCGTGCTGGCAATCGTGTTGGTGCTGGTCACCCAGATTTCGGCAGCGCTTAGGCGCAAGCGTCAAGCGGCCCGATGACCGGGACCAGTGTGCAACTTCGCGGTTGACGATCCGACGCGACTAACGCTGCTGCGAGGTGCGTCTACCGGTCGCGAAAGCAAGGGGCAGCGTGAGCAGGGAGATCCCGGCGGCCACGAGCAGTGCCACGGAAAACGACAGTCCCGCGGCTAAGGTGCCGACCAGCACCGACCCGAGCCCCGTGCCCGCGTCGAAGCCGATGTTCCACACGGCGCTGGCTGTGCCGAACCTCTCGCGTGGCACCGCACCGAGGCAGAGCAGCAGGGTGAGGTTCTGCAGGCCGCCATAGGCGATGCCGACCAGCGCCATGGCAAGCGGGAAGAGGACGACTCTGGTGTCATCAGCGTTCTCGACCGAGAATGCGGCCAGTGCCAGACCCAGCACGGTGAGCAGGACGAGGGGCCAAAGGAACGGCCGGATGCCGTGCCGGTCGGCGAGACTGCCGATGCGCCACCGGCTGAGCGCCGCGGTGACGGTGAGCAGCACGAGCCCCACGGCGGTGGCCACCGGTGCCGAACTCATCTGCGGGGCAAAGGTGATGAGGGCGCCGCCGGCGAGGGTCACCCCGAGAAGCAGCATCGTCGGCGGGGCAAGCCGAGCGACAATCGGGCGTTGCGCAGCGCCAGTGGATGCCGATCGGGCCGCGGCAGGGCTCAGCGCAGCTCCGGAATCGGTGCCGGGCTCAGTACCGTCGCGCAACCCATCGTGCAGCAGCCGCTCCTGCAGGAGCTGCTCGACTTCCTGCTCGCGCAGTGCCCGGGCAAGCCACGGGGCAGCGGCGACCGCAAGGACCGAGACCGCTCCGAGCGCGAACACGATCCAATAACCGACGAGGTCGACCAGCCACGGCCCGGCCGGCAGCAGAACGACCTGCGGGATGGCGATCGATGCGCCGTACGCACCGATGGCGGCGCCGTGGCGTGCCGGTCGGACAAGATGGGCCACGGCGGTGGACCCGGTGACAGTGAGGATTCCGAAGCCCAGGCCACGTAGCGCGGAGAGGGCGAGAATCCAATCGAGCCGGTCGGAGAACAGATGCAGCAGCGATGGCCCACCAAGCAGCACCAGGCCGGCGGCGAGCACGCGACCGGTGCCGAAACGGCGCAGTAGCCACGGCACGAAGGGCTGGGTGAGGATGGTGGCCAGTAGCAGCACGCCGTTGACAAGCCCGGATCCGGCCTCATCCGCACCACCGTGCACCGCCCACAGCGGCGCGATTGGCAGCAGCGCCGCATAGCCGGCGAAACCTGCGGCGGTCAACAGGAGCAAGGCCGGCATCCCCGACTCACGCCACACGGCGATTTGGGCCGTTGGCGCAGGACGGTTCATGCTCTCCAACCTATCGAACCTGACCCCACCGCCGATCTCGTTGATCGCCGAGACGTCCACCCCCGTTGACCAGGAGAGTGTCGCGGACGAGCCAGGCGATGACAATGCGACTGGCGCGAGTTCTCGCGCCCAACGCTCGTCTACTGGACGTATCCGTCGGCCACGGTGAGAGCGCTGTCAATGATGGCTAACCCGGAGCGCAATTCCTCCTCAGTGATCACCAACGGCGGTGCGATGTGCAGCCCGTTGAAATGGATAAACGGCCAGAGTCCGGCGGTCTTGCATGCCGCAGCGACCTCGGCCATCGGCTGCGCATCGGCGCCGCTCGCGTTGAACGGGACGAGTGGCTGCCGTGTCTGTCGGCTGAGCACAAGCTCGATTGCCCAGAACAGCCCTCGGCCGCGGATATCGCCAATCGACGGATGCCTGCCGACCCATCCGCGCACTTCCGGCTCGATCACCCGTGAGCCGAGATCGCGCACCCTCTCTAGGATGCCGTCGCGCTGAAAGACCTCGAACGTGGCGACACCGGCCGCGCAGGCCAGCGGATGCCCGGAATACGTGAGCCCGCCGGGGAACACGATGTCGTCGAAGTAGCTGGCGATTCGCGGGGAAATGATCACACCGCCGAGTGGCACATATCCGGAGTTGACCCCCTTAGCGAAGGTGATCAGATCCGGAGTGACGTCGAACGCGTCTACCGCGAACCATTCTCCGATCCGGCCGAAACCGACCATGACCTCATCGGCGATGTAGACGATGCCGTACGTGTCACACAGCGCACGCACCCCGGCGAGGTATCCGGGCGGCGGCACCAGGACGCCGTTGGTGCCGACGACCGTCTCGATGATGATGGCGGCGATAGTCCGTGCACCTTCCAGCACGATGACTTGCTCCAGGTGTTCCAGCGCCCGCTGGCCCTCTTCGGCGTCATCGGCAGCGTGAAACGCCGAGCGGTACAGGTAGGGGCCGAAGAAGTGGGCCACCGAACCATCGCTCGGTTCGTTCGCCCAGCGCCTGGGGTCCCCGGTGAGGGCGATCGCGGTGGATGTTCCTCCGTGGTAGCTGCGGTACATCGACAGCACCTTGCGCCGCCCGGTCACTTGCCGGGCCATGCGCACCGCGTTTTCGTTGGCCTCGGCCCCGCCGTTGGTGAAAAATACCTTGTTCAGATCTCCCGGCGCCACTTCACTGATCAGCCGTGCCAGTTCGCCGCGCACATCATTGGCCACGCCGGGTTGAATGGCGCACAGCCGGCCCGCTTGGTGCTGAATGGCAGCAACCAGGTCCGGATGTTCATGGCCGAGGTTGAGATTCACCAACTGCGACGAGAAGTCGAGGTACGACTTGCCGGTGTAATCCCAGAAGGTTGATCCCTGGCCGGCCGCGACCGGGATCGGGTCTATCTGCGCCTGAGCGCTCCACGAGTGGAACACGTGGCTTCGGTCGTCGCTGCGTACCTGCCGCTCTGCTGCCTGATCGCCGAGTTCGTGTCTGACACCGTGGCGGTCGGTGTAGCTGCCGAGTTGTGTCATCTGGATAGTCATCTGTAGTCCTTAGTCGTTTGTAGTCCTTAAGGCGTTGCTGGTGCTAGTGATTACTCGGGAAGCCAAGGTTGATCTGAGATTCCGAAGGGTGCGGCCACCGGGTGGTGACGACCTTGTCGCGGGTGTAGAAGTGGATCGAGTCCGGGCCGTAAATGTGTGAGTCGCCGAAGAGTGAGTCCTTCCAGCCACCGAAGGAGTACGCGGCGATGGGCACCGGAACCGGAACATTCACGCCTACCATGCCCACCTCGATGTCGAATTCGAACTGGCGCACGGTGCGGCCGTCGCGGGAGAAGATGGCAACACCGTTTCCGTACTGGTTCGCGTTGACCAGGGCAACCGCCTCGTCGTAGTTCGCCACCCGCACCACCGAGAGCACCGGTCCGAAGATCTCGTTCTGATACACCTTCATCGCCGGCGTCACACGGTCGATCAAGCTTAATCCGATGAAGAAGCCATCCCCCGGGAACTTCTGTTGCCGTCCGTCGACCACAACGGTGGCACCTTCTGCCGCAGCACCGGCCACGTAGGAGGCGACCTTATCCCGATGTTCTCGGGTGATCAGCGGACCCATCTGATTGACCTCTTCGGTGCCGGCACCGATCGCAAGTCCTGCCATCCGGCCCTGGACCGCAGCGACCAAGTCGTCTGCGATGTCGCCGACAGCGACCAGCACGCTCACGGCCATGCAGCGCTCGCCTGCCGAGCCGTAGGCTGCCGAAATCGCCGCGTCCGCAGCACCCTCGAGGTCCGCGTCCGGCATGACGACCATATGGTTCTTGGCTCCACCGAGCGCCTGCACACGCTTGCCGCGATCCGAGGCGTGGCGGTAAATCGAGCGGGCGATCGGCGTGGAACCGACGAAGCTCACTGCCGCGACATCCGGACTGTCGATGATCGCGTCAACGGCGATCTTGTCACCGTGGACCACGTTCAGCACACCGTCGGGCAGGCCGGCCTCATGAAACAGTTTCGCCAGGAAGACCGACGCGGATGGATCCTTCTCGCTCGGCTTGAGCACCACGGTGTTGCCGCACGCGATGGCCGAGGCAATCATCCACAGCGGCACCATCACCGGAAAGTTGAAGGGTGTGATGCACCCGACAACACCTATCGGCTGCTTCACCGAGTGCACGTCAATGCCGGCGGAGACCTGTTCGGAGTGGTCGCCCTTGAGCAGGTGCACCAGTCCGGCGGCGAACTCGACGTTTTCGAGTCCCCGCGCTATCTCGCCCCCCGCATCGGAAAGCACCTTGCCGTGCTCACTGGTCAGGATTGCCGCCAGGTCCGCGCTGCGTTCCTTGAGCAGATGCCGCAGTCGGAAGAAGACGTCACTTCGCGCCGTCAGGGTGGTCGCGCGCCAACCGGGCAGTGCTGACTTGGCGGCTGAGATCGCGTGCTCCACATCGGCAACCGAGGCATAGATCACTTCGTGCTGCTGTTGCCCGGTTGCCGGGTTGTAGACCGGACCGGTACGCACCGGCTCTCCGGCATCCTGACCGTTGATGTAGTGACGTATCAGGGACACGATGAACTCCTTTGGTCCACTTGGGCCGCCGCACACCCCGACCTCCCGGACGAGGAATCACCCGACCCGGACACTCTGGCTGACCGCCTTAGTATCCTTACACTGCAATGATGGCAGACTGCGGAAGGGCAATTCGATGGCAGACCGTCCCGAATCCGAAGATGATCGAACAAAACGTCTGACGGCGCGGGGACAGTGGTCGGTTCTGCCAACGGTGCGAGACGTCTTGCAGTTGCCGATGCTGCTGGAAGCATTGCCGGAGGTGCTCGCCGGACGTGACGCTCTCGATCGGCCGGTGCGTTGGGTGCACGTCAGCGAAAGCCTCACCGTGGCCAAACTGCTCGACGGTGGTGAATTGTTATTGGCGACCGGTGCCGGTTGGTCCCTGGATGGTGGCCAGATCGGCGACTTCATCGCCGATCTGGTGCGGGTCGGAGCCGTCGGGCTCGTGCTCGAACTGGTGCAGCGTTTCGACTGCGCACCCAGCGCGCTGCTTGAGGCCTGTGCGCTGCACGGGTTCCCGCTGATCGTGCTGCACCGGGAAGTGAAATTCGTTGCCGTGACGGAGGCCGTGCACCGCAGGATCATTGCGGTCCAGACCAGCGCGCTGCGAGCACGCGACGAAGTGCGCGAGCTTTTCACCGGCTTGAGCCTGCGCGGCAGCCCGGCCGACTTCATTGTGCAACAGCTCAGCCGAGCGCTGCAGTCGCCGGTCGTGTTGGAGAACCTCGGCCACGAGGTGATCGTTGTCGAAGGCGAGGGCATCTCCGCCGGCGTCGTCCTCGACGACTGGGAGCGGAAGTCGAGAACGGCGCATCGCAACGCCGATTATTCGCGAAAGGACGTCACGGCACCGTCGGCCGAGGACTGGATCGTCGTGCCGGTGGAGGCGCGCGGCGTGCGCTGGGGCGCCTTGATCGCACTGCCGGGCCAGCCGCATCCCGCTGGCCGATTGGCAGTACTCGAACAAGGTGCCATTGCGCTGGCGCTTGGCAAGCTCGCCGACGGGGATTCGGATGAATGGCTTCGAATCGGCCATCAGCATCTTCTCGACGCACTTCTGGGCGGACGTTATGCGAATTCGATCGGGTTGACGGCCAGGCTGGAGGCGGCCGGGTTGCCGGTAGCCGGTCGCACCCTCGTCGGCCTCGGCGTTTCCAGTCGGCCGCAGACTCTGCCTCTTTCCGCCACCGCGGCGGCCGGTGCTGCGGCGATGAGCATTGGCGGACGGGCGATAGCCGGAATCCCCCACTCTGCCGCGTGGCCGACTCGCGCACCCGGCATGGAAGCATCCGGGGTGCTGGCCGTGTGCCTCTCGTTGCCATCCCGCAACGTTCTCGACGACCGCGAGCTTGAACGCTTCGTGCGTCGCTTCGCCGCCGCGGCGGGAATCGATGCCGACCTCCTTTCCATCGGGGTGGGGTCCACGGCCTCGGAGCCTGGCGGGTTGTTCGCCTCGCTACAGGAGTCGATGGAGTTGCTCGGCCGGGTCAGAGGATCGGGTCCTACCATGACCATTCAGCGGAGTGAAGATCGTCCGTTGCTTCGCCTAGTGACGGCGTTACGCGATGATCCGCGAGTACAGGAGCACGCCCAACACGCCCTGCGACCGCTGATCGAATATGATCTCAGCCACGCGAGCGACCTGCTGGCGGTGCTCACCGCCATCCTCGCGCATCCGACCAGCCGCACCGCCGCGGCGTCGGCAAGCCACTTGTCCCGATCCGTGTTCTATCAACGGCTGGCTCTCATCGGCACGCTCCTCGGAGTCGACCTCGAGGACGGAGAAACCCTCGCATCCTTGCAGGTGGCGCTTTTGTCCCGGTGACTTTCGCGTTCACATTTTGGCAGCAAGGTGTTGACCGAGGGCGGGACTGACCGTTTCGCCGTAAACCCTCAGCGTCTCTTCTTTGTTGTCGTGTTGCAGGTAGCCGGCAAACTGGTCCACCCCGAGTTCCTTCAATGCGGTGAGTTTCTCAATGTGTTGCTGAGCAGTACCCAGTATGCAGAAGCGATCGACAATGTCATCGGGCACGAAGCTAGTGTGCGTATTACCGACCAGACCGTGCTCGTTGTAGTCGTAGCCCTCCCGGGCTTTGACGTAGTCGGTCAGCGCTGTGGGCACTGACGAGTCCGAACCATACTTCGCAACGATGTCGGCGACGTGGTTTCCCACCATCCCGCCGAACCACCGGGACTGATCGCGCATGTGCTCGATGTCCGTGCCGATATACATGGGCGCGGCGACACAGAATTTGATCGAGGCAGGGTCGCGACCGGCGGCTTCGGCAGCGCGCCGTACCGACGTGATCATCCACTGCGCAATATCAAGGTCGGCCAGTTGCAGGATGAAGCCGTCGCCAACCTCACCGGCAAGCTTCAACGCGAGTGGCCCGTACGCGCCCACCCACACTTCCAGTTTCGACCCCTGGCTCCACGGAAATCGCAGCTGAGCGCCGTTGTACTCGACGCTGCGGCTATTGGCGAGTTCTCGAATAACATGGATCGCCGCCCGGAGGGTCTTCAGCGTTGTCGGCTCTCCTCCGGTGACCCGCACCGCGGAATCGCCACGGCCGATGCCGCAGATGGTGCGATTGCCGTACATCTCGTTGAGAGTGGCAAACAAGGACGCCGTGACGGTCCAGTCGCGGGTCGCGGGGTTGGTCACCATTGGGCCAACGACAACGCGATGGGTTTCAGCAAGAATCTGGCTGTAGATCACATAGGGCTCTTGCCACAGCATGTGCGAGTCGAAAGTCCAGACGTGACTGAACCCGTGCTGTTCCGCCAGTTTGGCCAGCGCAACCGTGCGCGACGCCGGTGGATTGGTCTGAAGTACCGCTCCGAAATCCATGAGGTTGCCGTGTTCTTTCGATCGAGTACGGAATGGTTCCGTACTGGTTTGGTTGAGCTGCCAGTGGCCGGGCCCGCCTACATCAGGTACTGCGAGAGTCCCCGCTTGAAATACTTGCCGTCGCCTTTGATGCCGAGGTATTCGCCATGATCAACAATGACTTTCCCTCGGGAAAGTACCGTGTCGACGTGTCCATCGATTTCATAACCTTCGTATGCGGAGTAATCCATGTTCATGTGGTGGGTCTTGCCGACCCCGATCGAGGTGTGCCCGTTCGGGTCGTACACCACCACATCCCCGTCTGCTCCCGGCTGAATGACACCCTTCTTGCCGTACATCCCGAACATGCGAGCCGGAGTTGTGGAGGTAACCTCCACCCACCGCGGCAGTGAGATGTTGCCGTCAACGACACCCTGGTAGAGCAGGTCCATTCGATGCTCCACGGAGCCGATCCCGTTGGGGATTTTCGAGAAGTTGCCCACTCCCATGTCTTTCTGATCCTTCATGCAGAAGGGGCAATGGTCGGTGGCGACCATCTGGATGTCATTGGTTCGCAGCGACTGCCACAGGTGATGCTGGTGCCCCTCCGCCCGCGACCGCAACGGCGTCGAGCAGACCCATTTGGCGCCGTCGAAACCCGGCGCGCCGAGGTTTTCCTCCAGGGAGAGATACAGATATTGCGGGCACGTCTCACCGAACACGTTTTGTCCGCGGTCGCGTGCTGCGGTGATCTGCTCGACCGCTTGTTTTGCCGACACGTGCACGATGTACAGGGGCGCGCCAGTGATGTCGGCCAGCATGATGGCGCGGTGGGTAGCCTCTTCCTCGGTCTGCCACGGCCGGGTGACGCCGTGGTAGTAGGGGGCGGTGTTGCCGGCCGCGATGGCCTGCTGAACCAGCAGGTCGATGACGCTGCCGTTTTCGGTGTGCATCATGATCATGCTGCCGTTGGTGACCGCCCGCTGCATGGCTTTGACGATCTGGCCATCGTCGGAAAGGAACACGCCCTTGTAGGCCATGAACAGTTTGAAGCTTGAGACGCCTTCCGACACCAGCTCATCCATCGCGGTCAGTGAGGAATCCTGCACATCGCTGAGGATTTGGTGGAAGCCGTAGTCGATCGCGCAGTTGCCTGCGGCTTTCTGGTGCCAGAGGGCGAACTGGTCGAGCACATTCTCGCCCGCGTACTGCACGACGAAGTCCACGATGCTCGTGGTACCTCCCCACGCGGCGGCCCGGGTGCCGGTTTCGAAGGTGTCGCTGGCAAACGTGCCGCCGAATGGCATTTCCATGTGCGTGTGCGCGTCGATCCCGCCCGGAATGACGTACCGTCCGGCGGCATCGATGACGGTGTCCACGTTCGCCTCGATGTCGAAGCCGAGCAGGGCCGACCCGGGTGCCAGCACCGCGGCGATGGTCTCACCGTCAATCAGCACGTCGGCGACCGCGACGCCCGTGGAGTTGACGACGATGCCGTTCTTGATGAGTGTTTTCATTCTCGGCTCCTGTTCGCCCTCGGTGCTATGGCCTGGCAATCGTGGTGTAGGAATCCGGCCGGCGATCCCGGTAGAACTGCCAGTTATTGCGCACCTCACGAACCAAATTGAGATCAAGGTCGCGAATGACAATCTCTTCGTGTTCCTGGCTGCCAAGCGCACCGATGTGATTGCCCCTCGGATCGACAAATTGGCTGGAGCCGTAGAAGGTCACCGCGAGGTCGCCATATTCGTTGTCCTCGGTGCCCACCCGATTCGGTGCCGCCACGAAATATCCGTTCGCCGCGGCGGCCGCAGGTTGTTCGATTTCCCACAGACGGTTGGACAGGCCTGGCTTCGTTGCATTCGGGTTGAACACGATTTGGGCGCCGGCCAGTCCCAATTCGCGCCAGCCTTCTGGAAAGTGGCGGTCGTAGCAGATGTAAACACCGATGGGGCCGACCGCCGTGTTGAACACCGGGTAGCCGAGGTTTCCGGGGCGGAAGTAGAACTTTTCCCAGAACTTGTCAAGGTTGGGGATGTGGTGTTTGCGGTATTTGCCGAGAACCGTGCCGTCGGCGTCGACGACGACCGCCGTGTTGTAGTACACGCCCGGCTGGTCCTCCTCATAGATCGGGAGGATCATGACCAGGTGAAGCTCTTTCGCGAGCGCCACGAAGCGTTGCACGATCGGTCCGTCGGCCGGCTCGGCGAGGTCGTAATACTTGGCGTCCTCGGTAATGCCGAAATACGGCCCGTAAAACAGCTCTTGGAAGCAGATCACCTGCGCGGACTGGGCAGCGGCATCCCGCGCGAACTGCTCGTGTTTGGCGATCATGGATTCTTTGTCTCCGGTCCACGTCGTCTGAGTGATAGCAGCCCTAATTACCGTCATTGGTAGCGCCTTCCGCTTTGTCACTGCACCACTTGAGTTCGGCGGAAACCTTCCGCGAACGCTTCTTCGTGTGGTGCGTCCACTCCCGATCCTCACCTTAACCGCGCCCTGGAAGCAAGCTTTCATCGTCTCGCGTCGCAAACAATGTGTCCTGAAGCACGCCACAATCAAGATGCTACGTCGTTGACAACCTCCGGCACGGTGCCCTGTACTTCATAGTGGACAGTAGAGCGTCGACTGGAACTACCACCTCAGATCAGTGCCGCTCGGCTTCGATGCCGGCCCTCAGCGTCACCAGTCGGTCACAGAATGCATCGCGCCTGCGACGACAAATGCCCCGCTATTTCCCGGTATTTGACGGGAAGTAGCGGGACAACTGGTGGATCCAAGGGGATTCGAACCCCTGACCCCCTGGATAAATCCAGGTGTTCTATCACGCTACGCCACGGGCCCGAAATCTCGGCCGATCTCGGAAAATCCCTGATCAACAGAACAATGTCCGAAGTCAGGAACCAATACGACGTTTACTATATCGGACCATCTCGGGATGCTTCAAGTGCCCTCGGCTGCGCTGAAGTGCCCAGTTTGTGCCCACCGCGCGAGAAACGCCAAAACGTTGAGTAGGCCACGTGCCTGCGCGGGATGGCGATCGCGGTGCGGCCCGATACCACCGGGAAGACGCCGCCAGGCGCTGCTCACCCAGGACCTGGCAGATCTGCTCGACTCCGTGGGGCGATGACGGTCGTATCGACACCGGCGTGTAGGAAATCCACGGTGGTGGTGTGCGCTGGATCTTCTTGTATTGCAATGCGGGGTTTGCTGTGTGCGTCGCTCATTCGTCCAGCGGTCGAGCCTGACCCCACTGAGCCTGTCAGTGATGGTCATCCGCCTCGTCTTCCAGGTACTTCTCCGCTGCGACAAACGTGTCGCCGAGCGCCTCCCGCCACGCTGGCAAGTCCTGTGCCAGCGTCGCCCAGGTAATGTCGCGGTCGATTTCGTCGTACTGATGGATGAGCCAGTTGCGGTTGGCGATGGCGTCCGCCCAGACAACCCCTTCTGGGGCAACCACCCCAGCGCGCAGCAGCCGGTTCGCTGCCTCGCCGAGCTTCATCATCAGGGAGTCCCCGGCCTCCTGCCTGAACTGGTCGTTGGTGTATGCGTCCCTTCCAGCCCCGATCAGTTCCTGTGCTTTCCCAAGCCAGTCGCGCAAGTGGAGAAACTCTTTGGCAGTCTTGCGGTCCATCAGAGCAGCACTGCCTCGCGCCGGATGTCGTCATCGAGTTTCGGTTTGAGACCGCCGTAGGTGATGAGGTCGACCGGACGACCCACGATGTCCGCAAATAGCTCGCGCAAGGCCAGAAGACCACCAATCGAAGTGCCCGGCGGCGCCTCCACAAGCAGGTCGATATCAGAGTCAGGCCCCGCCTCGCGACGGGCCACCGACCCGAAGACGGCAAGCTTGGTGAAGCCGCGGTTGCCTGCGATGTGGGTAAGGATTGGGGCAGCAGCTTTGACCAGCACGTCGGGGTGAATGGTGCTGAGATCGGGAGCGGCTTTGAGCTGCTGGCTGATCGCGGACTGACTCACTCCCAGCGCGGCAGCAATCCCACGCTGACTC
>JBDSDO010000092.1:0-13931 GCA_039920505.1 Terrimesophilobacter sp.
CACGCTTGAGGTTGGAGCCGAGCCCGTCGAGAACCTTGACCAGATCCTCGATGATGATCGCCATGTCATCGGCAGGCTTGCGGCTCATCTTGGCCAGGCTCGGCGGCGCTTCGATGAGACGCACCGACAGCGCCTGTGCGCCGCGCTTTCCGTCGGCGATCCCGAACTCGAGTTTCGTGCCCGCTTTCACTGAGGTGATACCGGCTGGAAGTGCGGAGGCGTGCAGAAAGACCTCTTGGCCTTCATCCGAACTGATGAAGCCAAAACCCTTCTCATCATCGAAAAACTTGACTCTGCCGGTGGGCATGTCACTACCTCTTTCTCGTACTTCCTTGATGCTCAAGCATACGGGCACTTGCTGGCACCGTATCCTTGAGAGGTGGCAAAGGATACTCAGGCTCAGGTGGACACCGGCGCTATCGAACGTCGCGAACGCATCGTGGCTTACATCATTGTGGCGGCCATCGCATTGTCTGTGGTGTCGTTCCTGGCAATCATCGTCGGCACCTGGTCGGGGATGAACGCCGCCGATTTCGGCACGGGACTGTGGCCTGCTGTGGCCTGGACGCCGTATCTCGGCCTGCCGCTCGGAATTATCCTGATCGTCTGGCTGGTGCTCTCCAGTGCGCGCCGCCGCAGCCGTTCCGCACGCGAGAACGGCAAGTCATAGCACTTTCCAAGAATCAGCGCACAATAGAAATGTAACGAGTCTAGGCATCCCCGCCGGGCCCATCCGGACGGGACCCGAATGAGCAATACCCTGTCACTGGCAACTCGATTGCGCACCATGAGCGATGCGCAACTTCACCGTGCGGTCACGGAGCGGGAGATCCGCGCAATCGGGATTCACGATCTGTTCGATCTGGCCGAAGCCTTCCTCGAGCGCACCGCGGTGCAGCGCGCGCTCACCCGATTGGATCGCACCACCCTGGCGGTTATCGGAGCCGTCGGTCGCATCACCGCTGACGGGTCGGAAGCGGCGGGACACGCCAGCGTCGAAGACGTCATCTCGCATTTGTCCGGATATTCGGACCGGGCCTGGGACGCCGCGGTCATCGCCCGACGGGCCGAACACGCCGCCGCCATGCTGCTTCTGGAGCCGCGCGGACATGGATACGCCTCGTACAGTTCTATCGACGAGCACTTCGACGACACGTCGAACGCTCTCATCCCGAGCCTGGAGGATCTCGCCGCCCCGCTACCACCCACCGTGGCAGGCCGCGTCCCCCGGGGAGACCAGGGCGCGATCGACCGTCTTGCCGCGGAACGGGCGTACTCGGCCACGACGGCGACCGCCGAGCTCCTCGTCGAACTCGAGCGCAATCCAGCCCGCGAATTAGCCAAGGGCGGTGTGTCCCTACCCGACACCAAGCGCCTCGCGCACGCCATGGCCGTAGACCCTGGCAGCGTCGCAACCTTCCTGTCGCTGGCCGACAGCGCTGGTTTGGCCTGTCTGGAAGGTGGGTTGTGGCTCCCCACCGAGCGAGGGACCCCCTGGCTGCAGCAACCGCCCGGGCGACGCTGGGCGGAGTTGGCCGGCGCCTGGGTGTCCGCGCTGCCATTCGGCGTTCGACGCGTGCTCGGTTCCAGATCGCACGCAGTCTGGGGCGACGAACTTCGTACCTATACGCGCTGGTACTACCCGGCAGGCGGCGAATGGATAGCCAGCCGGGTTGCCGACTGCGCGCGCGATGCGGAACTGCTCGGCGTCACCGCGGGCGGGACATCCAGCACGCCGGGCACCCTCCTGCTGGCCGAAGACGAGTCGGCCGAGAAGGCCATGACGTCCCGATTCCCTCTGGGAGTGGAGACAGTGTATTTGCAGCACGACCTATCCATCGTGGCGCCCGGGCCACTCGCCCCGCACCTCGATGCGCGCCTGCGCACCCTCGCGGATGCCGAGAGCCGAACGCTGGCGTCGAGCTACCGCATTTCCACCGGAAGCGTCAATCGTGCGTTGGCGCATGGCGAAACGGCCGAGTCGCTCTTGGGCTTCCTCGCCCAGATCGCCCCTACCGGCATCCCCCAACCGGTGCGCTATCTCATCGGTGAAGCGTCCGCACGCTACGGGCTGCTGAGGGTGGGGCCACTTCACGATGCCGACTTCGCCGAAGCGGCCGCACGCAGCTATCTGCGCACCGACCACTCCAACCTGTTCGACATGATCCGCGTCGACCAGAACCTGCCGGGACTGTTCCTGACCCGTGTCGCACCGGATCGGATGATCAGCAGGCTAGAACCCGACGTGCTGTTCTGGGCACTCACCGACGCCAGGTACCCCGTGGCCGCCGAGAACGAGCGGCACGAAATTGTCGCACTGCGCCGACACCGGATCGCGAAACCCGGGCGGCGCGAGGAAAACGACGCGCTGCTCGCGCTGATCGCCCGGCTGAAGCAGGAGGCCGCCGACGCACCCGATGATGCCGGCCAGGCCTGGCTCTCACGTCGCCTCGAGGTGGCCATACGGGACAAGACCACAGTGTCGGTGAGTGTGGCCATGCCGGGCGGCGCCATCGTGGACTACCTGCTGCAGCCCGCGAGCGTCGGCAATGGTAGGTTGCGCGCGCACGACCGCAAGTCTGCCATCGAACGCACCCTTCCGCTGAGCAGCATCGTCTCGCTCAACCCCGCATCCTGACCTCAGGCGGCAAACGTAGACTGGCCTGCGTGAATGGCGAGCCAGAATCTGTGTCAGGCCCGCTGATCGTCCAAAGCGACCGCACCGTGCTGCTGGAAGTCGCACACCCGGACGCCGAGGATGCTCGACACGATCTTGCGGTCTTCGCGGAGCTGGAGCGGGCGCCGGAGCACATGCACACCTACCGCATCACCCGCCTCGGGCTGTGGAACGCCTGCGCAGCAGGGCATACCTCCGACAGTATGATCGCTACTCTGGAGCGCTATTCGCGGTTCCCGGTGCCGCGCAGCGTCACGGTGGACATTACCGAGACCGTTTCCCGGTACGGCAGGCTCGTCATCGAGCGGGACACTGAGGGGATCCTCACGCTGCGCTCCACCGATCCCGCCGTGCTGACGGAGATCGTACGGGCCAAACGTGTCGCCCCGCTCATCACCGGCACGCTGCCGGACGGCGCCAGAACGATCGAGCCGTGGGCTCGCGGCCAACTGAAGCAGGAGTTGGTCAAGCTGGGCTGGCCGGCGGAAGATCTCGCGGGATACACACCGGGCACGCCGCATCCGATCGCCCTCGACGAACGTACCTGGCACCTGCGCCCGTACCAGGTGCACGCGGTGGACAACTTCTTCTCCGGCGGCTCTGGCGTCATCGTGCTGCCCTGTGGGGCGGGCAAGACCCTGGTCGGTGCCGGCGCCATGGCGATCGCCAAGACCAACACGCTCGTGCTGGTCACCAACACTGTCGCCGCACGGCAGTGGCGCAGCGAACTGCTACGGCGCACGACCCTCACCGAGGCGGAGATCGGCGAATACTCCGGTCAGGTAAAGGAGGTTCGGCCGGTCACCATCGCGACCTACCAGATCCTCACCGCGAAGAGGAAGGGCAAGTACGCCCATCTGGCGCTGCTGGATGCCATGGACTGGGGCCTCGTGATTTACGACGAGGTGCACCTGCTGCCCGCACCAGTGTTCAAGCTCACCGCGGAGTTGCAGGCTCGCCGGAGGCTCGGCCTCACCGCCACCCTGGTGCGCGAGGACGGCAGGGAGGGTGACGTGTTCAGCCTCATCGGTCCGAAGCGGTTCGACGCACCGTGGAAGGAGATCGAGGCGCAGGGCTTCATCTCGCCGGCCTCCTGCTACGAGGTGCGCATCGACTTGCCGTCGCAGGAGCGGCTCGAATACGCCGCTTCGGCGGACGACGAGAGATACCGGCTGGCCGCGACCGCTCCGGCGAAGCTCGCCGTCGTGCAGAAGTTGGTCGACAAGCACCGCGGCGAGCGCATCCTGGTCATCGGGCAGTACCTGGACCAGATCGACGAACTGGCAGACGCACTAAATGCCCCGAAGCTCACTGGCGCGACACCGGTGGACGAGCGCGAACGGCTCTACCAGGAGTTTCGCGACGGGATCACGAAGGTGCTCGTGGTGAGCAAGGTGGCGAACTTTTCGGTCGATCTGCCAGAGGCGACGGTGGCCATCCAGGTGTCCGGGTCGTTCGGTTCGCGGCAAGAGGAGGCGCAGCGCCTGGGGCGCCTGCTTCGTCCCAAAGAGTCGGGTCTCCCGGCGAACTTCTACACCCTCGTAGCCCGCGACACCGTCGACCAGGATTTCGCTCAGAACCGGCAACGGTTCCTTGCCGAGCAGGGCTACAGCTACACGATTCTCGATGCGCGCGCCCTCGATGCCGCCGCCTAGCATCCACCGCACTCCGTGAGACGGGATCAGGGCGACGGGGTGTCGGTCGGCACGGGGGCGGGACTGGCGCGCAGGTAGCGCAACAGCAGGGCGCCGTCTGAGACCAGTACCTGGGCAAGGGAAAGGCCGAGCGGCTCGGGGAGGATGCCGTTGGTGATCCGCCCCGCCGTTCCGGACTCGAGCACCGGGCTCACTGTCAGGCACAGCTCGTCGACCCTGTCCGCGGCCAGAATCGCGCTGAACAGGGTAGGCCCGCCTTCGCACAACACCTGCCGCAAACCCCGGCGCTCCAGCTCGACGATCATGGCCTCAACATCGAGCGCGTCACCGCCACAAACGATCACATCCGCCACCTGGGCGAGAGCGTCCCGCTTCGCCTTCGGGGACGAGCCGACCGTCAACACGATCGCGCGCACCGGCGCCTGCGTGAAGATCCGCGATGCCGGGTCCAAGTTAAGCGACGCGGACACGATGGCGAACACAGGGTGCTCCGGTCGACCGGAAGCAAGTCGCCACTGCGCGTCGGCAGCCTCGACGCGCATCGGACCGTATCCCTCGTCCCGCACGGTACCTGCGCCGACCAAAACTACGTCGCAAAGCCGCCGGAACAGGTTGAACACCCGTCTGTCCGCTGCACCCGACAACCCTGCGGACCGGCCGTCGGCGGTCACCGCCCCGTCGAGGCTGGAAACGAAGTTCACCCGCAACCAGGGCCGCCCCGCGGTCTCGTAACTGGACAGCAACTGATCGTCGTCGAGACTCTGCTCGCCCGGCTGCGGCCAGATTCGGTCGATGTCGGTCGGCTGGGTTGTCATCAAGCCATGTTATGCCGCGTGTACACGGGCTGCCGGAACCCCAGGATCACCTCAGTCATATGCACGGCGTCCACGGCGGCGGGAACATCGTGCATTCGCACGATCCGCGCACCTTTCATGACGCACACGACGGCGGCGGCGAGCGACCCGTTCTGGCGGTAGCCCTGCTCGCGGTCCAGGCTCTCGCCGACGAAGTCCTTGTTGGACACCGCCACCAGGGTAGGCAGACCGATCGCGACGATCTCTTCCAACCTGCGGGTGATCTCCAGAGTGTGCAGCGTGTTTTTGTTGAGATCGTGTCCCGGGTCGACGATGAGCCGCTCCAGCGGAATCCCTGCGGCGACGGCACGCTCGACCCGGTCGCGCAGGAATGCCACCACTTCCGCCACAACGTCAACATAGTGGGGACTGGGCGGTTCGCTGCGCGGCGGATTCAGACTGTGCGTGAGAACCAGCGTCGCTTCAGAGTCGGCAACCACGCGCGCCATGTCCGGATCCCAGAGCCCGCTCGTATCGTTGATCACCGCAGCCCCGGCCTGGATGCTTCGCCTGGCCACCTGCGCGTTGAACGTGTCAACGGAGATCACCACGTCGGAGGCGGCATGGATCGCCTCCACCAGCGGCACGATCCGATCGATCTCTTCCTCGACGCCGACGGCGGGGCCGGTCCCGAACGGGACACCGCCAAAGTCCACCCAGTCCGCGCCGTCGGCGACCGCCGCCTGCGCGGCCGCCACCGCGGCATCCAATGCGAACGTGGACCCCTTGTCGAAGAACGAATCAGGGGTGCGGTTGATGATGGCCATCACCGCGACTTCCTTGGCGAAGTCGAAGGTGCGCGAGCCGATCAGCCGCCCCACCTTAGAGGCTGCCCAGCGGGACACTCTCATCGGCCAGCTTCGCAGGATCCACTGTGTTCCCGCGGCGGATGATGCCCTGCACGTCCTCGTTCACGTCCCAGACGTTCACGTTCTTGCCAGCGACAACCTTGCCGTCCGCGAGCCAGAACACGATGAACTCATGACTGGCCGGGTCGCCACGGTAGACCAGTTGCGCGCCCTTGGTGAGCGGACCGAAACCGGAGTACTCCATGCCGATGTCGAACTGGTCGGTATAGAAGTAGGGGATGTCCTCGTATGGCACCTTCTGCCCGAGCATGGACTTCGCGGCGATCGGCCCGGACTTCAGCGCGTTCGCCCAGTGCTCGCTCCGCAGCCGCATCTTGGCCACGGGGTGGTAGGCATTGGCGACATCGCCGGCGGCGTAAATGTCCGGATCGCTGGTTTGCAGGAACTCGTCGGTCAGGATGCCGTTGTCGACCTCGAGGCCGCTTACCTTCGCAAGCCCGACATCCGGCACGGCTCCGACTCCGACGAGCACCATGTCGGCCGGCACGATCTCGTTGCCATCGATTTGCACACCGGTGGCTCGGCCGTTCTTGCCCACGATCGAGGCCACCGTGAGAGAGACCCGAAGGGTCACGCCCTTGGCTTTGTGCACGTCGGCGAACATCTGCCCCAGCTCGTCTCCCAACGCGACCGCCAACGGGATCGGGTCGCGTTCGAGGATCGTTACCGTGTTACCGAGCGTCGTCGCGGTCGCGGCGACCTCCATCCCGATCCAGCCGGAGCCGATCAGCACTAGGTTCTTGCCGCCGTCCTTCAGAAGCGCGTGGAGCGCCTTGGCGTCATCGAGCGTGCGCAGGTAGAAGACGTCTTCCAGGTTCGCACCGGAGATGGGCAGCCGGCGTGGTGATGACCCGGTCGCCAGCAGCAGCTTGTCATACGGGAATTGCCGGCCGTCGGCGGCCGTGACTTGGTGCCCGACCCGGTCGATCCCGACGATTTCAGTGCCGGTGCGCAGCGTCACGTTGTTTTCCGCGTACCAGCTCTCCGGATGCACGAACGCCTTTTCGACCTCGTCCTTGCCGCTCAGATACTCTTTGGACAGCGGTGGCCGGATGTAGGGTGGGTGCGCCTCGGCGCCGATCAGTTCGATGCTGCCGTCGAAACCCTCCGAGCGCAGCGTCTCTGCCGCGGATGCGCCGGCCAGGCCTGCTCCGACGATGACGAACTTCTCATTTTGTGACACGTGTTGCCTCCATAACGGGGTTGCTTTCAATTCTGCTGGTGATAGGACCGTCACCGGCGCCGATCACGCGAACTGCTCGCGCATCGAGGCGTTTTCGGTGAGCACGCCGAGGTAGGTTGCCGTCTTGGTGCGTGCACCGGTGGCGTGGACGCCGCGCATCGACATGCACAGGTGCTCCGCTTCGAGTACCACGCCGACGCCTCGGGGGTTCAGTTTTTCCTGCACGTAGTCGGCGATTTGCTTCGTGAGCCTCTCCTGAACTTGGAGGTCCCTGGCGAACAGCTCGACCACCCGGGCGAGCTTGGAGAGGCCGACAAGCCGGTCGCCTGGCACGTAGCCGACATGGGCTACGCCGCGGAACGGCAGCAGGTGGTGCTCGCACAGCGAATCGAACGGGATATCGCGCACGAGCACGAGTTCGGAGTAGTCCTCCTCGTTCGGGAACGTGGTCATGGTGAACTCGCCCGGCGTGAGCAGTTCGAGCAGGCTCGCCGCTACCCGTCGGGGGGTGTCGGCCAAGTGCTCGCTGGTGACGTCGCGGCCGAGAGCGGTGAGCAAGTCCACCACCGCTGCCTCGGCACGCTTGACGTTGACGCGCCGGTCGTCGCCGACGACGGTGAGCCGTGGCGGCTGCTGCACATCGAGCGAGTTCTCCAGCGTCGAGCTCATGCGCGCTTGGCCCGAGCCGATGCCGAGTAGACAAAGGACAGCCTGAACAGGGCTAGCGCCGCGACGAACAACCCGAAGTCACGAAGTGCGACGTCGTAGCCGCTGCCCAGGATCAGCAGGTTCACGATGATGCCGGCCAGCCAGGCCGCCACGAGCACGGAGCCGAACCGTGGGAACAAGAACACGCAGATGGCCGCGACGATCTCGATGACTCCGACCGCGTACATGAAATGTTGTGCCGTAACTGGAACAACGTCGGTCACGATGGGGGCGAGATAGTTCGGCCACTGCACCATCAGGTTGAAGAACTTGTCGATGCCGAAGAGAAGGGGGGCGACGATGAACACGGTGCGGAGCATCATGAACACTTGCCAACCGGCCTCCCGCTTGAGTATCGGGGTCGTGCTGTCCGCGCCATCGCGAACGCTCTGTACCTGGGTCATCAGATTCCTTTCGGTAAAATTGATTCTCTTGACTTTAGAAGAGAAACCTTTCTTTTGTCAAGATTAACGTTTTTAGAGTTAGCATGGATACATGGAAATCCGGTCCCAAGCAGAGAAAGTAGCGGTCGTCGCCTCCATCAACGACCCTATCCGGCGCTCGCTCTTCGAGTTTGTCTCCCACAGCGACGAGCCGGTGGGACGTGATGCCGCGGCGCAAGCGCTCGGAATGGCCCGCAGTACCGCAGCCTTCCACCTTGACAAGCTCGTCGAAGAGGGCGCCCTCTCGGTGGAGTTCAAGCGCCTCAGCGGCAGGACCGGCCCTGGCTCCGGCCGACCCGCAAAGCTCTACTGTTTGCGCTCCGACGAAATCGTGGTTTCCATCCCGGAACGCCACTACGAACTCGTCGGCACGGTGCTCGCGGCCGCCATCGGCGAATCCGACCGCACCGGCGATCCGATCGGTGAGGTACTCAGCCGCGTCTCCAGCGACACCGGTCGTGAGTTAGGCAAGCAGGCTGGCACCCTCGAAGCGGTCCTCGACCGCACCGGATACGACCCACAACCCGACGGTGAGGGCGGCCTCGTGCTGCTCAACTGCCCGTTCCATCGTCTGGTGGATGACCACCCGGACGTCGTCTGCGCCGCCAACCTCGGATTGCTGCAGGGCGCCGCGGAGGGGTCGTGCGATTGCACTCACGACATCGTGTTCGACCCGGGCGAAGGACACTGTTGCGTCCGTATCGCCGCACGACAGTAACGCACAGGAAGCGCACAGCTAACGCGCAGATACTAGTGCGATGACTGACGGACCGAAGATTCTTGTCGTCGACGACGAACCCAACATCCGAGATCTGCTGACCACGAGTTTGCGTTTTGCCGGCTTTGCCGTGCGTGCCGTGGGGAACGGCGCCCAGGCAATTTCGGCCGTGCTGGAAGAAGAGCCGGACCTCATCATCCTCGACGTGATGCTGCCGGACATGAACGGTTTCGGGGTGACCAAACGACTGCGCTCCTCCGGCTACACCTCCCCCATCCTGTTCCTGACCGCCAAGGACGACACGGAAGACAAGATCACCGGTCTCACTGTCGGCGGGGACGACTACGTGACCAAGCCGTTCAGCCTCGACGAGATCGTCGCCAGGATCAAGGCCATCCTGCGTCGGACGATGCAGGACGAAGAGGATGCGATCATCCGTGCCGGCGAACTGACAATGGACCAGGACACGCACGAGGTCACGATCGGCAACGAGCAGATCGAGCTGAGTCCGACCGAGTTCAAGCTGCTGCGCTACCTCATGCTCAACCCGAACCGAGTGCTCAGCAAGGCACAGATCCTCGACCACGTTTGGGAGTACGACTTCAACGGGGACGCCGGCATCGTCGAGTCGTACATCTCCTACCTGCGGCGCAAGGTGGATCAGTTCACCGAGGAGCCGGTCATCCAGACCAAGCGCGGCTTCGGCTACATGCTCAAGGTCGCTAAGGCCTAGGAGACTGGCGCCGCGACGGTTTCAGCGAGGTACTGCTCGGCAATGAGCGCTGACAGCCTGCGAAGAGCATCCAGGGATTAGCCTGAAGTCCTGATGCATGATCAAGCCACGCAGTGGTGGAGTGGCATTTCCCTCCGCACCAAGATCACGGGAGTGACCGTGCTGCTGCTGACGATCGGGTTGCTGGTCGCCGGCGTCGGCACGATGACGGTGTTACGGGGCTACCTGCTCGACGAGGTGGATCGGAAGACCAGCGAAGCGGCACTGAACTTCGGCAATATCCCGCCGATGGGCGAAACGCTGTGTGAGCGCTCGGCTGGCCCCGGCAGCTTGTTTGTGGCGGTGGTGGATGAAAGCGGCGACCTGGTGTGCCGCAATCGCACCGCGGACGCCGCCCAACCGGCACTTGGCGGGCTCACGTTGCCGGCGGTCACCAAGCTCGACCACCAGCCGTTCACCAGGTGGGACGGAACGCACACCACGCAGTGGCGACTGGTGGCGGTGCCCTACAGCATGGATGGCACGTCGACCTTCGTCAGCGTCGTGGTGGGCGTCAACCTCACCGACACGAATGGCATCATCGGCCGCTATGTCGCTATTTTCTTAGGATTCGGACTCTCGGTAGTGATACTTGGAGCGGCGCTGACCCGACTTCTGGTCACTTCGACGTTCGTGCCGCTGCGTGAGGTTGAGCGGATGGCTGCGGCGATAGCCGACGGCGACTTCAGCAAGAGACTGCCGGGAGCCACCCCGAACACCGAGGTCGGCAGGTTGAACCGATCGATGAATACCATGCTCGGGCGCATCGACCGCGCGTTTTCCGACCGGGCGAGAACCATCGATCAGATGCGCCGTTTCGTCGGCGACGCGAGCCACGAGCTGCGCACCCCGCTCGTGTCGGTGCGCGGTTATGCCGAGCTGTACCGGATGGGAGCGCTGCAGAAACCTGAGGACGTCGCGCAAGCGATGGAGCGCATCGAGAAGGAAGCGATCCGGATGGGGGCGCTGGTGGAGGACCTGCTCGAACTCGCCAGAATCGATGAGGCGCGTCCGCTGCAGCTGAGGCCGGTGGACCTCGTTCCCATCGCGAAGGACGCCGCGCTGGACGCGATGGCGTCTTCCCCCGACCGTGTCGTGTCAGTGGTGGTCGTTGAGCCGCACCCTGAGACCGATCGTGCCGCCGCGCCGCCGCTTCCACCCATCACACCGTCGGCCACTTCGCATCCGCTCACCAACGCGACAGGACCGATCGCGTTCGCCGGCGCCACACTGGCCCGGTTGCGGTCCCGGCGAGCTCGCTCGGTGACGGTCGTCGACACGATCGACATGCCGCCGGGGCCCGAACTCACCGTCCCGGCCGTCGTGCTGGCGGAAGAAAACAAGATCCGCCAGGTCGTGACCAACCTAATGGGCAACGCGATGCGGTTCACCGCCGATGACAGCCCGATCGAACTGGCCATTGAGGTGGATGCGTCGCGCCGGGTGGCGATGCTGGACATCGTCGACCACGGTGAAGGCATCCCGCCGCAGATCAGGGAGAAGATCTTCCAACGCTTCTGGCGTGCCGACAGCTCTAGGGCCAGAGAGACCGGCGGCAGCGGCTTGGGCCTGGCGATCGTCTCCGGAATCATCGCCTCCCACAAAGGCACCGTGGAGGTGCTGGAGACGCCTGGCGGCGGGGCGACGTTTCGGATCACTCTTTCTCTCCTCCCCAAGGACTACACGCCACCGATCCTCACTGCCTAGCGGTCCTGACCCGAGCCACACGCCGGATGCCGCTACCGTGGCCCGTGTTCCGGAGCGTCCGGCGCAGATCAGGAGGCAGAGACCATGACCCGCTATCAGGTCGACAGTGAAGCAGTGTTCAGCGCGACGGCGTCCGTGCGCACCTCGATGAGCCGGATCCAAGGTGAGGTGGCGGGGCTGCACGGCCAGCTCACGAGCCTGCAGAGTTCCTGGTCGGGACAGGCGGCGGATGCATTCCAGACGATCGTCAATGATTGGAAGGCGACGCAGCAGCGCGTGGAGGAAAGTCTCGCCTCGATCAATCAGGCGTTGTCCCGGGCCGGAGAACAGTACGCGGAGATCGAAGCGGCCAACGCGCGCTTGTTCGCCCACTGACCGACCGAACTGCATCCCAACCCGGTACCATGCTGGGATTAGCAAGCAGATTGCGGTGCGACTTCCCGACGACCTCGTGTCGTTCCTCGACCAGCTCGTTGCCGACGGCACACACGACAGCAGAGCAAGCATCCTGATCCGTGAACTTCAGAGGCTGCGCAGGCGCACGGTGACTGAGCAGGATGCGGAGATTTACCGTCGCGACCGCGAAGACCCGGACCTGGCGGGGCCGGCAACCCGGCTCTCCGCGTCTCGTCGGCCCCGCGTCCCCGTCGGCACCCTCCACCACCCGCCGCCTGAACCCGTTTCACGGAGATTCTGTAGTTCCGGTACCTCACCACAGGCATCCGGGCCGGTCCCGAACAAAAACTCCGTGAGACGGGACACGGAGACACAGATCATGACGGAACGCACAACGGGCGGCTCCGAGGAGCCGCCCGTCTGGGTAATGCTGCGATCTGCAGGGACTGTTAGAAGTCCATGCCACCCGTCGGGTCTCCACCGGCTGAGGCGGAGGCCTTCTCGGGCTTGTCGGCGACAACGACCTCGGTGGTCAGGAACAGGCCGGCGATCGACGCTGCGTTGAGCAGTGCTGAACGGGTGACCTTGACCGGGTCGTTGATACCGGCGGCGAGCATGTCGACATACTCACCGGTTTGGGCGTTGAGGCCCTGGCCGGCGGGCAGGTTGCGCACCTTCTCGGCGACAACACCGGGCTCGAGGCCCGCGTTGGCGGCGATCTGCTTGAGCGGGGCGTCCACGGCCACGCGCACGATGTTCGCGCCGGTCGCCTCGTCTCCGACCAGGCTGGTCATGGCCTCGGTGGCGAACGCATCCTTGCCGGCCTGGATGAGGGCCACGCCGCCACCGGCGACGATGCCCTCTTCGACGGCGGCCTTCGCGTTGCGCACGGCGTCTTCGATGCGATGCTTGCGCTCCTTGAGCTCAACCTCCGTCGCGGCTCCCGCCTTGATGACGGCAACGCCACCGGCGAGCTTGGCGAGACGCTCCTGGAGCTTCTCGCGGTCGTAGTCGCTGTCGGTGTTCTCGATCTCGGCACGGATCTGCTTGACGCGTCCCGCGATGGCGTCGGTCTCGCCAGCACCCTCGACGATGGTGGTCTCGTCCTTGGTGACGACGATCTTGCGCGCACGGCCCAGCAGGTCGAGGGTGGCGTTCTCAAGCTTGAGACCGACCTCCTCGGAGATGACCTGGCCGCCGGTGAGAATTGCGATGTCCTGCAACTGCGCCTTGCGACGGTCGCCGAAGCCTGGCGCCTTGACGGCGACGGACTTGAAGATACCGCGAATCTTGTTGACCACGAGGGTCGCGAGCGCTTCACCGTCGATGTCCTCGGCGATGATGAGCAGCTGCTTGCCGCTCTGGATCACCTTGTCCACGATGGGTAGCAGATCCTTGATGTTCGAGATCTTCGAGTTGGCGATGAGGATGTACGCGTCTTCGAAGACGGCTTCCTGACGCTCCGGGTCGGTGACGAAGTAAGGGTTGATGAACCCCTTGTCGAACCGCATACCCTCGGTAAGCTCCAGTTCGGTGCCGAATGTATTCGACTCCTCGACGGTGACGACGCCTTCCTTGCCCACCTTGTCGATGGCCTCGGCGATCAGTGCGCCGATTTCCTCGTCACCGGCCGAGATGGAGGCGGTGGCCGCGATCTCTTCCTTGGTCTCGATGGGCTTCGCCTTGGCGACAAGCGCCTCGGTGACGGCCGCGACGGCCTTCTCGATACCGCGCTTGAGGCTGATCGGGTCCGCTCCGGCCGCGACGTTGCGCAGGCCCTCGCGCACCAGCGCCTGGGCGAGCACGGTCGCGGTGGTCGTTCCGTCGCCAGCGACGTCATCCGTCTTCTTGGCGACTTCCTTGACGAGTTCCGCGCCGATCTTCTCGTACGGGTCGTCGAGTTCGATCTCCTTGGCGATCGACACACCGTCGTTTGTGATGGTGGGTGC
>JBDSDO010000093.1:0-12943 GCA_039920505.1 Terrimesophilobacter sp.
AGCAGTTCGCGCACAGCCGGAAAGTCGCGCCGCCTACCTTGACGCACTTCCAGCAGGGCATGTTTCAAAAGTTGCGCGACCGGTTCCTGAATCTGTAATCGGATGGCGCACCTCTATCTGAATGAGCAGTTGACGGATGCCGCATCCGGCTCCCTCGTGTCGATCCTCGGGGAGGAAGCTAGGCACGCCGTGGCGGTCAGCCGCGTCCGGGTCGGCGAGACGCTGTCGATCGGCAACGGCAGGGGACTGGTCGTTTCTGGCGCGGTGGTTGAGGCGATGGCGGCGCGGCTGTCGATCGAGGCCGCTGACATTCTCCGAACGCCGGCACCGGCGCCCATGGTGACCCTCGTGCAGGCGCTGGCCAAGGGCGGACGGGACGAACTGGCGATCCAGGCGGCCACCGAACTGGGCGTAGACGCCGTGATCCCCTGGGCGGCGCAGCGCTCGATCGTACGCTGGGACGGCACCAAGGCGCTCAAGGGGCAGCAGCGCTGGGCGAATATCGTGCGCGAGGCGACCAAGCAATCGCTGCGTGCCTGGATCCCGAACGTCTCCGATCAGCACACCACCGCGGAACTTGCCCGCCGTGCCGGATCGGTGCGGATGCTCGTGCTCGAGCCGACCGCCGCGGACGCCCTGACCAGTATCGGGCTGACCAGTGTCGCGGCGGAAAGGGACGAACGAGACCTGATCCTCGTGGTGGGCCCGGAGGGTGGCGTCGCGCCGGCAGAATTGGACACGCTGGTGGGCGCCGGCGCCCGTGCCGTGCGGCTGGGCGACACCGTGCTGCGCACCTCCACCGCCGGCCCCGCCGCGATCGCCGCGCTCAACGGAGCTCTCGGTCGATGGTGATGATTGTGTGTCGATGGTGAACGGGTTGTGGTGAACCCGGCTCGCGCAGCGCTGGCATCCGGGCGCAATCTAGGCCCGGCGGTTACGATGGAGCACATGGCAGACAGCGACGAGCGTTCGATCTTCACCAGGATCGTCGAGGGGGAAATCCCCGCCGACATCGTGTTCGAAAACGACCGCCTCATCGCGTTCAACGACATCGCGCCGAAAGCGCCAGTGCACATCCTCGTCGTCCCCAAGACGCAGGACTACCAGAACGTCACCGAGCTGGCCGCCGCAGACCCCGACCTGCTCGCGGAACTGGTCGCGACAGCCGATCAGTTGGCGAAGCAGTTCGCGCACGGCGAGTTCCGTCTGGTGTTCAACACAGGCGCATCCGCGGGGCAGACGGTGTTCCATGTGCACGCGCACGTGCTCGGCGGAGAACTGCCGGAAGGCACCCTTGCCCAGTAGCGATCCATTCCTCGCGGGAGAGCCCGACAGCGCGCGGGTGCAGTTGCGGGTCGACGACGTCGCCATGGTCCGGCTCCTTGGACCGGAGGACCGGCTGCTGCGCACCGTCGAAAAGCAGTTTCCGCACGTTGACGTCCTCGCGCGCGGTAACGAGATCACCTTGACCGGGCCGAAGGAGCAGGTGAACGCCGCCCAGCGCCTCGTCCAGGAGCTGATCACGATGATCAAGAGCGGCCACGATCTGGCGCCCTCCGAGGTGCGCGAATCGGCTCGGTTCCTGGCCGGCGAACCGTCCACGAGCCCCGCCGAACTGCTCAGCCAGGCGATCCTCACCCGCGGAGGCAAAAGCATCCGTCCGCGCACGGCGGGCCAGAAAGAATACGCCGACGCGATCGACGACAACACCATCGTGTTCTGCATCGGCCCGGCCGGAACCGGAAAAACCTACCTGGCAATGGCCAAGGCGGTGCAGGCGCTGCAACGCAAAGAAGTCGACCGGATCATCCTGACCCGTCCGGCTGTGGAGGCGGGGGAGCGTCTTGGCTACCTGCCCGGGACCCTGACCGACAAGATCGACCCGTACCTGCGCCCGTTGTTCGACGCGCTCGGCGAGATGATGGACCCGGAAGTCGTCGTCAAGCTGCTCGCCGTGGGGACTATCGAGGTCGCACCGCTCGCCTATATGCGCGGCAGAACCCTGAACAACTCGTTCATCGTGCTCGACGAGGCGCAGAACACCACGCCGGAGCAGATGAAGATGTTCCTCACCCGGCTCGGGTTCGGCTCCAGGATGGTGGTCACCGGAGACATCACCCAAATCGATCTGCCCACCGGCTCCAGCGGGTTGCGGCTGGTCACGCGTGTGCTGGATTCGATACCGGAGTTGCATTTCTCCTATCTGACCAGTGCCGACGTGGTGCGGCACACCCTTGTTGGCCGCATCGTGGATGCCTACACGAAGTACGACAACCAGCGCATGGCACAGCGGCAGGCGCCCGGCCAGAGCGACGCACGCGCCGAGGGAGAGCGTCAGTGAGTATCGAGATCAACAACGAGTCCGCGATCGCCGTGGATGAGTCCGCGCTGCAACGACTGGCGATCTTCGCGCTCGATCACCTCAACGTGCACCCGGATGCTGAACTGGCGATACTGCTCGTCGATGAGGCCGCGATGGAGCAGCTGCACGTGCAGTGGATGGATGAGCCGGGCCCCACCGACGTGCTCAGCTTCCCGATGGACGAACTGCGGCCGGGCACCGAAGACGCAATCACCCCGGCCGGCCTGCTCGGCGACATCGTGCTGTGCCCCCAGGTGGCGGTGGCTCAGGCCGAAACCGCCGGCCATAGCACAATGGACGAAATGCTCATGCTCACGGCCCACGGCATCCTGCACCTGCTCGGCTTCGACCACGCGGAGCCGGCCGAGGAGAAGGAAATGTTCGGCGTGCAGCGCGACATTCTCGTCGGCTTCACCATGAACGAGCGACGATCCTAGAGACGGATCGGCCATGATCCCTGTTTTCGTCAGCGTCGCGGTGCTGCTGGTGGCGTTCGGTGGGCTGATGGCCGCCGTCGATGCCGCGCTGGTCTCACTATCCCGCGCCGATTTGCAGGAACTGGCGAATGGCTCCCGCGCCGCCTTCTCGTTGAACGCGATTTCCGCGGATGTCGGCGCCCACGTCAACACGGTGAATTTCGTGAGGGTCGTGGTCGAGACGACCGCCGCGGTGCTCATCACGCTGGCGCTGTCCTCGATCTTCCCGCAGTGGTGGTGGGTACTGCTGCTGTCGGCGCTCACCATGACCATCGCGTCGTTCGTGCTCGTCGGCTCCAGTCCGCGCAGCGTCGGGCGGGTGAATGCCCGTTCGATCATCCGGTGGAGTGCCTGGCTCGTCCATGCACTGCGCGTGCTCCTCGGCCCGGTGGCCGGCGGCCTGGTCGCGCTGGGCAACCGGGTCACGCCTGGGCGCCCCAAAACGGCGACGTTTTCCTCCGAGGAACAACTGCTGAGCATGGTCGACGAGGCGACCGAACTCGAGGTGCTCGAGGAGGACGACCGGGAGCTGATCCACTCGATCTTTGAGTTCAACGACACCGTTGTGCGAGAGGTGATGATTCCGCGCACCGACATGGTGGTTGTTGACGGCGATTCGGGGGTGGGCGCGGCGATGGGCCTGTTCCTCAGCAGAGGCGTCTCCCGGATGCCGGTGATCGGCGAGGACGTCGACGAGGTGCTGGGTATCCTGTACCTGCGGGACGTGGCCAGAATGACGTATGAGAAGCCGAGGACCGGGGAGGCCGTCCCGGTGCGTAAGCTGGTGCGGCAGACCCTGTTCGTTCCAGAGTCGAAGAAGGTCGATGACCTGCTGCGGCAGATGCAGGCTGAGTCCAACCATCTGGCCATGGTCGTGGACGAATACGGCGGCATCGCCGGACTGGTCACCCTGGAGGACCTGATCGAGGAACTGGTCGGAGACATTTCGGACGAGTACGACCACGAGAGCGTGGAAGTCGAGGACGTCGGTGACGGGCGTTTCCGGGTCAGCGCCCGGTTGCCGGTGGACGAACTCGGAGAGCTGTTCGGCATCGAGTTGGACGACGACGAGGTCGATTCCGTCGGCGGGCTGCTCACCAAGGCCCTCGGCCGGCTGCCGCACACCGGATCCGTCGCTACATATTCAGGTCTTATCCTCACCGCGGAACGCACCGAGGGTCGCCGCAGACGGCTGAGAACAGTATTGGTGGAGCGGGATCAATCCTTGATCGATGCGCAAGCCGCCTTCGAGGCGGACAAGTACAGAAACGGGAACGACGAATGACGCAAAGCACCGCTAGTGACGGCTTCAGGGCCGGTTTTGTGACGTTCGTCGGGCGCCCCAACGTCGGCAAGTCCACGCTCACCAATGCTCTGGTCGGGGAGAAGGTGGCCATTACCAGCAGCAAACCGCAGACCACCCGGCGTGCGATCCGCGGCATAGTGCACCGCGCATCCGGGCAGCTGATCCTCGTCGACACCCCCGGCATGCACCGGCCACGCACCCTGCTGGGGGAGCGGCTCAACGACGTGGTGCAGTCCACCCTCGCCGAGGTGGACGTGATCTGCCTGTGCGTGCCGGCGAACGAGAAACTCGGCCCCGGCGACCGGTTCATCAACGAGCAGCTCGACGCCTACCCGCGAGCGAAGAAGGTCGCGATCGTGACCAAACTGGATGCGACGTCGAAGTCGGCCGTGGCCGCGCAACTGCTCGCGGTGAGCGCACTGCGGGACTGGGAGAGCATCATTCCGGTCTCAGCGGTCACCGAGGTGCAACTGGACGTGCTCACCGACGAGTTGATCGCGCTGCTGCCGGTGTCCGAGCCGCTGTACCCGCACGAGACAGTCACTGAGGAGGGGCTCGAGGCCCGGGTCTCCGAGCTCATCCGTGAGGCAGTGCTGGAGGGCGTCGAGGACGAACTGCCACACTCGATCGCGATCACGATCGACGACATGGTGGACCGCGACGACAAGGATCTGCTAGAGGTATACGCGAACCTGTGGGTGGAGCGGGACAGCCAGAAGGGCATCATCATCGGGCACCAGGGCAGCCGGCTGGCCGACGTGGGTGCTCGGGCCCGCGCATCCATCGAGCCCCTAGTCGGTAAGCAGGTATACCTCTCCCTTCGGGTGAAGGTCGCCAAGGACTGGCAGCGCGACCCGAAGCTGCTCGGCCGCCTGGGCTTCTAGTCTGGAGCGCGACGACCGTATCCGGAGCGCTGAGTGATCGTTGCTCTGTCGGAGCCATCCCGGCGGCGATTTGATGGGCTCGGCGTAACAATTGTGGGAGTGGCCTCCCGGGCGCCGTCGAATGCAATAAAGTTCGATCATCCCCGCGGCTAATTACGGTGCCGTGGTCCGCCTCATTGCCTGACCTGAAATGGACCCAATGACAACCGACGTCTCCGCGCGCCTGAGCCGAACCGAACGACTGGATGTCCTCCCGTTCACCAAAGAGCACCGACGAGTACTGGTCGGGTCCGGCCTCGGCTGGGCGCTGGATGCGATGGATGTCGGGCTCATCTCGTTCGTGCTGGCGCAGCTCGCGGTGCAGTGGCACGCGACCAGCCTGGAACTGTCGCTCATCGCCTCGTCGGGCTTCGTCGGCATGGCTGTCGGCGCTGCACTCGGCGGACTCCTTGCGGACAAGTTCGGACGACGCCACGTGTTTGCGATCACACTGCTCATCTACGGACTCGCAACCGGCGCTTCAGCGCTCTCCCTGTCGGTCGCTGTGCTCATTGCGTTGCGCTTTGTTGTCGGCCTCGGCCTCGGCGCGGAACTGCCCGTCGCCTCGACGCTGGTGAGCGAGTTCGCACCACCGCGCATCCGCGGCCGGATCATCGTCATTCTCGAGTCGTTCTGGGCGGTGGGCTGGACGATCGCCGCGGTGATCGGCTACGTAGTCGTGCCCGCCTCGGCCGACGGGTGGCGGTGGGCACTCGTGATCGGCGCGGTGCCCGCACTGTATGCCGTGTTCGTGCGGCTGCGGCTGCCTGAGTCGGTGCACTTCCTCGAGTCGCGAGGCAGGCACGACGAAGCTGAGCAGACGGTGCGCCGATTCGAAGCCTCCGCCGGCCTGCGCGTCGCCACCGGTGCGATCACGTCCGGGAAGACCGCCGCGGTGCGCACCCGCGTCGCCGAACTGTGGGCACCGGCGCTGCGTCGCCGCACGGCCGCGCTCTGGCTGGTCTGGTTCTGCGTGAACTTCTCCTACTACGGCGCGTTCATCTGGCTGCCGACGATCCTCGTCGCCTCCGGATTCTCGCTCGTGCGCTCGTTCGGCTTCACCCTCATCATCACACTCGCGCAACTGCCCGGCTACGCGGCATCCGCGTATCTGATCGAGAAGTGGGGGAGACGACAGACCCTGGCAGTGTTCCTGGTCGGCGCCGCCGTTTCTGCCGCGCTGTTCGGAGTGGCGACGGATGTGACCCAGGTCATCATCGCGGGCATGCTGCTGTCGTTCTTCAATCTCGGTGCCTGGGGTGCGCTCTACGCGGTGACACCGGAGCTTTACCCGACCAGGATGCGTGCCACCGGCGCAGGCTGGGCCGCCGGCGTCGGCCGGATTGCCTCGATTATCGCGCCACTGGCCGTGCCGTTCCTGCGCGACGGGGGCGGGACGGTGTTCCTGTTCGCCATCTTCGCCGCGTTCTTCGTGGTTGCCGCGCTCGGCGCGTTCGCGCTCCCCGAGATGCGCGGCCAGGCACTGGAGGACTGAGCGCCGCGCCCCGCTCCCACGTGCCCGCCGTGACCGATCGAATCTCGGTCACTGTCCCCTCCCGCAGTGACCCGTTTCACGGAGTTTCTGTTGCGGAACCCCCCGGTTGCCGGGGCAGGTGGACCTGGACGACAGAACCTCCGTGAAACGGTCTCACAGACGGAGCGGTCGCCCGAGGCGGCGTGACGGTGCTACTCTTGTTGCGTGCCATACGGTCTGCTCCTCCTTAGCTGCCGCGCCGAGTCCTAACCCAGGCCTTCCTCGTCGCGGAGTTTGTCGTTGGCTGAACAGACTAGGCGAAAGCCCAACAGCGCGAGCCCATAAGGCTCAGGGGAGCAGCGAGACCATGAAGAACATGCAGTCAGCATCGGCAATGCCGATTCACAAGTACCGTCCGTATCACGAACAGTTTTCGATCGATCTGCCGGATCGCACCTGGCCGAGCAAGCGCGTGACGCAGGCACCGCGCTGGTGCGCGGTAGACCTGCGGGACGGCAACCAGGCGCTGATCGATCCGATGAACTCCGAGCGCAAGCGGGTCATGTACGACCTGCTCGTGCGCATGGGCTACAAGGAGATCGAGGTCGGCTTTCCGTCGGCCAGCCAAACGGACTTCGACTTCGTCCGCACCCTCATCGAAGAGGACCTGATCCCCGATGACGTCACCATCCAGGTGCTCACTCAGGCCAGAGATCCCCTGATCGAGCGCACCTACGAGGCCATCCGCGGCGCCAAACGTGCGATCGTGCACCTCTACAATTCCACGAGCATCCTGCAACGCGACGTGGTGTTCCGCTCCAACAAACAGGGCATCATCGACCTCGCCCTCGCCGGCGCGCGTAAGTGCCGCTCGATGGAGGCCACCGTCCCCGGCACCGAGATCTACTACGAATACTCCCCGGAGAGCTACACCGGCACCGAACTCGAGTTCGCCCTCGACATCTGCAACCAGGTCATCGAGGTGTTCGAGCCGACCGCGGAGCGCAACGTCATCATCAACCTTCCCGCGACGGTGGAGATGGCCAGCCCGAACGTCTACGCCGACTCCATCGAGTGGATGTCCCGTCATTTGAACAACCGCGAGAACATCATCTTGTCGCTGCACCCGCACAACGACCGCGGCACCGCGATCGCGGCGGCGGAACTGGGCTACCTGGCGGGCGCCGACCGCATCGAAGGCTGCCTGTTCGGCAATGGCGAGCGCACCGGCAACGTCGACATTGTCGCCCTCGGCATCAACCTCTTCACCCAGGGCATCGACCCGCAGATCGACTTCAGCGACCTCGACGAGGTCAAACGCACCGCCGAATACTGCACCCAGCTACCCGTGCATGAGCGCACCCCGTGGTCGGGCGACCTGGTCTACACCGCGTTCAGCGGATAGCATCAGGATGCGATCAAGAAGGGCTTCGAGGCCATGGAGGCCGACGCGGCCAGCCAGGGCACGAGCGTCAATGACCTGCTGTGGGCTGTGCCCTACCTGCCCGTCGACCCGAAAGACCTCGGCCGCAGCTATGAGGCCGTCATCCGGGTCAACTCCCAGTCCGGCAAGGGCGGCGTGGCCTACCTGCTCAAGGCCGACCACGCACTCGAACTGCCCCGCAAGCTGCAGATCGAGTTCAGCAGCGTTGTGCAGGCAAAGACAGATGCGGAGGGCGGCGAGGTCACCAGCCAGCAGATTTGGGAGATCTTCCAGGACGAATACCTGCCGGCACCCGCCAGCCATGCTCCCGAAAAGTGGGGTCGCTTCGAACTGCTCAGCACGAGAACCACGAGTGACATGGCTGGAAGCGTGCACCTGCACGCGAAGCTGCGGATCGACCATGACATCGTCGAGGTCGATGGGGAGGGCAACGGTCCGATCGCCGCTTTCCTCGACATCCTCGCTGCCCGCTCCATCGAGGTGAAGGTGTTCGACTACGTCGAGCACGCGCTCGGCTCGGGGGGAGATGCGGTCGCCGCGGCCTACGTGGAATGCTCGGTGGGCAGCCGCCCGCTGTGGGGTGTCGGAATAGACGCCGACATCGCCACGGCCTCCCTGAAAGCGGTGGTCTCCGCGGTCAACCGGGCTCTGCGCGACAGCCATTGGACGCCATCTACGCAAGCGACCGCCGCGGCCGGTACGGCGCGGGTGCCGGTCGCCTAAGGGTGCGCGCCGTATTATCGTGAGATGACGTTTGTGCAGACCGTACCTGGTTCGCACGAAATACCCAGGGTTGCCCGGCCGACGGCACTGTGCACGATCGACCATGCGGTGATCGCCGAGAACATTCGCCTGCTGCGCTCGAAGACGGACGCGAAGTTCATGGCCGTCGTGAAGGCGGATGCGTTTGGGCACGGTGCCGTGCAAGTGGCGGCCACTGCCCTGGCCGCCGGAGCAGCCTGGCTCGGAGTGGCCACCGTTGACGAAGCGTTGCAATTGCGCCGCGCCGGGGTCACTGCGCCCATCCTGGCCTGGCTCGTCGACCCGTGGAGCGACATCGCGGGGGCGCTGCGCACCCAGGTGACAGTGTCCTGTGCGAACCACGAGACGCTGGAGGCGGTTGCCGGTGCCGCAGCTGTCGCAGGCATCCGCGCTGACGTGCACCTGGAGGTCGACACCGGGATGTCCCGGGCCGGCACCCCCGCGGCGTTGTGGCCGAGCCTGTGCGCACAGGCGAAACGGGGGCAAGACGACCAACTGGTGCGGGTCACCGGCGTGTGGTCGCACCTGGCGCTGGCCACAGACCCGGACTGGTCGGGCGTCGAACCGGCCTGGCAGGCCTTCCACGCCGGAATCGATGTCGCACTCGCGGCCGGGCTGACCCCGCAGGAGCGGCACCTGGCGAACTCCGCCGCCACCCTCGCTCACCCGCGTACCGCGTTCACCATGGTGCGCTGCGGCGCTTCCGTCTACGGCATCGAAACCGTCGACGGCATGAGCTACGGGCTGAAGTATGCTCTGCGCGCGGTCTCCCACGTCACTCAGCTGCGACGAGTGCCGGCCGGCGTCGGCGTCGGCTACGGGCAGAAGTTCGTCACTGAGCGGCCGACCACTCTAGGGCTGATTCCGGTCGGCTACGCGGACGGCGTGCCCCGGTCGCTCGGCGGAGTCGGCGAAATCGTGCTCGGCGCGACTCGCTATCCGATCGTTGGCGCCGTGTCGATGGATCAGTTCAGCGTCGACTTCGGCGACGCGCTGGTGCGCCTCGGCGACGAAGTCGTGCTGCTCGGCGACGCCGCCATCGGCGAACCGGATGCCGCGGAGTGGGCCACCATTGCCGGTACCCTCCCTCACGAAATCCTCACCGGCCTCGGTGGCAGGATGAAACGCAAGCACATAAGGAACCCATGAGTCACACCAGCGTAGGGATCATCTTCGGCGGAGCCAACACCGAGCACGAGGTCTCGTGCTCGTCCGCGGAAGGGGTCCTGGGCAATCTGGATCGGGAACGCTTCACCCCGGTGCTTCTCGGCGTCGACAAGCGCGGCGGCTGGCACCGGCTCGACTCGATCGCGGACCTGGCCACCGCGGGCGTCGGCGCGCTGCTGCCCGACCTCACCGGCATTGACGTCGCGTTGCCGGTGCTGCACGGCAGGTTCGGCGAAGACGGCACAGTGCAGGGGCTGTTGGAGCTGGCTGGCCTTCCCTATGTAGGCAACGGGGTGCTCGCCAGCGCCTTGGCGATGGACAAGCTCCTCTGCCAGAGCGTGCTGGCCGCATCCGGACTGCCGACGATCCCCACAGTCGCCGTCACCGGGAACGACCGGGCCGACGTCGCAGCCGACGAACTCGGCTACCCGGTGTTCGTCAAGCCGAATCGTTCCGGATCCAGCGTGGGCGTCAGTCGCGTCGATACTGCAGAGCAGTTGGATGCTGCGATCGAGCTGGCACTGTCCTCGGACACCACCGCGCTGATCCAGCCGCTCATCAACGCCTCCGAGGTAGACCTGGGTGTGCTGCAGGCGGCGGACGGCACCCTGTCGATCGGCGCGCCGCTGCGCATCCGGCCCGCCAGCGGCAGCACGTTCTTCGACTACGCGTCGAAGTACACCGACGGCGGCCACGAGTTCGAGGTGCCGGCGATCCTGGAGCCCCTGGTCGCCACTCGACTCGAGGCCTTCGCGGTCGCTGCGTTCCGCGCGCTGGGCTGTGAGGGTCTGGCCCGGGTCGACTTCTTCCTCGAAGACAACGGCACGATCACCCTCAACGAAGTCAACACGATGCCGGGGATGACCGCACTCAGCCAGTACCCGACGATGTGGGACGTCGTCGGTGTCGACTACCGGGAACTGCTGAGCCGCCTCATCGACCGCGCATTCGTGGCGCGGCCGGCGCGCACCGTCTAACGCGGCACTGGGCCGGTTACCGACGTCGCCAAGAACTGCTCGAACGTGACTGTTCCGTCGGCGTGTTCCGGCGCCAGGTGCAGCCCTGCGGAGAACGCCCGAAACGTCCTCCCCGGCAGCACCAGCGGCAGCAACACCCGGCGGCGGCCGGTTGCGGTACGCCACAGCGCTGCGAGCTCACGCAGGCGGCGAATCTGCGGGCCGCCGAGATCCGGTACTCGGCCGGCCGGCCCCGACTGCGAAAGCTCGACCAGACGCTGTGCCACCTCACTCACCTCGACGGGCTGGATCGGAACATCCGGAACGAGAATGAACGGCGACGGCCGCTGCGCGCTCAGGATGCCGACAATCAGGTTGTGGAACTGTGTAGCCCGCAGAATCGTGAACGGCAGCCCACTGCTTTCGACCCGTCGCTCGACGGCGCACTTCGCCCGGTAGTAGGCGAACGGATGCCGGTCGACCCCGACGATCGAGATGTACACCAGGTGCGACACGCCGGCACGCCGGGCGGCCGCGATCAGATTCGCGCTCTGCTTCTCGTCGTTCTTCCCCGTGGCGCAGTGGATGACGGTGCTCACGCCCACCAACGCCGCATCCACACCAACACCGGACGCCAGATCACCGACCGCGATGCCGGCTTTGGCATGCCGGCTGAGAACCCTGGTGCTCACCCCGGCCTCCCGCAGCTTGCCCGCCACTATGCGACCAAGGGTCCCCGTGCCGCCCGTCACCAACGCAGTTTCGTTCATGAATCAATTGTGGTGCTGCACCCTGCCGCCCGGCACCGCCACCCCGGTGATAATTGAACTATGCCCCTCTACCGTGACGAAGCAGTGGTGCTGCGCACACACAAGCTGGGCGAAGCCGACCGCATCGTCACCATGCTCAGCCGCCAGCACGGCAAGATCCGAGCGGTGGCCAAGGGTGTGCGACGCACCGCTTCCAAGTTCGGCGCACGGTTGGAGCCGTTCATGGTCGCCGACGTGCAACTGTACGAGGGTCGCAGCCTCGACATCATCACCCAGGCGGAGTCGCTCGGGTCCTACGGGGCCGAGATCGCCGTGGACTACGGGTGCTACACGGCAGCCAACGTCATGGTCGAAACCGCCGACAAGATCACCGATGACAACGGATCCCTGCAGCAGTACCTGCTGCTGGTCGGCGGACTGCGCTCACTGTCGCGCCGCGAGCACCACCCCAGCCTCACCCTGGACTCCTACCTGCTGCGCGCCCTGTCGGTGGCCGGATGGGCGCCCAGTTTCGTCGACTGCGCCGTCACCGGCGCCGCCGGCCCGCACTCCGCGTTCGTGGTGCAACTGGGCGGAGTGGTCTCCGACGAAGTGGCCCCACCCGGTTCTCCTCGCCTCGACTCGGCGACGCTTGGTCTGCTGGCCGCCCTACTGACGGGGGATTGGAGCGTGGCGGAAGCCAGCACTGGCGGCACCCGCAGCCAGGCCAGCGGTATCGTCGCCGCATACACCCAGTTCCACCTGGAACGCAGCCTCCGGTCGCTGCAACACGTGGACCGCACCTTTGTGGAGCCCTTCGCGACGGTCGCAGAGCGACCTCCTCAGGGACCGGCGCGGCCGTTCCCTGATTCAGCTGGTCGAGTAGCGAGCGCAAGCGAGCGTATCGAGACCTCATGACCGTCCCCAAAACCCACCGCGACGCCGTAGAGTTCAAACCCATCGACTGGACGGGCCTCTACCCGAAACCGCTGCCCGCCGCCGCCGTCCCCGGCCACGTCGCCATCGTCATGGACGGCAACGGCCGATGGGCCAACCGTCGCGGCCTGACCAGGATCGAGGGGCACCGCGCCGGAGAGGCGGCACTGCTGGACGTCGTCGCCGGCGCCATCCAGATCGGTGTGAAGCACCTCAGCGTTTACGCATTCTCCACCGAGAATTGGAAACGGTCCCCAGACGAGGTCCGCTTCCTGATGGGGTTCAACCGTGACGTGCTGCACCGCCGGCGCGATCAACTCAACGAGTGGGGAGTGCAGATTCGCTGGGCGGGACGCAAACCCCGGCTCTGGACCTCCGTGATCAAGGA
>JBDSDO010000094.1:0-7890 GCA_039920505.1 Terrimesophilobacter sp.
ACGAAGGAGGAGTCAATGTTGCGCCCGGCAAGCAACGGCAGCGTCGACAGTTTCGACAGCGCGTCACGCGCCCCATTTGCGTGCAGGCTACACATGCCGGGCAGACCAGAGTTCAACGCGATCAGCAGGTCGAGAGATTCTGCCTCGCGCACCTCCCCGACCACGAGTCGGTCGGGGCGCATTCGCAGGGCTTCCTTAATGAGGCGGCGCAGGGTGATTTCGCCGGTGCCCTCGAGACTCGGCTGCCGACACTGCATGGCGACGACGTCGCGGGCGCTGAGGTCGAGCTCGAAGGTCTCCTCTACCGTGACGATCCGTTCGGTGGGGCGCGCGGTGGAGAGCAGGGCGTTGAGCAGTGTCGTCTTGCCGCTTTGAGTGGCTCCCGACACGAGGATGTTCAGGCCAGAAAGCACACACATCCGCAGGAACTGCGCCGCTGGCACGGTCACCGAGCCCAACTCGACGAGGTGTTGTAGGTCTTTGATGCGTTGGGTGAACTTGCGGATGTTCACCGCCCAGTGCTTTTGGGTCACGTCCGGGATGACAACGTGAAGTCTCGAGCCGTCCGGTAACGACGCATCCACAAACGGGCTGAAGACGTCGACGCGCCGACCGGTGGACTGCAGCATCCGTTCCACCAAATCGCGTACGCCGGTGTCGGTGAGCTCCACGGTGGTGCGCTGGGCGAGCCCACTTTTTGCGATGAACACCTCGGTAGGCGCGTTGATCCAGATCTCCTCGACCTCCGGATCGTCGAAGAACTGCTGCAACACACCGAAACCGACGATGCTGGCCACAATGTCCCTGGCCGTTTGAGCCTCGTCGGCGAGCATCGGCACCGAACCGCCGAGGGCGTGCTCGCTGTACCGCTGCACCTCGTCGTGCACGTACCGATGCGCCAGGTCGCGGTCCCGGCCGAGGTCGACGCCGTCCAGGCGCACCCGTTCCCGCACTCGGTCGGTGATGATGGCGACGGCTCTGCTCACCGCGCCATCATCCGTCAGAACGAAGGACGGCGTCGGAGGTTATCCACAGGCCGCAGCCACCAGGGGCTGACCCACGGATTGGCGGCGATCAAGTAGCCTTGACACGCTCGCGGGAGTGGTGAAATTGGTATACACGCAGGTTTTAGGTACCTGTGCCGAAAGGCGTGAGGGTTCAAGTCCCTTCTTCCGCACGACACCGCATTTTTTCCGGTGCAGCTTACAGACGCGGACAGTTACTCTGTCATGAGCGTATTTGATGGCCGATCAGCACCGGTCGCACACCCGAATGGAGACAACACGTCAGTGGCTGCCACCGCATTGATCCCTTGGCTCGATCCGTCGAACCTCATCGACGGCTTCGGGGCCTTCGCCATCATCGGCGTGTGCTTCATCATCTTCGCGGAGACCGGCCTTCTGATCGGATTCCTGCTTCCGGGTGACACGCTGCTCGTCATCACCGGTTTGCTCACGTTCCAGGGTGTTATCGGCATCGACATCTGGTGGGTGGCCCTGGCGATCGGGTTCGCCGCGTTCGTCGGCGGTGAGGTCGGCTATCTCATCGGCCATAAGTTCGGGCCGCGACTCTTCGAACGCAAGGAGAGCGGGCTGTTCAGCCGCAAAAACGTGGAACGGACGAACGCATTCTTCGTGCGCTTCGGCGCCCTGGCCGTGGTACTCGCCCGCTTCGTCCCCATCGTGCGCACCTTCGCACCGGTCGCCGCCGGCATCGGGCATATGAATTACCGTAAGTATTCGCTGTACAACTTCGTCGGCGCGATCCTCTGGGGTATCGGCCTCACCTGCGGCGGCTACCTGCTCGGCTACATCCCGCCCGTCGCGGACTTCGTCAAGGAATACATCGACATCATCCTGCTCGGCGCTGTAGTGGTCACGCTGATCCCGACGGTGTACCACTACGTGCGCTCAAGCGTGAAGGCCCGCGAGGCCAACCGCAGCGGGGTGCGTCCGCTGCCGGAGAGTGAAGCGGCCCTGAAGCCGGAAACGTTCGAATAAGTTCGGGCTTTCGACTAAGCCGAACCGTTACGCGAACGGATGCTCGGTGCCCGCCGTACGCTCGCCGAGCGCCGCGAGCGATTGTTGCGCCGCCCGACGCACGTCTTTGTCAGGATCCCGCAGCATCACCGTCAACGCCGCGGCACTGCCCTCATCGCCGACTGCCGCGAGCGCCCGAGCGGATGCGGCACGCACTCGCGGCACGGCATCCGTCGTATGGCGCGTGAGGGCCTTCGAGGCGTCCAGTTCTCGCACCGCGCACACCTTGGCGCACATTTCGCGCACCCGCCAGGCCTGGTTCTCCAGACCCGCCACGACCGCGTCGGCGGCGGAGTCGTCCCACGCCGTCATCAGAGCCCTCGCCCCCCACACTTCCGGCCAGTACAGGGCGGGCGCCCCATCGAGCACCCCCTGCGCGTGGCGGCCGCCCACCCAGAGCAGGAATTCGTCGCCCTCGTTGCGGCCGCGCAACAGGTTCGCCGCGCGGCCGGCGACGACGCGTTCGCCGAAGCGTTGCATCGCGGCTCGGATGCGCTCGGCCGGGGAGTCGTCGATCGGGACGGGGGTGGGTGCGTTGTCGGTCATCGGTGTCAACGCTAGTCGTAACTTCGCCGCTGGCGCGGCCGCTGCTCGGCGCGCGCTTCGGCCACCCAGATCGAAGCGGCGGCCTCGTCGCCGAGCTCGAGTTCGGTGCCGCCGATGCCGATCATCATGGAGCTGCCGAACGGCATCCGGCGCAGCACGGTGAGCCCGGCGTCCACAGTGATCACCTGCGATTCGAGATAGCGCAGCAGATCGGGGTTGCGGTCGCTGATACGCACCACCTTTCCGGTGAATCCGTCTGGGGCGTCGGTGAGCACCACAGCGTCGGGGCGGACGAGCCGTCCGCGGGCATCCGGGATCGGGTCGCCGTGCGGATCGCGCTGCGGATGGCCGAGTTTGTCGGCGATGAGATCAAGCATCCGATCGGAGACGGCGTGCTCGAGCACCTCGGCCTCGTCGTGCACCTCATCCCAGTTATAACCGAACGACTCGACCAGCCAAGTTTCGATGAGCCGATGACGGCGCACCATCCGCAACGCCAGCGACCGGCCGGCGTCCGTAAGCTCGATGGCTCCGTAGGGCACATGGGTCACGAGACCATGGGCGACGAGCTTCTTGACCATCTCGGTCACCGACGAGGCGGCCAGTCCGAGGCGCTCGGCGAGCCCCGTCGTGGTGAGCGGCTGTTGCTGCCACTCGGTGTGCGAGTAGATGACTTTGACGTAGTCCTCGATGACGCTGTTCACTGATCCCTCCTTCTGGCCAATTTTCATGCTATTTTTCGGTGCACCGAAATATTAGACTGGGAATTGTGAACACTGCCGCGACCGACGAAGGTACCAGGTCGCGCACGGTCAACTCTCGCACGAAGCGGCTGCTCCCGTTGCTCGGCCCGGCGCTGGTCGCCGGCGTCGCCTACCTCGACCCGGGCAACGTCGCAAGCAACATGACTGCCGGGGCACAATTCGGCTATCTGCTGGTCTGGGTGGTCGTCTCTGGCAACGTCATGGCCTGGCTGGTGCAATACCTGTCGGCGAAACTGGGCATCGTGACCGGCCGGAGCCTGCCGGAACTGATGGGCGAGCGGCTGACGCATGCCTGGCAGCGCTGGTTGTACTGGCTGCAGGCCGAGGTGGTTGCCATGGCCACCGACCTCGCGGAGATCATCGGCGGCGCGATCGCCCTCAACCTGCTTTTCGACCTTCCCCTGCTCGCCGGCGGGGTGATCACCGGCGGCGTCTCGATGCTCGTGCTCGGCATCCACTCCCGGCGGGACACCCGGCCATTCGAACGGGTGATCATCGCCATGATGGCGATCATCGCGATCGGCTTCTCCGTGGGCATTTTTTTCAACCCTCCGGATGCCGGGTCGACGCTCGCAGGCATGGTGCCGCGTTTCGAGGGCAGCGGCTCGGTGCTGCTGGCCGCCTCCATCCTCGGTGCGACGATCATGCCGCACGCGATTTACGCGCACTCCGCGCTCACCCGAGACCGCTTCGGCCTGGTCCCGCCGGGGAGTGCGCGGCGTCTCATCCTGCGGGCGACTCGGGCGGATGTCACCATCGCCCTGGCCATCGCGGGCACGGTGAATCTCGTCATCCTGCTGCTCGCCGCGGCCTCGCTCCACGGAGTCGTCGGCACCGACACGCTGGAGGGTGCCCACGCGGCGTTGGAGGCGTCGCTCGGTCCGATCGTGGCGACCCTGTTCGCGGTCGGGCTGCTCGCCTCCGGACTCGCGTCCACGTCGGTGGGCGCCTATGCGGGTGCGGAGATCATGCACGGCCTGCTGCGGGTGCGCATTCCCCTGCTGCTGCGCCGACTGGTCACCCTCATCCCGGCGCTGGGCATCCTCTGGATCGGTTTCGACCCGACCTCGGCCCTCGTGTTGAGTCAGGTTTTCCTGTCGTTCGGGATCCCGTTCGCCCTCGTCCCCCTGGTCATCCTGACCGCGCAGCGCCGGCTGCTGGGCGAGTCGGTGAACCGTTGGTACACGACTGTCGCGGCCTCGATCATCGCTGTGCTGCTCGTCACGCTTAACATCGCCCTGGTGGTCCTGCTGCTGGCCGGTTGACTAGGGGTGGAAGCGACCCTCGTGCGCAGCGTGCTCTGCCGGTTCTAGCTGGAAGGTCGAGTGGGCGACGTCGAAGTGCGTTTCGAGACACTCGGAGAGCGCATCCAGGAGCCGGCCGGTCTCCCGGTTCGCGAAGACGGCCGGTTCGACGACCACGTGGGCGGAGAAGACCGGGTTTCCCGAGGTGATCGCCCAGACGTGCACGTCGTGGACGTCAACGACGCCGGCGGTGCCCAGGATGTGAGTGCGGATCTCCGCCACGCTGGTGTTACTCGGGGCCGACTCGCTGAGCACCCGGATGGCGTCGCGCAGCAGCAGCAGCGCGCGTGGGGCGATGAGCAGCGCGATCGCGAGCGAGGCGAGGGAGTCTGCCTGCACGAATCCGGTGCTGAGGATGACGACGGCGGCGACGATCGCCGCGATGGAACCGAGCAGGTCGCCCAGCACCTCCAGGTACGCGCCGCGCATGTTGATGGAGGCTGCGGCGTGGCTGCGCAGGATGAGCGCGGCGATGATGTTCGCCACCAGGCCCACGACGGCCACGACGAGCATGGGGACACTCTGCACTTCCACGTGTGACGGCGCCACCAGCCTCCCGATCGCGGATGCGCCGACCGACACGGCGACCACGAGCAGGATGACGCCGTTGACGACGGCTCCGAACACCTCGGCCCGCTGGAACCCGAAGGTGGAACGGTCAGTGGCCGGCCTCGCCGCGACCGAGACTGCCACCAGCGCGACCACCAAACCGACGACATCGGAAAGCATGTGCCCGGCATCCGCCAGCAACGCGAGAGACCCGGTGAGGGCCGCCCCGACCGCTTCGATTGCCAGCACAAACGTCACGATTCCGAGCGCGAAAACGAGGCGCGTTCGGTTCGCGGAGCGTGCAACGGGTGCGACGGTGGTCATACCCCCAGGGTAGGCCGCCCGGGCTCACCGGGCCATCCGCGAGCGGCGCGCGCGCCTTAGTCGAGCTGGGCGAGGATGGTCGGCGCGAGCGCCGAGAACGCGCGTCGACGGTGGCTGATCGCATCCTTTTCGGCCGCGCTCAGCTGAGCCGCGGAAACGTCGTACCCCTCGGGTTGGAAGATCGGGTCGTATCCGAATCCTCCGCTGCCCGCCGGAGTTCGCAACACCGATCCGGGCCACACCCCCAGCTCTACCAGCTCGAAAGCTCCGTTCGCCAGTGCGGCGGCGCACACGAACTGAGCAGCACGGTCGCTTGTGTCGCCCAGTTCATTGAGTAACTTGGCAACGTTGTCCGCGTCCACGCGCGTCCCCGCATAGCGCGCAGAGTGGATGCCGGGCGCGCCGCTCAGCGCATCCACGCAAATCCCTGAGTCGTCTGCGAGCGCCGGCAACCCGGTGTAGGCGGCGGCGGAGCGTGCCTTGATCAATGCGTTCTCGGCGAAAGTGACGCCGTCCTCCACCGGCTCAGGGCCGTCGTAACCGATGAGTTCGAGTCCGGGAAGCCGCGGCTCCAGGATGCGACGCAATTCCTCGACCTTGTGCGCGTTGTGGGTGGCGAGGACGAGTTTCACGACGCCAGCGCCGCCAGTTGCACGGTCGTGAGGGTTTTCGCGCCGTCGAGCGCGAGGTCGAGGAGCGCGTTCAGCTCGGTGCGGTCGAACGGGGCGCCCTCGGCCGTGCCCTGCACCTCGACGAACAGACCCCGTCCGGTGACGACAACGTTCATGTCCGTCTCCGCGCGAACATCCTCGGTATATGCCAAATCGAGCATAGGAGTGCCGTCGATGATTCCGACGGAGACGGCGGCGACGCTGTCGATCAGAGGCTTCGAGTGTGTCCCAAGAAACTTCTTCGCCCTGCCCCATTCCAGGGCATCGGCGAGCGCAACGTAGGCGCCGGTAATCGCGGCTGTGCGGGTTCCACCGTCGGCTTGCAGTACGTCGCAGTCGATGACGACCGTGTTCTCTCCCAGCGCCTTGAGGTCGACCACGGCACGCAGGCTACGGCCGACCAGACGGGAGATCTCGTGAGTGCGCCCGCCGATCTTGCCCTTGACCGATTCCCGAGCCATCCGTTCGTTGGTGGAGCGCGGCAGCATCGCGTATTCGGCGGTCACCCAGCCCTTGCCCTTGCCGGCCATCCAGCGCGGGACACCATTGGTGAAGGACGCGGTGCACAACACGCGGGTGCGGCCGAACGAGATCAGCGCCGAACCTTCGGCCTGCTCGCTCCACCCGCGCTCGATGGTCACGGGCCTCAGTTCGTCGAGGGTGCGCCCGTCGGTGCGCAGCTTCACGGTGGTGGTGTCTGTCATGTGCTGTCCTGTTCTGGTTCTTGGGTCTCTTCTGTACAGATCCGTCAGTGCAGATCCGGCAATTGGATGGTGCCGGTCTCTACGAGTTCCACGGTCGAGACCTCCGGGCCCAGGAACCGGCGGGCTAGGCGCGTGAATTGGTCTTGGCTTCCGCCGGTGGCCTCGAACGTGTAGCTGGGCGGTGCGGCCACGGTGCGCTGGAGGGAGTGCCTGACAAGTGTGCGGTACACGTCGTACGCAGTCTCTGCGGCGCTGGAGACCAGCGTGACCTCCCGACCCATCACATACTGGATCGCGGCCGACATTAGCGGGTAGTGGGTGCAGCCGAGCACGAGAGTGTCGATCCCACTGTCCTTCAGCGGCTGCAGGTAGTCTTCGGCGACGGCGAACAACTCGGGCCCCGAGGTGACACCGGCTTCGACGAACTCGACGAACCGCGGACAGGCTTTCGGGAACAGCTGCAGATCGGATGCTGCGGCGAAAGCATCCTCGTACGCCCGCGATTTGATGGTGCCGACAGTGCCGATCACTCCGACGCGCTTGTTCTTGGTCTGCCGGGCGGCCGCACGCACGGCGGGCTGGATCACCTCGACGACGGGGATGCCGTATCCGTCGGTGAACCGCTCCCTGGCGTCGCGCAGCATCGCGGCCGACGCGGTGTTGCAGGCGATCACGAGCAGCTTGACGCCCTCGGCGACGAGGTCGTCCATGACCGCGAGGGAATACTTCCGAACATCGGCGATCGGCTTCGGTCCGTACGGCGAGTGGGCGGTGTCCCCGACGTAGACGATCGACTCGCCGGGGAGCTGGTCGATGATCGCCCGAGCCACGGTGAGCCCGCCGACACCGGAGTCGAAGATCCCAATCGGCGCGTCAGTCACAAGCCCCAAGTTTAGACCGATCGTCGCACGGCCGATTCGGGGCCTCGCTAGGCTCTCAAGTGTGACCAGCGCACTCCTCACCGACCGCTATGAACTGACGATGCTCGA
>JBDSDO010000095.1:0-6165 GCA_039920505.1 Terrimesophilobacter sp.
CATCTCAAGGATGTGCTGGCGGTAGTTGAGCCCCACACACAGGATCTTGCCCGGGTGTGGAACCACGGGCGCCCACCGGTGCGACTCGATCGACTCGAGCGGATGCGCGGTGCCGGATGCCGCCGTCGCGAGCGCGCGCCAGTCCGGCAGTCTCAGCAGCGCGCCGACGTCGGCGACGCCCACGATCTCGGTTGCCGCGGCTGTGCCGACGAGCACGGCGACCGTGCCATCCGATGTGCGCAGTGTTGCGAGTTTCACGCTGTCTCCCCTGGGATGTAGGTGCGGGTGAAGTGCAAGCGATCGATGATCGGCCCGTCGTTGAACCGGAACAGGTCGAACTGAGTATCTGCGTGCAATGACCACGATACCCAGGAGGGCACGGCGAAGATGTCGCCGGTTTCCACCCGGTGTTCGACGCCGCCGAGCACCACGCTGCCGTCGCCCTCGAACACCTGCCATACCGACGAGCCGACCTCGTGCCGGGTGGGCGTGTCCGCGCCCTTGCGCAGCCGGTGGAATTCGGCGCGCAGGGTGGGCATGACGTCGCCGCCGGTGGTGGGGTTTACGTAGCGGATGGCCGCGTGCCCCTGCTCGACGGTGGCCGGATACCCGTCGTCTTCCAGCGCGAGCTGCGCGCGCAGGGCGGCATCCGTGTAGGTCCAGCGGTACGCAGCCAGCGGCGAACTCGCGGTGTCCTCCAGAGCCGACAGCGGTCGCAGCCCCGGGTACGCCCAGAGTCGCTCGGCGCGGGACACGGCGGGGGAGGCTTCGTCGGTGACGCGCTCGGAACCGTACTCGAAGAATCCGACGTCCGTGTAGTGGGAAAACGGGATGTCGAGCCCGTCGAGCCAGGCCATCGGCTGGTCTGTGTCGTTGTGGTGGCCGTGAAAGTGCCAGCCCGGGGTCAGCAGCAGGTCGCCGCGGGTCATCGCGACCGGGTCGCCGTTGACGACGGTCCAGACTCCCTCGCCCTCAACGACGAACCGGAATGCGTTCTGGCTGTGCCGGTGTTCCGGCGCGGTCTCGTGCGGGCCGAGGTACTGGATGGCGCACCAGAGCGTGGCAGTGGCGTAGGCGGTGCCCGGCAACCCCGGGTTGGCAAGCCCGATCGCCCGGCGCTCCCCGCCGCGGCCGACCGGGACCAGGTCGCCGCTGCGTTTGGCGAGATCGTAAAGAACGTCCCACTTCCATACATAAGGGATCGCGGCGGGCTCGGGCGACATCGGCATGAGACCTTCACGCTGAGTCCACAGCGGCGACAACTCGTTGGCCGCGAAGTCCCGGTATAGCTGTTCGAGCTCCGGGCTGTCGGCCCGGCCGTCCATCTGCTGCATCGCAGTCTCCCTCCGAACACGCGGCCCCGTGCCGTGCAATCGTGCAGTGCGCCGTGAAATGCTCAGTGCACTGTGAAATGCTCAGTGCACCAACTATATTGATCGACCGCGCGATAGGCAAGGACTTTTCGATTGGCGGCATCCGTTTCTGGGCGTGTCGCACATGCGGGTAGAATCCTTGGTGGCCAAAGTCTCTTGACGTCGAACTATCTCGGTATCGAGACAAGTGCCATTTCAAGCACACCAACGCGCGGATTGGACGAGCAGCGTGGATCTATTCGAGTATCAGGCCAGGGATCTTTTTGAGTCCTATTCGGTGCCTGTGCTGGCCGGCATCATCGCCGACACACCAGAAGAAGTACGAGCGGCAGCGGAGAAACTCGGCGGCACCGTCGTCGTCAAGGCGCAGGTCAAGGCGGGTGGTCGCGGCAAGGCTGGCGGCGTCAAGGTCGCTCACGACCCGGCGCAGGCTGAGGAACTGTCCCGCGGCATTTTCGGGCTGGACATCAAGGGCCACACGGTGCGGCGCGTCATGGTCGCCGCCGGCGCCAAGATCGCCAGGGAGTTCTACTTCTCCGTGCTGCTCGATCGCGCCAACCGTTCCTTCCTTTCGCTGTCGAGCGTCGAGGGCGGCGTGGAGATCGAGATCCTCGCTGTCGAGAGGCCCGAGGCCCTCGCCCGCATCGAGGTCGACCCGCTGGTCGGCATCGACGAGGCCAAGGCGACCGAGATCGCCAGGGCGGCCGGATTCCCCAACGAGCTGATCGCCAAGATGTCGCCAGTCATCCAGCGGCTCTACAATGTCTTTACCGGTGAGGACGCGACGTTGGTCGAGGTCAATCCGCTCGTACTCACCGAGGACGGCGACATCATCGCCCTCGACGGCAAGGTGACCCTCGACGCCAACGCCGACTTCCGGCATCCGGCGCACGCCGAGCTGGAGGATGCCGCCTCGGCGGACCCGCTCGAGGCGAAGGCCAAGGCGTCGCACCTCAACTACGTGAAGCTCGACGGCAACGTCGGGATCATCGGCAACGGCGCTGGGCTGGTCATGTCCACGCTCGACGTGGTGTCCTACGCGGGGGAGCGGCACGGCGGAGCGAAGCCGGCCAACTTCCTCGACATCGGTGGCGGAGCATCCGCAGCGGTCATGGCGGCGGGGCTCGACGTGATCCTCGGCGACAAGCAGGTCAAGAGCGTGTTCGTCAACGTGTTCGGTGGGATCACCTCCTGCGTCGCGGTGGCCAAGGGCATCCTCGAGGCGTTGGAGACCCTCGGCGACACCGCCACCAAGCCGCTTGTCGTACGCCTGGACGGCAACAGCGTCGTCGAAGGCCGCAGAATTCTGGCGGAGGCGCAGCATCCGCTCGTCACCGTCGTCGAAACCATGGACGAGGCAGCCGACAAGGCCGCCGAGCTCGCGAACGCGTAAGGGATACGGGACATGTCGATTTTCCTCGACGAGAACTCTAAAATCATCGTTCAGGGCCTGACCGGCTCGGAGGGTACCAAGCACGCCGGGCACATGCTGCGCGGCGGGTCGAACATCGTCGGCGGCACCAACCCGCGCAAGGCGGGCACGACCGTCGAGATCGCCGACCACACTCTGCCGATCTTCGGCACCGTGGCGGATGCGATGGCCGAAACCGGCGCGAACGTGTCGGTGGTTTTCGTTCCGCCCGCGTTCGCCAAGTCGGCCGTGATCGAGGCCGTGGATGCTGCAATCCCGCTGGTCATCGTGATCACCGAGGGCATCCCGGTGCATGACTCCGCCCAGTTCTGGGCGTACGCGAAGTCGAAGGGCAACGTCACCCAGATCATCGGGCCGAACTGCCCCGGCGTGATCAGCCCAGGCAAGTCCAACGCTGGCATCATCCCAGCGACGATAGCCGAGGCGGGCCCGATCGGCTTGGTCTCCAAGTCCGGAACCCTCACCTACCAGATGATGTTCGAACTGCGCGACCTGGGCTTCTCGTCCGCGATCGGCATCGGCGGCGACCCCATCATCGGAACCACCCACATCGACGCGCTTGCCGCGTTCGAGGCCGATCCGGAGACCAAGGCAATCGTCATGATCGGCGAGATCGGTGGGGACGCCGAGGAGCGTGCTGCCGAGTACATCCGGGCGCACGTCACCAAGCCGGTCGTTGCCTACGTCGCAGGTTTCACCGCCCCGGAGGGCAAGACCATGGGCCACGCCGGAGCGATCGTCTCCAACGGGGCCGGCACTGCGCAGGGCAAGAAGGTCGCCCTCGAGGCGGCCGGAGTGCGGGTCGGCAAGACACCGTCCGAGACCGCAGCGATCATGCGCGAGCTCGTCGCCGCCCTGTAACCGCACCATCGCGTCACGGAGGCCCCGCCCACCAGCGGGGCCTTCGGCGTCCGCCGCCCACCGGCATCCGCCCGTCCCCTTCCGAAATGACGGACATTTGGTAAACCGTGCCTCCGGATGCCAATGGTTGCGTTGCCGGATGACCAAATCACCGTCATTTCGGAAGCCGCCGGAAGGGCGAACGAGGGATGCGGCGGCGCGGAGGTAGGCTCCGACGAGTATGAACCGTCCGCTGACCGCCCTCTTCGCCGCGCTTGAGGCGCTGCTCGTCGTGGGCATCGGCATCGGCATCCCGCTCGTGCCGTTGACCATCATGTGGGCCGCTCAATACGGGCTGCAGATCGACTGGCTAGTGTTCTGGCGCGCGGCCGTCGACATCTGGCTGCTCGGTTCCGGAGCGGATATCCGGATGACGCTCGACCCGGCCGTCGCGACCGCCGCCGGTTTCGTTGGCGCCGAAACCCCGTTCGTACTCACCATCGCCCCGCTGGGCTTCGCACTGCTCACCGTGCTGCTGGGCGTGCGGGCCGGACGGCGCGTCGCCGAAACTCCGTACCGGATCTTCGGCCTGCTTGCCTCGATCGGCACGTTCGGCCTGCTGGCTTTCACGGTGACCCTCTCGGCGCTGCACCCGCTCGCCCGACCCTCGATCTCGCAGGGCACGCTGATGCCGACGCTGGTCTTCGCCATCGGAGTAGGGATCGGCTGGGAGCTGACCCGGCGGCGGCCGCGGGAGGTGCACGAGGGCAACTCCGATACTGCCCAGCCGGAGGCCGGCCGACCGCAACCTGGTCGCGCCCAGGCTCTGCGCGCGACCGCTGCGACCGCTCTCGCCGGGTGGAATGTCGCGTTGCACCGGCAATTTCGCGGCTGGATCCTGGATCTGCCGACCGGCATCCGCACCGGCGTTCCGGCGGCCCTGCGTGGCGGGGCCATCGCCGCCGCCGGAGTCGTCGCTGTCGCGTCGATCCTGGTCGCCGGCTCGCTCCTGCTCAACTACGCGCACATCATCGGCCTCTACGAGAGTGTGCACACCCGCGTGCTCGGCGGTGTCGCGCTCACGCTCGGACAGCTGGCCATCCTGCCGAACCTCGTCATCTGGGGTGTGTCGTGGCTGGTCGGCCCGGGCTTCGCCATCGGCACCGCATCCGCCGTCTCCCCACTCGGCACCAGCCTCGGCCCGCTGCCCGCAGTGCCGGTGCTCGGTGCGTTGCCATCCGGCGACCTCGCCTTCGGGTTTCTCGGGCTGCTCGTTCCGGTGCTCGTCGGCTTTCTGACGGCGGTCATCATCCGCTCCCGGATGCCATCGGTCGACACCCGCGGTGCGCTCGGTCAGGTGGGGCTCGGCGTCGGCATCGGCATCAGCGCCGGCCTCCTGCTCGGGCTGCTCGCCTGGTTTTCCGCCGGTGCCGCAGGCCCTGGTCGATTAGCCGACGTCGGGCCGGATCCGTGGCTGGTCGGTGCGTTCGCCGCTCTTGAAATCGGGTTCGCCGCGGTCGTCGGCCTGTTCGCCGTACGGCCGGCCGAACGACTGGCGGCACAGAAGGAGGCCGCCGGCTCGCGATAGGCTCGCAGAGTGCTCTCTGTGGTCGTGCTCATCTCCGGCGGCGGCTCGAACCTTGAGGCGCTGCTGCAGGCCACTGAGGCGGACGAGTTTCCGGTCGACGTCGTCGCGGTGGGCGCCGATCGCGACGCCAGCGGACTGGACCATGCCCGCTCGCGCGGCATCCCGGTCTTCATCAGTGCGCTCGCCGACTTCCCGGACCGCGCCTCCTGGGGCGACGCGCTCCTTGCACAGGTGCAGCGGTTCGGGGCGGATGTCGTCGTCCTCAGCGGGTTCATGCGGCTGCTGCCCTCCCGGGTCGTCGCCGCGCTGTCACCGGTTCTGATCAACACGCATCCCGCGTACCTGCCGGAGTTTCCCGGTGCGCACGCGGTGCGGGACGCCCTTGCCGCGGGAACGGATGCCACCGGAGCCAGCGTCATCGTCGTCGACGACGGAGTCGACAGCGGACCGATCGTGGCCCAACGCAGGGTGCCGGTACTCCCGCGGGACACCGAAGCCGCGCTGCACGACCGCATCAAACTCGTCGAGAGGGAGCTGCTCGCGCAGAGCCTGCTCGGCATCGCCACCGGAACCATCGATCTCAAGGAGTTCGTTCGCGCATGACCGCCACTTCCACCTCCGAGCGTCGCGACCGCGACGTCATCCCGATCCGGAGGGCCATCGTCTCCGTCTACGACAAGACGGGCCTGACCGAACTGGCCGCCGAGCTGGTGGGGGCCGGGGTGGAGATCGTCTCCACCGGATCGACTGCCGCGCGCATCCGCGACGCCGGGCATCCGGTCACCGATGTGTCGAACATCACCGGCTTCCCTGAGTCGCTCGACGGCCGGGTGAAGACGCTGCACCCGTCGGTGCACGCCGGCATCCTCGCCGACCTGCGGCTGGCCAGCCACAAGGCGCAGTTGGCGGAACTGGGGATCAACCCGTTCGAA
>JBDSDO010000096.1:0-26634 GCA_039920505.1 Terrimesophilobacter sp.
TCTGTACTTCCGGCACCCGGCCCCGGGCATTCGCGAGGCTCGGTGACAGACACTCCGTGAAATGGGTCAATCGCGGCTGGTGTTCGACGCGGCTCGACCACCGGAGGAGGGGTCGTGACTACGTGCGGGAGCCCTGCGACGCTACCGCGGCAGCGCCAGCAGCGGCCGCCTCCGGATCGAGGTACTCACCGGGTTTCGTAGGACGGAAGTTCTCGTCAAGCTCGTAGACCAGCGGGATGCCGGTGGGGATGTTAAGGCCGGTGATGTCGTCGTCCGAGATGCCATCCAGGTGCTTGACCAGCGCACGCAGCGAGTTGCCGTGCGCCGTGACGAGCACCGTCTTGCCCGTCGCGAGATCACCTGTGATGTCGGACTCCCAGTACGGCAACATCCGTCCGATGACATCCTTCAGACATTCTGTTCGAGGCATGTCACCGCCGAGGCCGGCATAGCGGGGGTCGCCGGACTGCGAGAATTCGCTGTCGTCATCCAGCGGCGGCGGCGGAACATCGAAGGAACGCCGCCAGGTCATGAACTGCTCCTCGCCGTATTCTGCCAGCGTCTGTGCCTTGTTCCTGCCCTGCAGAGCTCCGTAGTGCCGCTCGTTGAGGCGCCAGGTGCGCTTCACGTCGATCCAGCCGCGGTCGGCGACGTCCAGGGCGATGTTCGCGGTCTGGATGGCACGCTTCAGCACGCTCGTGTACAGGATGTCGGGCAACAGGCCAGAGGAGACGAGCAACTCGCCGGCGCGTTTGGCTTCGGCGCGGCCCACTTCGCTCAGCGGCACGTCGACCCAGCCGGTGAAGAGGTTCTCCTTGTTCCAGGTGGACTGGCCGTGACGCAGGAGGATGAGGGTGTCGGTCATGGATTCAGCCTACCGAGGCGATCGGGGGTGCTCTAGTTGGACTGACGCGGCGCGCGGGTCACCCGGCCCAGGCGCGGCAACCGCGGCACTTCGGCGGTCGCCCCTGCATCCGTCGGGACGATGACCTCTTGTGCGGCGGCCAACAAAGTTCCGCCAGAGTTCACGGTGAGCACCGCCCCAGGGTCGGTCGTGCGTTTGACCATCGCGAGCGCGATCGGCCCAAGTTCATAATGCAGACCGGCGGAGGTGACCCGCCCGACGACCGAATCGCCGAGGGCTACCTCGTCGCCCGGAGACGCGTGCACCCCTTCCGAGCCGTCCAGGTGCAGCATCACCAGCCGCCGCGGCGGGTGGCCCAGGTTGTGCACCTTGGCCACCGTTTCTTGCCCGCGATAGCACCCCTTGCTCAAGTGCACGGCGGACCTCAGCCAATCCAATTCGTGGGGAATGGATCTCGCATCCACCTCCGCGCCGAACCTGGGCCGCCACGCCGCGATGCGCAGCGCCTCGTACGCGAGCAAGCCCGCCGCCTTCAGCCGGCCCGAGGCGACTTCCTCGGCGAGCGCCGGGAGCTGGTCGCGTTCCACCAGAGCTTCACTCCACCGCCACGACGTGCCAGGATGCGGATCCGCGCCGGCGTACTGGTGGCCGCCAGCCGCCACCGTGGACCACGGGTCACGCCAAACGAGCTCGACTCCGGTCCGAACCACCGGAAGCACTGGATCGCCCATCATGCCGATCGTCGCGAACTGCGCGCTGCGATCGGCCACGTCGACCCTCAGCATGAACTGCATCGAGTGCAGCCACGCAAGTAGCCCCGGTGTCTGCTCCCGCTCGAGCAGCAGCCACGTCGTCACACCGTCGTCAATCGCGCGGGCGACGTGCTGGATGCGCCCGTTCGGATCGAGCACCAGGGTTTCCGTCGAGACCCCGGGCGCGAGGTCGGCCAGGCTCTGGCTCGTGATCGAGTGGAGCCAGCTCAGGCGATCCGATCCGGTGACCGACAGCACGACACGGTGCGAAAGGTCGATAACGGCGTCGTCCTCGGCAAGCGCTCGCTGCTCGCGCAGCGGGTTGCCGTAGTGAGCCGCGACGCCGGCGTCGGCCCCCTCACCAGCTACCGCGCCAGGCAGCGCGAGAAACCCCGGCAGCATGCCAGAATCGGGAGTTTCAGTCGACACGGGCAAGCCTTGCTGAGGCATGACTGGCCAGCGGCTGCCCGAGCGCGGCAATGTCCCACGCCCACAGCAGGTGCCCCTCAACCAGCCCGTACATGCGGGTGGAGGCGGCATGCTCCTTCGCCGTTACGGTGCGCACGACAGCATCCGTGGCCAGATCGATGCGCGGCCCCTTCACCTGGCCGAGATACAACTCGCTGACGCCGATCGGATGCACGATCGATACCTCGATGTCGAACCCGCCAGCCGCGTTGCGCAACACTTCGACCGCCTGCGCGGTGCTGAACGGGGCGGGACCGACGCCGGGCAGAAGACCCGGGCCGGGGTCCCCCTCGGTTTTCGGCCGGCTCAGCCGCCAGTATCCGCTCTCCGCTGAGAACACGCCGCGTTCGGCGCCCGCGGCCTCCCCGGGATCGAGCAGCCAGGTGGAACTCGAATAGTTGAGGTAGGGAAGCCCGTCATGGCTGAAGCTCACCCTCTGGCCGAATTCGTGCGTGCGCGCGTCATCCGCGACGGCGTAGCTGACGACCCCGGTGCCTTCCCACACGCCGAGCAGCCAGGACAGCGGGACGATTTCGGCGGGAAGATCAGCGCCCAGGCCGTGAGCACCGATTTCGATCATGGAAAACCCTGTCTTTAGCGCGCGCCCCGGAACAGGTTATACAACACGACCACGGAGACGTACCCGATCGCCAGCGTTGCCAGCACGAGAAGGCCAACAAAGGTGAGTTCGAGCGCGAGAATCATGACTCGATTCTAGCCCGCCGCCACCGCAAGCATGCCAAGGATGACCGTGGCAAGGAAAAGGATCACGACGCTGCCACCCACGCTGACCATCGCTCGCGTGACCAAACCGTCACGGCGCACGATCGCGAGCTGAATGCTGAACGTGAGAAGCACCGCGATGCCGAGCACGATGGGCAACCAGGTGAAGTACTCGCGCGGCGCGGCGAGCAGCCCGACCAGGACAGCGCCCACGGCGACCAGCACCCACACGGGAAGCACTGTCCTCAACATGGCCACGGCTCAATTGTGCCGCATTTGCCACGGAAGGTGATTGCACAGCGCACGCTGGCCGGCATGGGCCGACGCGCTTGTAGACTGTTGCCCTGACGAACCAGGAGGTGCCCGTGGCACAGCTGTTGGTACTGTCCTCCGCGGCCGAGGGCCAGGTACTGCCAGCACTCGCCCTCCTGGGACACCAGTGCCGGCAGATTCCTGCGGAACCAGCCAGTCTGGTCAATGCTCCCAGCTGCCAGGTCATCCTCGTCGACGCCCGCACCGACCTGCTCTCCGCCCGGTCGCTGTGCGCGATTCTGCACACCACCGGCATCAACGTGCCGCTGCTTGCCGTTCTCACCGAGGGCGGACTCGCGGCGATTTCCAACGACTGGGGCGTCGACGATGTACTGCTCGACACGGCCGGTCCCGCTGAGGTGGATGCACGCATCCGTCTCGTGCTGGGGCGCCGCGCCGAGGAACACGAGAGCCGCACGATCAACGCCTCTGGCGTGATCATCAATGAGGCGAACTATTCCGCGAAGGTGAAGGGCCGGCCGCTGGACCTCACCTACAAGGAATTCGAGTTGCTGCGCTTTCTCGCCACCCACGCCTCCCGAGTGTTCACCCGCGAACAGCTGCTCAGCGAGGTGTGGGGTTACGACTACTTCGGCGGTACCCGCACTGTCGACGTGCACGTGCGGCGCCTGCGCGCGAAACTCGGAGACCTGGAGTCGGTGATCGGCACTGTACGGAACGTCGGGTACCGCTTCAACGTGTATGACGAGGACACCGAGCGCCGTGCCCAGCCCGTTGGTTCCTGACTGGGTCGCGGGCCTGACCGAGCGCGCCGCCCGCACCGACGGACAGCCTCCGTTCTCCGACCAGAGCCTCATCGACTTGGGCGAAGGGCACCGCGAACTGATCGCCCTCGGAATGGATGCGGCCGCGATTGTGTCCTCGGATGCCGCCGAAGCAGAGTTCGTCGTCGACCCCGCTGCCCGTCGGCGCGGGCTCGGCGGACAGCTGCTGATCACCCTGCTGGCGCGCTCAGGCGGCACGCTGCGCGTCTGGGCGCACGGCGACCACCCGGCCGCGCGCATCCTCGCCGCCCGGCATGGACTTGCGCCGGTGCGCACGCTACTGCAGCTGAGGGCGCAGGTTCCCTTCGCCCTTCGAGACGCGGGCTCGCCCCTCGCACGCTCCTCAGGGACCGAACTTCAAGACGGGGAGGCGGTCCCTGAGGAGCGAGCGCCAGCGAGCGTCTCGAAGGCGGTCCCTGAGGAGCGAGCGCCAGCGAGCGTCTCGAAGGCGGCCGACGCCCCGCAGGGACCGCGCGTGGCACCCTTCCGGCCAGGCACCGACGATGCCGCCTGGCTCGCGGTCAATGCCGCAGCGTTCGCCTCGCATCCGGAGCAGGGCAAGCTCACCCAGGGCGACCTCGACGCCCGCAAGGCCGAGGACTGGTTCGATGCGGACGACTTCCTGCTGCTCTGGAGTATGGATGCCCGGGAGCTGGTCGGTTTCTGCTGGCTCAAGGTCGAGGGGGACCTCGGCGAGTTCTACGCCGTCGGCATCGCTCCAGGGCGCCAGGGCGAGGGGCTCGGCCGAGTGCTCGTCGAGGCGGGCTTCGCCCGATTGGCGGCCCGCGGCATCCGCACTTCGAACCTCTATGTGGAGGCTGACAACGAACCGGCGCTGCGGCTGTACCGCTCGTTCGGCTTCGACGACTACACGGCGGACGTGCAGTACGCAACCAGTGGAATCCTCGGGGCAACCGGTTAGTCTGTTGTGATGGCTACCCTCATGAATATCCTGCACGTGGTGACCGCCGTGTTCATCGTCGGCCCGATGGCGATCCTGCCGATGACCGGCATGCGGGCCATCCGGGCGGGCAACGCGGGCCAGGTGCTGACCCTGGCGAAATCGACGTTCGTGCTGAGTCTCGCGTCACTGGCCGTGGTGATCTTCGGCTTCGGCGCGATGGGACTCGCCGACGAACGCTTCAACCTGTCGGTGACGACCCCGTGGATCCTCATCTCGATTGTGCTGTATATCATCGCGTTGATCATCAGCCTCGCCATGGTGGTGCCCATCATGAGGCGCGCCGGACGCCGGCTGCAGGAAGCGGGAAGCTCTTCTGCCGGTACCACCGGCACCGCCGCAGCATCGGTCAAGGGCAATTCCGCCGCGAACAGCTCGATGAGCGAGTACGCCCTGATCGGAATGAGTTCCGGGATTTCGGCGGTGCTGTTGCTCGTGATCGTCATTCTTATGGTCTGGAAACCGTAAACCCAGTGGATCGGCGCCCATCCAGTGGTGCCATGATGAAGCCATGGACAGCGAGACGTTTCTCGACGACACCGGGCTGGTCACCGAAACGCTGGACGACGACTACGACTCGACCTGGTCCGACGACGGAAGCCTGCCGGCCGACCGATTCCTCGACCGCGAACTGAGTTGGCTCGCGTTTAACAAGCGGGTGCTCGAGCTGGCCGAGGACTCCGAGATCCCGGTGCTGGAGCGGGCCAACTTCCTCGCCATCTTCGCCAGCAACCTCGACGAGTTCTTCATGGTGCGCGTCGCCGGGCTGAAACGGCGGATCCTCACCGGCCTCGCCGTGCCCACCAACGTCGGCCGGGCGCCTGCCGATGCGCTGGCTGACATCAGCGAGATGGCGCACGTGTTGCAGGAGCGGCACGCCGCGGCGTTCCAGAAGCTGGTGAAACCGGTGCTCGATGAGGTCGGCATCCGCATCGACGCGTGGGTGGACCTCGCCGCGCCCGACCGGGCGGCGCTTGACGAGATCTTCTCCACCCAGATCTTTCCCGTGCTCATGCCGCTCGCGGTCGACCCCGCGCATCCGTTCCCCTACATCTCCGGCTTGTCGCTCAACCTCTCGGTACGCGTGCGCAGCCCCAAAACCGGCAAGGAGGAATTCGCCAGACTCAAGGTGCCCTCGGTGCTGTCTCGGTTCATCCCGCTGCCGGACAACGACAGCGGCCAGCTGAGGTTCATTCCGCTTGAAGATCTCATCTCGCACCATCTCGACGAGTTGTTCCCCGGCATGGACGTGCTGGAACATCACGAGTTCCGCATCACCAGGAACGAGGATGTCGAGGTCGAGGAAGACGAGTCGGAGAACCTCATCCAAACCCTCGAACGCGAACTCTTGCAACGCCGGTTCGGGCCACCGATCCGGCTCGAGATCACCGACGACATGGACGACCTGACGCTCGGCCTCCTCGTGCGCGAACTCGACATCACCGAGCAGGAGGTGTATCGGCTGCCGGCGCCGCTCGACCTCGGTGGCCTGTACGAGGTGGTCAAGATCGACCGGCCGATGCTGAAATATCCCAAGCACGTGCCGACGACGAGCATGAATCTTCTGCCGACCGAGCCGAATGCGCCGCCGGACATCTTCGCGTCGATCGCGCAGCATCGCATCCTGCTGCACCACCCGTACGAGTCCTTCGCCACCAGTGTGCAGGCATTCCTTGAGCAGGCCGCCTGCGACCCGGCCGTGCTCGCCATCAAGCAGACGCTGTACCGCACCAGCGGTGACAGTCCCATCGTCGAGGCGCTGATCCAGGCGGCAGAGGCCGGCAAAGCGGTCCTTGCCCTGGTGGAAATCAAGGCCAGGTTCGACGAATCAGCGAACATCAACTGGGCGCGCAAACTCGAAAAAGCCGGTGTGCATGTCGTCTACGGCCTGGTCGGGCTCAAGACGCACTGCAAACTCGCGCTGGTAGTGCGGCAAGAAAAAGGCGTGCTGAGGCACTACAGCCACATCGGCACCGGAAACTACAACCCGAAGACCTCCCGGCTCTACGAAGACCTGGGGCTATTGACCGCGGATGACCAGGTCGGCAAGGACCTCACCCGTCTGTTCAACGAACTGTCAGGCTACGCGATCGAGAAAAAGTTCAAAAGGCTCCTGGTCGCGCCGCTGCACCTGCGGAAGGCGTTGCTCAAGCGCATCAACGCCGAAGCTGAAAACGCCCGAAATGGCATCCCCAGCGGCATCCGGATGAAGGTCAACTCGATCGTCGACGAGCAGATGATCGATGCGCTGTACCGGGCCAGTCAGGCCGGAGTGGCCATCGACCTGCTCGTGCGCGGCATCTGCTCGTTGAAACCGGATGTGCCGGGGCTCAGTGACACCATCCGGGTCAGGTCAGTGCTCGGGCGCTACCTCGAGCACTCCCGCATCTTCTCGTTCCGCAACGCGGGAGAACCCCAGGTGTTCATCGGCAGCGCTGACCTCATGCATCGCAACCTCGACCGCCGCGTCGAGGCGCTGGTACGCCTCGATAGCCCCGAACATCTGCGCCAGCTCGAGGACCTGATGGACCTGGCGATGTCCGACCGTACCTCGTCGTGGTGGTTAGACGGGTTGGGACAGTGGACGCGCCATTCCAGGGCCGAGGATGGAACCCCGCTCCGGGACATGCAGAATGTTCTTATGCGCCAAATTTCAACTCGCAAACGCGCCGGGGTCTTTCGGTGAAGACGCTCTCCCCAGCAGTGGTCGTGGCAGCAGGGGCGATCTGCTGGCGTTTTGAAGAGAAGAGCCTGCGCATCCTGCTCGTGCACCGGGCGGCACACGCGGATATTTCCCTGCCGAAGGGCAAGGTGGACCCCGGGGAGACTCCACCGCAGACCGCCGTGCGCGAGATCGAGGAGGAAACCGGGCTGCGCGTCGCCCTCGGCGCACCGCTGACCACCATCGGCTACACCCTCTCGGACGGTCGTGAGAAAGTCGTGCACTACTGGGCCGCGGCGGTCGACGACGACATGCGCGCCGCCTCCACATTCCAATCCAACGCCGAGATCGATGCGCTGGAATGGGTGAGTCTGGCGTCCGCGCGCGAAAAGGTGAGCTACGAGCGTGACCGGGATGTCATCGACCGGTTCGAGGAGCTCGTGGACGCGGGCATGCTGAAGACGTTCGCGATCATCCTGCTCCGCCACGCGAAAGCAGTACCGCCGGCATCCTGGGACGGTCCGGATGCGACGCGGCCGCTTTTGCACAGGGGACTTGACCAGTCCGCGAGCATCGCACCCGCGATCGCCGCCTGGCGGCCGACCCGGCTGCTGAGCAGTCCGGCGACGCGCTGCCTGGCCACCGTCGAACCGCTCGCGGCGCTCACCGGCCTCCAGGTGAAGCTGGTCGCCGGTATCGGCCAGGACGCCTACGAAGAGGGCAACGCTACAGTGGCGAAAACTGTGGCCAAGCGCGTCGGCAAACGGGAAACGGTGGTGCTGTGTTCGCACGGGCCGCTGCTGCCGGAACTCCTCCAGAGCGTGGCGAAAGCGGTTGGCACGAAAATGGACGACCCGCTCAAGCGCGCAGCCATGCTGTCCACAGGCGAATATTCGGTGCTGCACCTGTCGGCTGAGGACCCGGAAGTCGGTATCGTCGCCATCGAGACGCACGGTCCGCTGACCGTGTGACCGCCGGCGCGGCCGGCGTTAACCTCCCGTTCACCACCGCGCGGAACTGTTGACTCGTGCAGTTCCTGAGGACTTCAGTGGGACACGCCGTGGCAATGGTCTCGGCAGTGCTTCTGGTGCTCTCCGGTTGCGCAGCCAACGAGATGGGCCTTCCGCCCGCCGGTCCGAACGCCCTGTCCGGCACTCTGAACGGCTCGGGAGCCTCGTCGCAGGGCAGCGCCTCGGACGCCTGGGTCGCGTCGTTCCAAACCGACAACCCCGATGCCACAGTGAACTATTCGCCTGACGGATCGGGCGCCGGCCGCAAGGCATTCATCAGCGGCGGCGTTCAGTACGCGGGAAGTGATTCGGCGCTGAGTCCAACGGAACTATCCGGCACGTTCTCAGGCTGCGCACCCGGTGGCAAGGGCATCGACCTGCCGGTGTACATCTCCCCGATCGCCGTGACCTTCAACGTCGCGGGCGTCGACAGTCTGAACCTGGATGCGGCGACCATCGCCGGAATCTTCAAGGGCACCATCACCACCTGGAACGACCCGGCGATCGCGGCGCTGAACCCCGGCACGCCACTGCCGACCGGGACCATCACCGCCGTACACCGATCCGACGATTCCGGCACTACGAAGAACTTCACCGATTACCTGGGCCAAGTCGCCCCGCAAGTGTGGGACGCGCCACCGGCCGACAGCTTCCCCTATCAGAACGGAGAGGCCGCCCAGGGCACCTCAGGGGTGGTCGAAGCAGTCGGCGGCGGGGTGAACACCATCGGCTACTCGGATGCGTCGCGGGCCGGCAAGCTGCCGATCGCGAAGCTTAAGGTCGGTGACAGTTTCGTCACACTGAGCACGAAAGCCGCCGCGGCGGTCGTGGCCGGCTCGCCGCTGGTCCAGGGCCGTGCGGAAGGCGACATCGCTGTGGAACTGGACCGGAAAACCACCGATCCCTCCCATTACCCGCTCGTGCTCGTCAGTTACCTGATCGCGTGTGACCACTATCCGGATCCCGCCACGGCAAAGCTCGTGAAGGCATACATCGGCCACGTCGCCAGCGCTCGAGGCCAAGCAGAAGCGGCCGAGTCGGCGGGATCGGCGCCGTTGTCTCCCGAGCTGGCCAGCCGCATAACTACCGCACTCGAGCGCATCCGCTAAGCCCGCGATCATGACGAGAAAGCAGGACATGACCACACCGGGAAAAACGGCGGCCAGAGTGCGGCAGCGACCGGGCGACCGGCTGTTCTCCGGCGGGACACTGCTCGCCGGTGTGCTCATCCTCGTCGCGCTCGGAGCCGTCGCCCTGTTCCTCGTGGTGCAGAGCATCCCCGCCCTGGTGGTCAACCCGAAGGAACTGTCAGGATCGCCGTCGAGCTTCTGGGAGTACGTCGCGCCGCTGGCCTTCGGCACCGTGTGGGCCGCCGCGCTCGCCCTGATCATGGCGCTGCCGGTGTCCATCGGGATCGCACTGTTCATTTCCCACTACGCGCCGCGCCGCGTCTCGCAAGTACTCGGCTACATCATCGACCTGCTGGCCGCGGTGCCCTCAGTAGTCTTCGGCCTGTGGGGGATCAAGGTGCTCGCGCCGTTCGTGCAGCCGTTTTACGAGTGGCTGGTGGACAACTTCGGTTGGTTCCCGCTGTTCGCCCCGCCGGTATCCGGCACCGGGCGCACGATCCTCACCGTGGCCATCGTGCTCGCGGTCATGGTGCTGCCCATCATCACCGCCGTCTGCCGCGAGGTGTTCCTGCAAACTCCGCGCCTGCACGAGGAGGCGGCGCTCGCGCTCGGGGCGACCCGCTGTGAGATGATCCAGACCGCAGTGCTGCCGTTCGGCACCCCCGGCATCATCTCGGCGGCGATGCTCGGGCTCGGCCGGGCGCTCGGCGAGACCATGGTGGTCGCGATGGTGCTCTCCCCCGCCCTGGTGATCAATTTCGTGCTCACCGGATCCGCGAACCCGCCGACCATCGCCGGGAACATCGCATTGAACTTCCCCGAGGCGCACGGCGTCGGCGTCAACGCGCTGATCGCGACCGGTCTTATCTTGTTCGTCATCACGCTGCTGGTCAACTCGGCTGCCCGGATCGTCATCAACCGCCGCAAGGCATTCTCGGGGGCGAACTGATGTCTACCAGCACCGCTGACGGCGCCGAGAATGGCATCGTCAACGCGCTCACTACCGGCAGGCTGCCGCGTTGGGCACCCTGGACGCTGCTGGGCGGCAGTTGGTTCGTCTTCGCGGTGGCGTTCGCCTTCATCCAGGCCACCAGCGACCGGGGCGGCTACAACATCGTCGCCGTCGTATTCTTCGGAACGGTGCTGTTCGACCTTCTGCTCTTCAGCGTGTCCTACCTCGTGGAAGGTGTACGCAAGGCCAAGGACCGGCTGGTGACCTCGCTGGTGTCGACGGCGTTCATCATCGCCCTGCTTCCGCTGATCTCGCTGATCTTCACCGTCGCCGTGGACGGCTGGAAACGCTTCGACCTGACCTTTTTCACCAATTCGATGCGAAACATCGTCGGCGACGGCGGCGGCGCCCTGCACGCGATCGTCGGAACGCTGGAGATCACCGGGATGTCCACCCTCATCTCGGTGCCGGTCGGGTTGCTCGCCGCGATCTATCTCGTGGAATACGGTCGCGGAAACCTCGCGCGGGCGATCACGTTCTTCGTCGACGTGATGACCGGCATCCCGTCGATCGTCGCAGGCCTGTTCGCGTTCGCGCTGCTCGCGCTGGTGCTCGGCGATCCCGGCATCCGTTCCGGCTTCGGCGGCGCGATCGCGCTGTCACTGCTGATGATCCCGACAGTGGTGCGCTCCTCGGAAGAGATGCTCAAGCTCGTGCCCAACGAGCTGCGCGAGGCATCCTTCGCCCTCGGCGTGCCCAAGTGGCTGACGATTCTCAAGGTCGTCATCCCCACTTCGCTGGCCGGTATTACCACCGGCGTCACACTGGCGATCGCGCGGGTGATCGGGGAGACGGCGCCGCTGCTCATCATCGCCGGGTACACCCAGAGCATGAACTACGACCTGTTCAGTGGTCGGATGATGGCGCTGCCGCTGTTCGTCTACACCCAGTACGCGAATCCCGGCACGGATGTCGCTGCGTATCTCGACCGGGCGTGGGCCGGTGCGCTCGTGCTCATCCTGATCGTCATGGCACTCAACCTGATCGCCCGGCTGATCGCCAGCATCTTCTCCCCCAAGCTCGGTCGCTAAGCTCGGCCACTAACATAAAGGACACCGTGTCAAAGCGCATCGAAGTCAACGATCTCAACGTGTACTACGGCAAGTTCAAGGCCGTGGAGGACATCACACTGACCATCGAACCACGCACTGTCACCGCGTTCATCGGACCGAGCGGATGCGGCAAGTCCACCTTCCTGCGCACGCTGAACCGGATGCACGAGGTGATCCCCGGCGCCTGGGTCGAGGGCGAGGTGCTCATCGACGGCAACAACCTGTACGCGGAGGGGGTGGACCCGGTGCTGGTGCGCCGGCAGGTGGGCATGGTGTTCCAGCGGCCGAATCCGTTCCCCACGATGTCGATCCGAGACAACGTGCTTGCCGGCGTCAAGCTCAACAACCGCAGGATGAGCAAGTCCGAGGGGGATGACCTGGTAGAACGCGCCCTCATCGGCGCGAACCTGTGGAACGAGGTGAAAGACCGGCTCGCGCTGCCGGGCTCGGGGATCTCCGGCGGGCAGCAGCAGCGGCTGTGCATCGCGCGCGCCATCGCCGTGCGGCCGGACGTGTTGCTGATGGACGAGCCGTGCTCGGCCCTAGACCCGATCTCCACCCTCGCGATCGAGGACCTTATCGAGGAATTGAAACAGGACTACACGATCGTCATCGTCACGCACAACATGCAGCAGGCATCCAGGGTCAGTGACCGCACGGCGTTCTTCAACATCGCCGGCACCGGCAAGCCGGGCAAACTCATCGAGTACGACGACACGAACACGATTTTTTCCAGGCCGTCGGTGCAGGCCACCGAGGATTATGTCTCCGGCAAGTTCGGCTGATCCGCCGCATCCTCACCCGTGCCGTTCCCTTCCGAAATGACGGAGATTTGGTAGCCGCGCGTGCCATCGATTGGGATCCGGGGCCGCTCGCGACCAAAAGTCCGTCATTTCGGAAGGGGACGGGGAAGAGTGGCTGACCGCTCAAGGGTGGATGCGTGAAGGGCCGGGCCGCAGAACGCCTCTCGGCGCGAGGCCGCTCGAAGCGGCGAATATTGGAGCCCGGGGTTACTGCGGCCCGACCAACGACCCTGATGGGCCTGGCTTAGTCTAAAGCATCCGCTCGCCAGAGCCGGGCGCACGCAGAGAATTCGGAGGCGGTCTGCGAGAGCCTCAGCGCGCGCCTGGTGAAGTCCGTCGCGCGGTCAGGAGTGAGTAGTTCGGCGTCATCCGCGAAGCTCGCCGCACCGGTCGAGGTGACCCGGCAGAACGCTGCGGCGCGGTCCAGGGCGATGGCGAAGTCGCCGGTGAACAAGCCGCGCAGGATCTGGTCTGCGAGTGTCGTGATCTCCTCCGGCCCGGTCGGTGACGGCACGCCGGCGACGACGGGATCGATCGTGGCGAGCACCTCGCTGCCGCGTTGGTACAGCAGACTGATGCCTTCGGCGTCTTGACGGATGAGGATGCGCATGAGGTAGATCCGCCACAGCGCGCCGGGGAGGCTGCGGGCGCTTGCGCTGGCCCAGAGTTCTGCGATGGCGTCGACGCCATGCTCGTCAGTGAGGGCGACGAGGCGGTCGACGACTGCTGCGTCCGGGTCCTCGCGCACTCTGCTGAGCAGCGCGTTCGCCGTTTCGTGGGCGACGTGACTGATCTGGGCGGGGTCTTGACCGCCCTCGAACGCCTCGAACCTGTCGCTTGAGAACTGGGTCGGTTTATGGAACTCGTCGGTCATCTGAACCAGCCTAGGCGAAACTCGCGCGGTGCCCCCCCTGGGTTTCGATCCCAGTACCCGCGGATTAAAAGTCCACTGCTCTTCCGAGTGAGCTAGAGGGGCTACCTCGCTATTCTGTCATGCCCGGACAAGCATCCGCGCCCCTGTCCGAGAGCACCCCCGACGATTACGATCGACGGATGAGGCAGGGTGAGGTCAGAGACATCCGAGTCGGGCAGTTGCAAGGCCGCGCGTATGCGTCGGACGGGCACCGGACCGGACCGACGTTCGTGCTGCTACACGGCATCGGGATGTCGCACCGCTACTTTCGCAGGCTCCGCGCTGCCCTCGACGCCGAGGGTGGGACCTTCGCGCTGGACTTGCCCGGCTTCGGTGCCACCCCGGACCCCGGTCGAGGGCTGTCGGTCCCCGAGTACGCGCAGTTCACCGGACGGATGCTGGATGCGCTCGGCATCGAGTGCTGCGTGGTGGTCGGACACTCCATGGGCGCACAGTTCGCGGTGGAACTCGCCCTGCAACGGCCCTCCCTGGTGTCGCATCTCGTACTGATCGGCCCGGTGGTGGATGCCGGACGGCGAACCATCGCGCAGCAGGGTCTGGCCCTCGCTCGGGACAGTTTGCGTGAGCGGCCCTCGACCAATGCCATCGTCTTCGGCGACTACGCTCGTTGTGGCCCCCGCCGTTATCTGGCCGAGCTCGGTGCAATGATGGCGTACCCGACCGAAGAGAAGATCGGCTCAGTGCAGGTGCCCATTCTTGTGATTCGAGGATCCCGCGACCCGATCGCGCGCAGCCTGTGGTGCCGGATGCTCACCAATCGAGCGCAGGACGCCCAGATGATCGAAGTGCCGCACGGCCCGCACGTCGTCCAAGAAAGCGAACCGGAGCAGGTCTTCGGCGCCATCGCGCGGTTCGTTCGAGCCGGGCGAGAAATTCGCGATGAACTATCGTGAGCACACTGACGAGAGTGCGTTGGCTGGCGCAGGACTACGCCTATGTCGCCAGTTGGCAACTCCGCAGCCTTGCCCGCGCCGCACAACCGGCTGATTTCCTCACGGGTACCGGGCGCGACGTGCTGATGCTCCCCGGAATCTACGAGAACTGGCGGTTCATGCTGCCGCTCATCGGCGCAGTGCACAACGCCGGGCATCCGGTTCACGTCATTCCGGCGCTGCATTACAATCGGCGGCCAGTGGAACACGCTGCGCGCATCGTCGGCGCATACCTTGCCGAGCACGACCTGCGTGATACCACGATCGTTGCGCACAGCAAAGGTGGGCTGATCGGCAAGTACGCGATGCTGACGACCCCGGCGACGTCCCGCATCGCGCGACTGGTGGCCATCTGTTCGCCGTTTTCCGGATCGAGATACGCCGGCTACGCGCTGGCACCCAGCTTGCGCGCGTTCTCGCCGACCGATGCGACGACGAGGCTGTTGATCCGGGGGGACTGGGTCAACCGCAACATCACCTCGATCTTCGGCTCGTTCGACCCGATGATCCCCTCCGGAAGCGAACTGCCCGGTGCCCGAAATATTCGGCTGAACGTTGCCGGGCATTTCCGCGTTCTCGGGGATCCGGCGACGATTCAGACGGTGGTGCGCGAGGTTGCCTTGCCGGAACTAGCCGACGATTCCGCCCAGAAGCAAGCCGAGCAGATAGGTGACCGCCGCGGCGGCGTAGCCGATCGCGAGTTGCCGCAACGCGCGTTTCAGCGGCGGCCCACCGGAAAGAAGCCCGACGACAGCCCCCGTGCTGAGCAGCGCCAATCCGACGACCAACGCTGACACGATGACTGCGCCAAGTGCCTGCATGCCGAAGAGGTAGGGCAGCACGGGAATAATGGCGCCGGAGGCGAAGAAGCAGAAACTGGAGAATGCTGCGGCTCGCGCCGAGCCTATCTCCTCGTGCGCATCGATGACCGGAACCTCGTCGGTGTGATCAAGGTGCAGGTTCCGCATCACTCGAAGAGCCTTCGCTTCCGACTCGGCCACCGACATTCCCCTGGCCCGGTACACCAGCGCGAGTTCGTTCGCGTCGACGTCGAGGTGCAAAACCACGGCACCTGCATCCGGGTTCGGATTGGATGCCTCGAGCAGCTCGCGCTGAGACCTGATCGACACGAACTCTCCGGCGGCCATCGACAGCGCCCCCGCCAGCAAGCCCGCGAGCCCAGTCGCCAGGATCACGGTGGTGGAGACACCCGTCGCGCCGATCCCCATCACCAGGGCGAGGTTTGAGACCAGTCCGTCGTTCGAGCCGAACACGGCGGCGCGGAAGGTACCGGACAGCCGATTGCGGCCGCGCTCGGCGAGTCCGCGCACGACCTCTTCGTGGATGCGTTCGTCGGCGGCCATCGACCTCGTCGCATCCGTATCCGCCTCGTATGGCGAACGGGACTCGGCTCGTTTCGCCAGCGCGAGCACGAATACCGAACCGAATCGCCTGGCCATGAGCCCGATCGCCCTGGTACGCAAATCGCCCCGGCGCGGTGCCCCCACCTGGTCCCCTAAAAGCTCGCGCCAGTGTGCCTCGTGGCGGCCTTCCGCTTCGGCGAGTGCCAGCAGGATCTCCCGCTCCTCGCCGGTGCGACGCTGCGCGAGGTCGCGATACACCGCAGCCTCGGCGCGTTCGTCCGCGAGGTACTGCTGCCACCGTCGGATCTCCTGGGAGGTGGGCATTACAGGTTCGATTCGCTGTACCTGACACCCCAGGTGGCGCTCCACGACTGGCCGGGTTCCAGCCAGCGGACGCCGTCGCCGCTATTGAACGCATTCGCCGGCGCTGTCATCGGTTCGATTGCGATGGCCAGCTCCCGGCCGGGGAACTGCCTGGTGGTGAACGCCTGCACATACCCGAACGAGGCGTCCTGCCAGAGGGTGAGCATCCGTCCGTCCGTCGAGCGCAGCGTGTGCCGCGCGACGGCGCCGTCGTCGAACACCACCCCCCCGAATCCGTCGTCAAGGCGCAGGTCGTCCACCAGCCGTCCGCCGCGGAAGTCGTACTCGGTCTCCTCGACGGGCAGCTCATGGATGGGGTTGAGCCGGGCGTCAACCTCGAAATGAGTTGTGGCGGCCAGTGTGAGGGTGAGGTCACGGGTCGGCACGTCGCCGATCCGGAAGTACGGATGCGCGCCGATCGCCACGGGCGCAGCCTCGGCGGACACGTTGCTGATCTCGTGGGTGACGGTAATACCGTCCGCCTCCAACCGGTAGCTCACCGCGGTGTCCAACTGGAATGGATAGCCGTGCTGGGGGAAGACGGTCGCGGTCAGGGTGATCGCGTCATCGGTCTGCTCGCGGACAGCGTACGCGACGTGCCGTAACAGTCCATGGATCGCGTTGTGCTTGTCCGGCTCGGTCAGGTCCAACTGCTGCCGCACGCCATTGAACCGCCAGACGCCGTCTTCGACCCGGTTCGGCCAGGGCACCAGAACGCTGCCGACCCCCAGCGGCGGCGTCTCTGCTTCAGGGAACGTCTCGACCAGTTGAACATCGCACACACTGAGGAACCTGAGTCCCGCGCCGACCTCGGTTAGGATGGCCCGGGACAGGCCGCGGCCACTCGTCCTGGTCAGTTCAAACTGTTTTCCTGTTGCCGAACGCATGGTGCCAGCCTAAATGACCACGACACGGCCACCGCGGAGCCTCGCGGCAAAGTCGACGGCACCAGATTGACAGGAGCACACTCATGACGGACCTTCGGGACGACACCAAGGCCGGTTTCGCCGAGCTGTACGGCTACTCATCCACCGGGTTGTGGTCGGCGCCCGGACGCGTGAACCTCATCGGCGAACACACTGATTACAACCTGGGTTTCGTGCTGCCGTTCGCCATCGACCTGCGAACGGTCGTCGCAGTCGCAGCTCGGACGGATGGTCGGATGCGCGTCGCCAGCTCGGTCACGCACGAGAGCGTTGAGATCGAGCTCGCGCAGCTGTCACCACAGCACCTCGACGGTTGGTCGGCGTATCCGCTGGGTGTCGCCTGGGCGTTGGGGCGGTATGGAGCGGCACTGAACACCGCGCACGGATTCGACCTGTTCATCGACTCGAATGTTCCGGTGGGAGCCGGCCTGTCGTCATCCGCCGCCATCGAGTGCGCTGTCGCTCTTGCGCTGAACGAGTTGTGGGGGCTCGGCCTCGACCGGGTGACGCTGGCGAAGGTCGGACACCTGGCCGAGAACGAGGCGGTCGGGGCGCCGACCGGCATCATGGACCAGTCGGCATCGCTGCTCGGAGAGCCGGACTGTGCCGTGTTTTTGGACTGCCGCAGCACAGACTCCGACATCATCCCGTTGGGTCTGAAAGCCGCAGGACTGGAGATCCTCGTGATCGACACCGGCCAGGCGCACGAGCACGCGACCAATGGTTACGCGCAGCGGCGTGAATCCTGCGAACGGGGCGCGAAGGAGCTGGAGGTGGACTCGCTGCGCGATGTGGACCTTGAGGACCTGCCGCGGGCGCGCGCCCTACTGGACCCGGTGACGTTCCGCCGGGTGCGTCACGTCGTCACAGAGAACCAGCGGGTGCTCGACACCGTGCGCACGCTCCGCGAAGAGGGTCCGAGCGACGTCGGCAGGTTCCTCGACGGATCGCACCGGTCGATGAGCAGCGACTTCGAGATCTCCACTCCCGAGCTCGACCTTGCCGTAGAGACCGCGCGCTCGAATGGCGCGTTGGGCGCCAGGATGACCGGTGGCGGATTCGGCGGATCTGCGATCGCGTTGATCCCGAGCGAATCACGCTCCCTGTTACAGGTTGCCATCGATGGCGCTTTCGCCGAGCACGGTTACGGACAGCCTGATACGTTCGTGGTAAACGCGGCTGCAGGGGCTACCCGAGAGCCATGACCGGCGCTCGAGCGGAGGCATAGTGCGAGGGTCCCTGTCACACGCCCGCCTGGACGTCTTGGGAAGTGCCGGCGCGTACGCCATCCTATATGCCCTACTGCTGTCCGGATGCGCAACCGCCGCCCAGACGCCCCCGAAGCCCACCACTCCGGCAACAGCCACCGCCTCGCCGCAGGCTCCCAGCGCGGCACCCGAGAAGCCCTCGGACATCGTCTTCACTATCAACGCGACCGCGCGCGCCACCGATGGCAGCAGGGTGGGCATGACCCTCACCGCGCACCGCCCGGTGGCCTACAGCGATCCCGCGGTGGCCGACCTTAGTAGGGCCTTCCTCGACGACTGCCCCACTGACGCCTCTGGCGCGCAACTTACTGAGGAGACGCTGGCCGCGACGGGCAGCGCCCTGATGCCACTCACACTGTCCAGCAATCGGCCTGGACAAACCTTTGTGGCGCCGGTCCAGCTGTTCCTCGGCGGCCCGTACACCACTCAGACAGTGTTCGGCGCCGGGATCGTGCCTCCCGCGGACGGCTGCACTGGCATCTACACCTGGATGAAATCCGGCGACGCGCACGCTCTCGTCGATTTCCAGACGAACGAGTCGGTGCCGGATGTGACGATGTGGCGTTACGCGCACTATGGCTTCGTTGTCACCCCCGAGTCCGGCGCCACCATCGAATCGTGCACCGTGACGATCACGCCGCTTGGGGCAAAGGCCGACCTCAGCGACATCAATGGCTGGGATCCGTCGAAGGCCGCCACCGGAACATCCTGCGGTATCGGCTACAGCGGCGAATAACGCCCTTGCTCAGGCCGAGCCATCTACTTAGACTCTGCACACGGCCGAAGGTCGGCCGATTTCAACGAGGGGCCGTGACGTCGTGGCTGGCGAACCTGAGACGAGGACCTGGTACGGCTTCCGGGTCGACGAGAACACGTTCGGGATCTTCGACACCCTCGAAACCGAGGCGGGCCGTCAGGCCCACCTGGACGGCGCCATCCCGGCCGCCCTTGCCGCCCAGGGGCCCGCGCTGCTGGCCAAGGATCCCGACATCCGGCAAGTCGAGATCATCGCAGTGAAGTAGGCGGTATTGGTCGGGGGTCGACGGTGGCCACGCGTTCGGCGCGGATGGCCGCCGCCACCTCCGCAAGGGCCGCATAGCTGTGCCCGCTGACGAATGCGTCGCAGTAGGGCAGCGCCGCGGCCATCCCCCCTACCAGCGGGCGATAGTCCAGGGCGACCTTGCGCGGATTGACCCAGACGATCCGGTACGCCAGTCGCTTCAGGCGCGCCATCTGCGCAGCCACCAGCTCCGGGGCATCCTGCGCCCACCCGTCGGAGAGAATCACGACGACCGCTCCCCTGGCGAGGCCGCGGCGCCCGTGGTCGTCGACGAAACGCCGGAGGCTCTCCGCGAGCCGAGTGCCGCCCGCCCAGTCCGGGGCGCTGGCTGCGGCGCGCGCCAACGCCCGATCCGGGTCCCGCAGCGCCAGCTGCCGCGTCAGCCTGGTCAACCTCGTGGAGAACACGAACGCCTCAGCCTGCGCCCCTGTGACGGCACCCTGCAGCAGTGACAGGAACACCCGCGTGTACCGCTCCATCGACCCGGACACATCGCACAACAGCACCAGGCGCCTGGCCCGCATCCGCCGTCGCGCGTACACAAGCCGCAGCGGGTCGCCGCCCGTGCGCCCGGTCGCCCGAGCCGTGCGACGCAAGTCCAGCAGCGAGTTGCTCCGCGCCGACGGCCGGCTCCGACGGCTCAGCCGTTCGGGCGTGGACAACACGATCTGCCGCACCAGCTGCCGCATCTTGTCGACCTCGTCCGCCTCCAACTCGGCGAAGGATGTCTCGTGCAAGTGCTCGTCGGGCGACGCGACGGCGAGGACGGCTTCTCGCTCTCGTCCCGGCTCGTCCCCGCTGTCACCGCCCGGCGCGGGGATCGGCACCGGCGGACGCCCATCCTCCTCTGCCACACCAGTTGGGCGTCGGCCGGGCGGTGCAGCTCGGCTGCGTTCCTCCGAGCCGACCGCGGGCGGCGCCGCGGTGTCGCCGCGGCTGTCTGCCGGATCCAACATGCCGTCGAACACCGCCGCGAAAACGGCGTCGAACACCGGCAACTGCTCCCACGACGACGCCAGCACTACCCGGCACGCCCAATACAACGGAGCACGGCTGCTCGGCGGGACCAGCTGCAGCGCCTCGGCGAGCCGGGCCGCCCGGTCCGGCGAAGCGGTGACGCCCGCCCGCCGCAGCGCCGTCGTGAACGCCGCACTGAGGGCGGCTGCCTCGACGCCGGGCGTGGCCCCGCGAGCGATAGCCTTCCGGGCATCCGATGGTGCCGCGGCAGCCTCGTTCGTCCGGAAACCTATCGCTGGCGGGAAAGAGGTATCCGGGACATCCTCAGCCACGCTCGCCGACCAGCCACGCGGCTCCACGCGCGCACGCGAGGTCGAGGTCGTCGCGGTTCTTCACGATCGAGCCCCACGTTCTGTCGACGACTGGCGCATCCAGCGCCTCGATCCCGAGCACCGTCAGCGCGGACACCCAGTCGATCGCCTCGGCAATCCCCGGCGGCTTCGCCAGGTCCAGCGAGCGCAGCTTCGTGACCGCGGATGCCGCCTCCAGCGCGAGCCTGCCCGCACTGGCCGGCACGCGACGGCGCACAATCTCCGCGATCCGCTGCGGTCCCGGGTAGTCGATCCAGTGGTACAGGCACCGCCGCGTCAACGCGTCGTGCAGGTCGCGCGTGCGGTTCGAGGTCAGGATGACGATCGGCGGATGCGTGGCGCGAACCGTCCCGAGTTCCGGAATCGTCACTGCCGCCTCCGCGAGCAACTCGAAGGTGAACGCCTCGAACTCGGCATCCGCGCGGTCGATTTCGTCCAGGAGCAGCACTGCAGGCCGCGGCCCAGCGTGCTCGATCGCCTGCAGCAACGGCCGCCGTAGCAGGTACTCCGCCCCGAACAGTTCCGTCTCCGCGAGCTCCACACCGGACGCCTCCGCCAACCGGATGCCCAGCAGCTGCCTCGGGTAATTCCACTCGTAGAGGGCCTCCCCGGAATCGATCCCCTCGTAGCACTGCAGCCGGTACAGCGGAGTGTCCAGCACCCGCGCCAACGCCTTCGCCGCGTCCGTCTTCCCGACGCCCGGCTCGCCCTCCAACAAGATGGGCTGCGGCAGCCTCACCGCCAGGAACAGCGCGGTCGCGAGCCCTACATCGGTCAGGTAGTCACCCTCGTTCAGGGACGCCATCAGCGTCTCCACGTTTGGAACGCGCTTCCGGATGTCTCCCTCGGCTCCCACGCGCGCCGTGCCGCTCACGGTTGGCCCGCATCATCGAGCGCACGGCCGTACTTTCCGGCCTCGACTTCAGGATGCGACGGCATACCGCCCCGGATCCGCCAGAAACGCCCTGCGGCAGCCCTCCGAGCAGAAGTAGGTCGTGCCGGCATCGCCATCGACGTGAAGGCTCGCCGGGACCGCGACCACGAACATCCCGCACACCGGGTCGATCGCAAGCGGAACGGCCGCCGGAGCCTCCCGCGCGGAAGCCTCGTAACCCGACCCCTCGGCACCAGCAGCCCGAGCACCCGAATCCGCAGCGCCGGAACCGGCAGCACGCGAACCCTCAAGAGCACCCGAATCCTCAGAACCGGCATCCCCAGCCTCAGCGCCAGACATCGCCGACCCCGCCATCCCGGCCCGCACTTGCACCACCTCCGCCAAAACCGACAGCGCAACCTCCGCGGGGGTGTGCCCGCCGAGCAGCAGTCCGGCCGGGCTGTGCACGCGGGCCCGCTGCTCGTCGCCCACGTCCAGCGTCGCCAGCACCGCCGCGCCGCGCACCTGGCTCGCCACCAGCGCGACATACGGAACGCCGGCCTTCAGCGCCGCCTCGAGCGCCGACTCCTCCCCGGACCCGTGCGACGCAACGATAACCGCAGCAACGTCCGAGAACGAAGGCGCAGAAGCAGCCACCGAGAATCCGAGTAGCGTCCCCATCGCCCCCAGAGCGTCGGCGATCGGTGTCGACCCCACGATCACCATCCGCGGCGCGGGCACCTTCGGCTCCAGGAAAATCTCGATCGCCCCTCCGCTCAGGCACGGGTTAGAAACTTGGATGGCACCCTCCTCAGAACCAAGCGACGGCTCGCCCGGCACGACCCGCAACAGCATCGGCTCCCGCGTCGACAGCGCCTGCAGCGCGTACGTCCGCACCGACGACTCCACACAATTCCCGCCGACGAACCCGTAGATGTCCCCGGATGCGACGATCAACGCGACATCCCCGGCGTGCGCGCTCGTCGGCCGCTGCGCCCGCACCACGGTGGCGCGCACGAATGGCTCCCGGCGCGACGCCAGCAAGTCGGCGCGCGCGGACAGATCCGTCACGCCCAGCGCATCCGGCATACTACGACCATCCCCATGTCGACCCACAGCGGTATCAGTACGGCGGCATTGGCCGGCCCTGCATGGCCTCCCACACGCGGGCCGGGGTGCAGGGCATGTCCATGTGCGTGATCCCGAACGGCGCCAGCGCGTCCACGATCGCGTTGACGATGGCCGGCGGGGAGCCGACCGTCGCCGACTCGCCGATGCCTTTCGCGCCGATCGGATGATGCGGGGAGGGCGTCACCGTGTATCCGGTCTCCCAATCGGGCACCTCCATCGCGGTGGGGATCAGGTAGTCCATGAAAGAGCCGGCCAGGCAGTTGCCCTCCTTGTCGAAGTCGATCATCTGCATGAGCGCCATCCCGACACCGTCGGTGAGACCGCCGTGCACCTGTCCCTCGATGATCATCGGGTTGATGCGCGTGCCGCAGTCGTCCACCGCGATGAACCGGCGAACCTTCACGTGCCCGGTCCCAGGGTCGACATCCACCACGCAAATGTAAGCGCCGAACGGGAACGTCAGGTTCGGCGGATCGTAGGTGACCTCCGCATCCAGGTTCCCGTCGATGCCCTCCGGCAGCGCCACCGTCCCGTGCGCGCCCATGGCGATCTCGGCCATCGTCTTGCCGACGCTCGGGTCGCCCTTGACGAACCAGCGGCCCTTCTCCCACTCCAGGTCCTCCGGCCGGGTCTCCAGCATCGCGGCGGCGATGAACTTCGCCTTCTCGCGCACCTTGCGGGCCACCAGCGCGACCGCCCCGCCCGACACCGGCGTCGACCGGCTGCCGTAGGTGCCGAGCCCGAACGGCGTCTGGTCGGTGTCGCCGTGCACCACGTCGATGTCCTCCGGCGGGATGCCCAGCTCTTCGGCCACGATCTGCGCGAACGTGGTCTCGTGCCCCTGGCCCTGCGACTGCACGGAGATCCGCACTACCGCCTTGCCGGTGGGGTGGATGCGCAACTCGGCGCCATCCGCCATCCCCAGCCCCACGATGTCCATGTGCTTGCGGGGACCTGCGCCGACCGTCTCGGTGAAGAACGAGATCCCGATTCCCATCAGTTCGCCTCGGGCGCGTTTCTCCTTCTGCTCCCGCCTCAGCTCGTCGTAACCGGCCAGCTCCATCGACAGGCGCATCGCCCGCTCGTAGTTGCCGGAGTCGTACTCCCACCCGGTCTTGTTCGGGTAGGGGAACTGGTCGGGCTGGATGAAGTTCTTCAGCCGCAACTCAGCCGGATCCATCTCGAGCTTGCGGGCCAGGATGTCCACCATCCGCTCCACGAGATACACCGCCTCTGTGACCCGGAACGAGCACGCGTACGCGACGCCGCCCGGCGCCTTGTTCGTGTAGACACCGGTCACCTGGCAGTGCGCGGCCTGCAGGTCGTAGCTGCCGGTGAAGATGTGAAAGAACCCGGCAGGGTACTTCGTCGGCTGCGCGGTCGCGTTGAACGCGCCGTGGTCGGCCAGCACGCGGGCGCGCACCGCGAGGATCTCCCCGTCCTTCGTCGCTGCAATTTCCCCGTGCATGATGTAGTCCCGCGCGAATGAGGTCGACATCAGGTTCTCCGAGCGGTCCTACACCCACTTCACGGGCTTCCCGGTGACGATCGAGCCGACCACCGCGAGGATGTAGCCGGGGTAGATGCCCACCTTGTTGCCGAATCCGCCGCCGATGTCGGGCGAGATGATGTGGATCTTGTGCTCCGGGATGCCCGCTACCAGCGCAAACAGGGTACGGTGCGCGTGCGGCGCCTGCGACGTCTCATACAGGGTCAGCTTGCCGCTGACCGGCTCGAAATCCGCCACGGCACCGCAGGTCTCCATGGGCGCCGGATGCACCCGCGGATACACCATGTCTTGGGAGACGACCACGTCGGCCGAATCGAACACAGCGTTGGTCTCGTCCTCGTTGCCGGCCTCCCAGTCGAAGATGTGGTTGTCGGTCTTCCCCTCGATATCGTCGCGGATCACCGCGGTCCCGGGATCCAGCGCGGTGCGCGCATCCATCACCGGCGGCAGCGCGTCGTAGTCCACGTCGATCAGCTCGAGCGCGTCACGGGCCGCATAGCGGTCTTCGGCGATGACGAAGGCAACCTCCTGGCCTTGGAACCGCACCTTGTCAGTGACGAGGACCGCCTGCACGTCGGCGGAAAGGGTCGGCGCCCAGGCGAGGTTCAACCCCTCAAGGTCCTTGCCCGTGATGACGGCGACCACCCCGGGGTGGGCGAGGGCCTCGGAAGTGTCGATCGACACCAGTCGGGCGTGGGCCAGTGGGGCGCGCAGGATGGCACCGTGCAGCATCCCGGGCAGCACGATGTCGTCGACGTAGTGGCCCTTGCCGCGCACGAACCGCGGGTCTTCCTTGCGCTGGAGTCGACCGTAGCCGATCGGGCGATGCTCGTCGTCGGCGGCCGGGTTGGCCGGGTGGTGCGCGTCGGGACTTGCCGGCCGCTCATCGAGGATAGTCATGCCGTCACCTCTTCGTCTTCTACGATCGTGGCGGTGCCGTCGGGATGGTGCGCAGCCCACTGCACGGAGCGCACGATGGTGGCATATCCGGTGCACCGGCACATCTGGCCCGAGATGGCCTCACGGATTTCGGTGTCGCTGGGATGCGGATTCTTGTCGAGCAGAGCGCGCGAAGTGAGCATCATGCCGGGTGTGCAGAACCCGCACTGCAGCCCGTGCTCCTCCATGAACCCGTGCTGCACCGGGTCCAAGACACCGCCGGAGGCGAGTCCCTCGACGGTGCGGATCTCGTGCTTGTCCGCCATCGCCGCGAGCACCGTGCACGACTTCACCGGCTGGCCGTCCATCAGCACAACGCACGTGCCGCAGTTGGAGGTGTCGCAGCCCCAGTGGGTGCCGGTAAGACCGAGGTTTTCGCGGATGAAGTGGACGAGAAGCACTCGTGGCTCGATCTCGCGCGTGATCTGTTCGCCATTGACCGTCATGCTGACGTGCATGTGCTTCAGCCTTCCTGTGCCGCAGCTGCGCGGGCGGATGCGCTACGCAGAACCCGACGGGTGAGCTCGTCGGCGAGATGACGTTTGTAATCGACCGGTCCGCGCTGATCGGCGGCTGGTCGGCAGGCCACGGCGGCGAGCCGAGCGGCCTCGACGAACAGTTCCTCCCGCGGCCGCTCGCCCCTGAGCACCGCCTCCGCCTCGGCGACGGTTCCGGAGAGGCCGACGGCCGTGAGACCGATGGCGGCGTCGTCGATCGTGCCGTCGGAGGAGAGGGAGATCGCGGCTCCCGCCGCCACCACAGCCCAGTCGCCGGCCCGGCGCTCGACCTTTTCGTAGGCGCTCCCCGAGCGAGCCCGGATCGGAATGCGCACCTCGCACAACAACTCGTCCTGGGCGACGGCCGTCTCATAGGGACCTTGGTGGAATTCGCTCATGGTCACGATGCGCTCGCCGGCGGGCCCACGGACGATCGCCTCCGCGCGCAACACGTCGCAGACGGTGGACAGGTCCTCCGCGGGGTCGCCCTGGCACAGTGACCCACCGATGGTCCCCCGGTTGCGCACGACCGGGTCCGCAATCACCCTCTCGGCGTCGGCGATTATCGGGAAGAGCGCGGCGAGCTCGGCCGATTCCAGCAGCGAGGTGTGGCGGGTCATCGCCCCGATCCGCATCCGATCGCCCTCGCGAAGGATGAAGTCAAGTTCGGTCAGCTCGTTGATGTCGATGAGCCATTCGGGCCTGGCCAGCCGGAGCTTCATCATCGGAAGCAAGCTGTGCCCGCCGGCGACGACTCGGGATTCTGGGCCGTGACGTTCAAGCAACCCGATGGCGTCTGCGACGTTACTTGCTCGAACGTACTCGAATGGAGCCGGAATCTGCACGATGGCCTCCTCGGTGAGGCACTCAGACAACCCAATGGATCCTAGATTGCGTCAAGTCTTGCCCCGCGGCCCAGCGAATGTCAATATCAGCCGTGATGAAAGGTCGCGCACAGGCCTGTGGACCACAC
>JBDSDO010000097.1:0-12039 GCA_039920505.1 Terrimesophilobacter sp.
CGAGGTGCGGTATCCGGATGCCGCGCAGCTGGGCATCCGTGCCCTGCAGACTCGCGCTCGCCGTGTCCCGATGCCGTGACCTGCGTCGCCGTGTCGTTCCGGCGTGCCGGGTGGGCCACTGGTTTGCAGGGTCTTTTCAAAGTCGGGTGTGGGGTACTGGGTTTAGTGGTCTGGCGGCGTGGCGGCTTTTAATCGAGGAGAACTCCTGTTAATCCGGTGTTGTTCAACGACAACCGGCCACAGGAGTTCTCCTTGCTATCTTCGCTTACCGACGTCCTCATTCGCCACCAGATCACCGATTTCCCAGCCGTTGGCCGGGAAGGCGCTTCACTTTTGGAGGCCTTGTCGAAGGTGCCGGATCCACGCGCCCGTCGTGGGGTCCGGTATCCGTTCATTGTGTTGCTGCAGATTATCGTGACCTCGGTGCTCTCCGGTGCCGACACGTTGACCACGATCGCCGAGTGGGCGCAGCACGCCGCCACGGCAGGACCGGACCGGTCCCAGGTTGGCCGGGTCCCGTCGCTGGCCACGATCCACCGCACCGTGGCACACATCGACGCGGTGGCTCTGGACGACGCCGTCAACGGCTGGGTGCGCGAGCGGGTTCGAGAACACACCGGGGCGGGCCGGCCGGTGGTCGCCGTCGATGGGAAAGAGGTCCGCGGGGCAAAGAACGGCGGGGCCGGCCGGGTGTTCTTGATGGCCGCCCTGGACCATGCCACCGGGACGGTGATCGGGCAGGAATCCATTGGTCAGAAAACCAACGAGATCCCGCACTTCCAGGCATTGATGGGCAAAATCGGTGATCTTCACGGAGTCGTGATCACCGCCGATGCCCTGCATACCCAACGCGCCCACGCCGAGTTCCTGCACTCCCAAGGAGCGCATTACGTGCTGACCGTGAAGACGAACCAGCGCGCCCTACTCCAGAGGATTGCCTCCCAAACGTGGGCGAGTCGGCCGGTGGAACACGTCTGTCGACAGAAACGGCACGGCCGCACCACGACCTGGCAGGCTACCTGCCAGCCCGCGCAAGACTGGATCGATTTCCCGCACGCCAAACAGACAATGCGCCTCACCCGGGATCGGGATAACCACAGCACCGGTGAGACCACCCGGGAACACGTCTTCGTCATCACCTCCCTGACCGCGGAGGAAGCCACCCCGGCACAACTGGCCGACTACATTCGCGGCCACTGGGGCATCGAGAACCGGTTGCACTGGGTCCGCGACGTCACCTACCACGAAGACCACTCACAAGTGCGCACCGGCAACGCCGCCCACGTCATGGCCAGCATCCGAAACCTCGCCATCAGCATCCACCGACTCACCGGCGCCACCAACATCGCCGCCGCCCTACGCCACACAATGCGCAATCCCGCCATCGCCCACCAACTCACCGGACTTTGAAAAGACCCTGCGTATTGCCCAGACGTCGCCCGCTCGAGGGCACGGCTTCGCGAACTCGGGTTGTCCTGGGACGAACACGACGTGGAGAGCGACGCAGAGAGCCGGCAGAAGATGGTGCAGCTTACCGGGCGCGGCAACGTCCCGACGCTCGTCATCGGTGAGAGCGTACTCGTGGAGCCGTCGAACGAATCGCTGGACGCGGCGCTCGTCCGCGCCGGGTATCAACTTTCGTAGCGGACGTTGCGAGGTCGGGTGGCGGCCGTTCTCGGGTCCAGTTGCAGAAAGTGCGGCAGCTAGATGTCCAGTGACTGATTCGGCTCGAGCGGGAAGTACTCCCCGCCGTTAACCTCGGTCATGTCCTTGAGGCGCTGGTTCGACAGGCCCTTGCCCGCCACCGAGAGCACCATCTCGTGCGTAGGGAACGCGCGGCGAGGCTTCAAGGCGAGTACATAGTCCATCGCCTCGCTGACCTTCATCCACGGCGCACCAGCCGGCACCGCCAGCGTATCGACCTCGACGCCATCCGGGATCGTGAACGAGTCGCCCGCGTAGTAGAACTGGTCATTGACCAGTACCCCGACGTTGTCGACGACCGGGATCGAGGGGTGGATCACCGCGTGCTTCCCGCCGAAGAACCGCAAAGTGAACGGCCCAGCCGTCACCGTGTCTTTGTCATTGACGACCGTGATGTCGAAGCCGGACGCCGCCACGGCGACGTCTGGAGGGCCGAAGACCACCACGTCGCTATTGTCATCCAAGATGCGATACAGCTGCTCCGGAGTCCAGTGGTCGGCGTGCTGGTGGGTGATCACAACGGCGACGACGTTCTTCAGCCCGACCAGAGCCGTCGTCATGGATCCAGGGTCGATGACGAGTGTGCTTCCCGCGCTCTCGATCTGAAGGCAGGCGTGTTCGTGTTTGGTAATCCTCATGCCATGAGCCTAGGACGAGGCCGTTATTACGACATACCCCAGGGGACTACTATCACACGCACTCAGCGGGCCATCCCGTTTCACGGAGTTTCTGTCTCCAAGACCCGGATTCCACGGTGACTAGATTCGGAGATGTCAGTTTTTCCTTGACACGGGATAAGAGACGGGTTGGCGCGGCGGAGTCCGGGTAGGAGAAGCGGGTGCACCTCCGAATCGGTGAGCGCGACGGGCAGGCGAACACCGGGATAATCGACTCATGACGACGACGGAGACGCTGAACATCGTTGTCGCCATCAACCCGGAGGCTTGTTTCGGCAAGAGCCGCACCATCGGGCCCATGGTCATCGCTGAACTGCGCGCGGCCGGCCACGAGGTCGTCGCGCTGACCGAGCCGGACTTTGCGCACCTGGTGACCTCCGTCGAGGAGGCGATAGTTTCGAAGCCGGACGCGCTGGTCGTCGTCGGCGGGGACGGGATGGTGGGCCTCGCAGCCAACGCGCTGGCCGGCTGCGGCATTCCGCTCGGGATTATCCCGTCCGGGTCCGGCAATGACATGGCCAGGGGACTGGGCATCCCGCTGCGTGATCCCGCCGCGGCGATCGCCGTGCTGCTCGAGGCGATGCGGCGGCCGCCACGCGTGGTCGACACCGCCACTGTGACACGCGCCGATGGCACTCGCACCCGGTTCGCGGGAGTGCTGTCCGCAGGATTCGATGCGATCGTCAACGAACGCGCCAACCGGATGCGCTGGCCGCGTGGCCGCAGCCGCTACAACCTCGCGCTCGTGCTTGAGCTCGCCGTACTGAAGCCGATCCGCTACCGCCTCGTGCTCGACGGTGCCGAAACCGTGACGGATGCGCTGCTGGTGGCTGCCGCGAACAACACGTCGTTCGGCGGCGGCATGCTGATCACACCGGATGCGCGGCTCGACGACGGTCTGCTTGACGTGTTCGTCGTGCAGCCGATGTCCCGCATCGCGTTCCTGCGGATCTTTCCACGCGTGTTCAAGGGCACACACGTCACCGACCCGCGGGTGTCGATCCGCCGGGCCAGCCGCATCCGCATCGAAGCGGAGGGCGTGGCGGCGTACGCGGACGGCGAACGAGTCTCGCCGTTGCCCGTCGACGTCGAGGTGGTGCCCGGCGCGCTGTGCGTGTTGGCGCCGGCGCCAAGCCGCGTGGTTTGGTGAGCCCCGCCGCGGTGTGGCATACTCGATGAGTTGTCCACTCACGGCCCCATCGTATAGTGGCCTAGTACGCCGCCCTCTCACGGCGGTAACACCGGTTCGAATCCGGTTGGGGTCACACTAACCCGGTTACCAATGACTCATTGGCGGCCGGGTTTTTGCGTGTTCCTATCCTGTAACATTGCGCAAGCGAAGGGGAGTATCCCATCACATCGCATCCGTCAGGACGGGCAGCAGCATCGGTGCCCCGGATGCGGCGGCGCGGGCCAGAGAGCTAAGCGCGGGAGAGACTTTCGGGTTCGACGCGCGCCGCGCGCACCGCCACCTGAAAGGTTCCCATGCAACTCGCTCTCCCCGTCTGGTTCGAAATCGGCTCGATGGTCGTGCTGCTGCTGATCCTGACCGCAGACCTGTTGATCGTCATCCGGCGTCCCCACGTGCCGACTCTCAAAGAGTGCGCGGTCTGGGTCGGGTTCTACGTCGGCCTCGCGTTGATCTTCGCCATCCTCATGCTCGTGATCGGCGACGCAGAACACGCGAGCCAGTTCATCGCCGGCTGGCTCACCGAGTACAGCCTCAGCATCGACAACCTCTTCGTCTTCGTCATCATCATGGCGCGCTTTTCGGTGCCCGCGAAGCTGCAACAGGAGGTGCTGATGATCGGCATCGTCATCGCTCTCGTTTTGCGCGGCATCTTCATCATCCTGGGCGCGCAACTGATCGAGAACTTCAGCTGGATCTTCTACCTGTTCGGCGCCTTCCTGCTCTTCACCGCGTACCGCCAGGTCTTCGGCAGCGAACCGGAGGCAGAGGGGACAAAGGACAACTTCTTCATCCGGCTCGTTCGGCGGCGAGTGAGGCTTACCAACACGTTCGAGGGCAGCAAGCTCCGCACCGTCGTCGACGGCCACCGGATGTTCACACCGATGCTCATCGTGTTCCTCGCGATCGGCTCGACCGACCTGCTCTTCGCGCTGGATTCCATTCCGGCGATTTTCGGCATCACACAGAGCCCGTTCATCGTCTTCACCGCCAATATCTTCGCCTTGATGGGACTGCGGCAGCTGTACTTCCTGCTCGGCGGTCTTCTGAAACGCCTCCATTACCTCAAGCACGGAGTGGCCGTCATCCTCGCATTCATCGGGATCAAGCTCGTATTCCACGCCATGCACGTCAACGAGCTCCCGTTTATCAACGGTGGTCACTCCATCGAGTGGGCGCCGGAAATCGGCACCCTGACGTCGCTGTTCGTCATCCTCGGCACCATGGCCCTCGCCACTATCGCGAGCCTCGTCCGTGCCCGCAGCGAGGTGCGGCGGAGTGAGCGCACCACGGAATCCTGAGAGACGCGCACATCGTCGCCACGTAGAATGGCGAGACGCGGGAGTGAGCACGTCGCCCTGCTTTCGAGGGCTTCACCGGCTGGGAAGGATTTAGCCATGGGTAAGACGCTGGCGGAAAAGGTATGGGACGACCATGTCGTCGTCAAGGGCACGGATGGCTCGCCGGACCTTCTCTACATCGACCTGCACCTCGTCCACGAGGTGACAAGTCCGCAAGCATTTGAGGGACTGCGGCTTGCCGGGCGGCCGGTGCGGCGCCCCGATCTGACCATCGCCACCGAAGACCACAACATCCCGACAATCGACATCGACAAACGGATCAAAGACGACACCAGTCGCATTCAAATTGAGACGCTGCGACAAAACACGAAGGATTTCGGCATCAGACTGCACCCCTTGGGTGATAAGGACCAGGGCATCGTGCACATCATCGGGCCGCAACTGGGGCTGACCCAGCCGGGGATCACCGTGGTGTGCGGAGACAGCCACACCTCGACCCACGGCGCCTTCGGGGCGATCGCGTTCGGCATCGGCACCAGCGAGGTCGAACACGTTCTGGCAACCCAGACTTTGCCGCTGAAGCCGTTCAAAACCATGGGCATCACCGTCGACGGCCAGTTGCGTCCCGGCGTCACCGCGAAGGACATCATTCTTGCGATCATCGCGAAGATCGGCACCGGCGGCGGCCAGGGATTCATTCTCGAGTACCGCGGCAGCGCCATTGAAGCTCTCTCCATGGAGGGCCGGATGACGATCTGCAACATGTCGATCGAGGCCGGGGCCCGGGCCGGGATGGTCGCACCGGATGAGACGACCTACGCCTACCTGAAGGGACGCGAAAGCGCACCCAAGGGCGAAGACTGGGACACCGCCGTCGCCTACTGGAACAGCTTGAAGACCGACGAGGATGCCGTGTTCGACGCCGAGGTGTACCTCGACGCGAGCACACTGGAACAGTTCGTCACCTGGGGCACCAACCCGGGGCAGGGCGTGCTGCTCAACGACAGCGTCCCAGACCCGGCGAGCATCACCGACCCGAACCTGCGCGCCTCCGCCGAACGCGCGCTCACCTACATGGACCTGACGCCGGGCACCCGGATGAAGGACATCAAGGTCGACGTGGTCTTCATGGGCTCATGCACCAACAGCAGAATCGAAGACCTGCGCGCGTTCGCTTCGGTGGTCAAAGGCCGACACAAGGCCGAAGTCGTGCAGGTGATGATCGTGCCGGGCTCCGCCAGGGTGCGGTTGCAGGCCGAAGCGGAGGGCCTCGACCGGGTGTTCCTCGATTTCGGCGCCGAGTGGCGTTTCGCCGGGTGCTCGATGTGCCTCGGCATGAATCCCGACCAGCTCGGTGCCGGTGAGCGTTGCGCCTCCACCTCCAACCGCAACTTCGAGGGCCGACAGGGCAAGGGCGGCCGCACCCACCTGGTGTCGCCGCTGGTAGCCGGAGCCACCGCGGTGCGGGGCACCCTCTCCAGCCCCTGGGACATTGAGGGTTGGGACCCCGCCGACGTTGTCGGCTCAGGAGATCTTGACGGCCAATTCGCGGCACCCGCATCGACCGGGCAGAAGGGCACGCTCTAATGGACAAGGTTTCCATCGTCGCCGGAATCGCCGTGCCGTTTCGGCGCAACAACGTCGACACCGACCAGATCATTCCGGCCCAATTCCTCAAGCGGATCACCAAGACCGGCTTCGACGACGCCCTGTTTTACTCGTGGCGCAAAGATCCGGAGTTCATCCTGAATCAACCCGCCTATCAGAACCCCACGGTGCTGATCGCGGGGGAGGACTTCGGCACCGGATCCAGCCGGGAACACGCTGTCTGGGCGTTGCGCGACTTTGGTTTCCGGGCGGTACTCAGCCCTCGCTTCGGTGACATCTTCCGTGGCAACTCCGGAAAACAAGGGCTGCTGGCCGGGCAGATCACCCCGGAAGACACCGAAAAGTTGTGGGCGCTCATCGAGGCGCAGCCCGGCGTCAGTGCGAGCGTCGACTTGGTTGCTCGCACGGCGACCATCGGTGACCTCACCGTGGAATTCCAGATCGACGAGTACACCAGGTGGCGCCTGCTCGAGGGGCTGGATGACATAGGTTTGACCTTGAAAAGCGAGGCCGAGATCACAAGTTTCGAATCGCGCAGGGAACATTGGCGGCCGCGGACACAACCCGCGCAACAGGCAGCGGGTAACTGAGTGAGTTCATTGATCAAGGATGCGCAGAAGAGGGATGCACAGAAGTCTGGAGAGCGCGTCGGGCTGAAGTCGGACAAAATCGTCATCAACGGCGGCACACCTCTGCGCGGCACCATCGACGTGCGCGGCGCGAAGAACCTGGTGACCAAGGCGATGGTCGCGGCTCTGCTCGGCGAATCGCCCAGTGTGCTCCGTGGCGTGCCCGACATCAGCGACGTCAGCGTCGTGCGCGGCCTGCTGGAAGTGCACGGAGTCATCGTGGCCGCGGGCGACGAGCCGGGGGAGTTGCTGCTCGACCCGAGCAACGTCGAAAGCGCCCATTTCGCAGAGATCGACGCTCACGCCGGATCTAGCCGAATCCCGATCCTGTTCTGCGGACCGCTGCTGCACCGTCTCGGCGAAGCGTTCATCCCCGACCTCGGCGGATGCCGCATCGGCGACCGCCCCATCGACTTCCACTTAGACGCGTTGCGCAGCTTCGGCGCCGTCGTCGACAAGCAGAGCGCCGGCATCCATCTCACCGCGCCGCACGGCCTGATCGGGGCCGACATCAACCTTCCCTATCCAAGCGTCGGGGCCACCGAACAGGTGCTTCTGACCGCAGTGCGCGCGGCAGGAGTGACCGAGCTGAAGAACGCGGCCATCGAGCCAGAGATCATGGACCTCATCGCTATCCTGCAGAAGATGGGTGCGATTATCTCCGTGGAGCCGAACCGCGTGATCCTCATCGAGGGCGTCGACCACCTCAGCGGATACCGGCACCGCGCGCTGTTCGATCGCAACGAAGTGGCCAGCTGGGCGTCCGCCGCTTTGGCCACCGAGGGCGACATCTTCGTCGCCGGGGCGCGGCAGAGCGAGATGATGACCTTCCTCAACGTCTACCGCAAGGTCGGCGGCGCTTTCGACATCGCAGAAGACGGCATTCGGTTTTTCCACCCCGGCGGAACGCTCAAGCCTGTCACCATCGAGACCGACGTGCACCCCGGCTTCATGACCGATTGGCAGCAGCCCCTCGTCGTCGCTCTGACCAAGGCCGACGGAATCTCCATCGTGCACGAGACGGTGTACGAGGACCGGTTCGGATTCACCGACGCCCTCAACACGATGGGCGCTGACATCGTCGTGCACTCGGACGGGCTGGTGGACTTTCCGCGTCGCGTCGCCCGGCGTGACTTCGAGCAGGCCGCCGTCATCACCGGCCCCACGAAACTGCACGGTGCCGACATCCGCGTGCCTGACCTGCGCGGCGGCTTCAGCCACCTCATCGCTGGCCTGACCGCTGAAGGGCAGTCAACCATCAGCAACGTGGGGATCATCAGCCGTGGCTACGAGCATTTCATCGAGAAGCTGGCCGCGCTGGGAGCAGACTTCGTCTACGAGGGCTGACAACGTGCCGGAAGCAACAGCGCCCACGGTAGAACCTTCGCACCGGCCGCGATCCGAGCGGTCGTGGATCTTCCGTCTTCTGGCATACCTCGTGCTGCCGCCGATGACCCTTCTCGGCCGCTACCGCATCGTGGACGGTGAGAAACTGCCCAGCTCCGGGCCGTTCATCCTCGCCCCGAACCACTACAGCGAGATCGACCCGCTGGTGATCGGGGTAGTCATGTGGAAGCTCGGTCGGATGCCGCGGTACCTGACCAAGGCGTCCTTGTTCACGGTGCCGGTGCTCGGCTGGTTCTTACGCAAGACCGGACAAATTCCGGTGGAACGCGGTGGCGCGGCGCGCGGAAATGGGCCTCTGGATGCAGCGGAGCGGCTCGCCGAGCAAGGCTTCGGAGTGATCATCTACCCGGAAGGGTCGCTCACCCGCGACCCCGAACTGTGGCCGATGCGGGGTAAGACCGGTGCAGTGCGGATGGCACTGGAGGCCGATGTTCCGCTCATCCCGGTGGCGAGCTGGGGCGCCCAGCTCATCCTGCCCCGGTATTCGAAACGGGTCAGCCTCATCCCGCGCAAGAGTGTCTCGGTCAAGTACGGCGACCCGGTCGACCTGTCCGCCTTCCGAGGCCGTAACCTCGACGCCGCTTCCCTCGCCGACGCGACGGCGTTGCTCATGAACGACCTCACCGCCCTGGTGGAGGACCTGCGCGGGACAAAAGCGCCGGCGCAGCGGTGGGATCCAAACCAGCACGACCAGAGGGAGACCGGACGATTTGAGTAACACGATGCCCGTGCGGGTGTTCGCGCCAGGAGCGGTTCGGGTAGCAGTACTCGGAGCCGGCAGTTGGGGGACGACTTTCTCCAAAATCCTGGTCGACGGCGGATGCGATGTTGCTCTGTGGGCCAGACGTCCGGAAGTCGCCAGGGAGATCTGCCAGAGCAAGCGCAATAGCGGCTACCTGCCCGGCATCAACCTTCCCCGCAACCTGTGGTCGAGTTCCAACCTGGGTGACGTGCTCGAAGGTGCCCAGATCGTGTTCGTCTCCGTGCCGAGCCAATCACTGCGGGAAAACCTGACCGCGGTGCGGGAACTGCTGCCGCCGGAAGCCATCGTGACGAGCCTGATGAAGGGCATCGAGATGGGTACACGAGCGCGGATGAGCGAGGTGCTTGGCCAGGAACTGCACATCGATCCGTCGCAAATTGCCGTGATTTCCGGGCCGAACCTTGCACTGGAGATCGCCAAGGAGCAGCCCACCGCCGCGGTGGTCTCCTCCGAGAGCATCGAGACCGCCCGCATCGTCGCGATGGCGGCGACCAACACTTACTTCCGATCCTTTGTGAATACGGATGTCATCGGCACCGAGTTCGGCGGGGTGCTGAAAAACCTCATCGCTCTCGCCATCGGCATCGTCGACGGCGTCGGCTATGGAGAGAACACCAAGGCGTCGATTATCACCCGAGGGTTGGTCGAGATGACTGACTTTGCCGTCAGTTACGGTGCCCGGCCCAGGACGCTCGCCGGCCTGGCCGGTCTGGGCGACCTCATCGCCACCTGCGAGTCGCCTCTGTCCCGCAACAACACGGCGGGTCGCTTGCTCGGTCAGGGGTACAGCTACACGGATGTCGTGGCGCAGATGAAACAGACCGCGGAAGGCCTGTCGTCGGTGGCGCCGATCCTCGAACTCGCCCTGGCCGCCGGCGTGGACATGCCCATCGTCTCGCAGGTGGCGGAGGTGCTCGCCGGAACCATGGATCCGCGGGACATCGCCCCACACCTCACCTCCAGCACTGACGAACCGCAGCCGGAGAGCTGATCCTGCAGTCTCAGCCGCGGTTGCCACCCTGCGCACGCCACTGTGAGGCGAGAATGGCATAGCACGCGGTGTCGCTCCATTCGCCCTTGAAGATCTGGTTCTCGCGCAGGTGGGCCTCCTGATGCATCCCGAGCCGTTCGCACAGGTGCGCGGAGGCTTCGTTGCGTGGGTCGAGTTCTGCGAACACCCGGTGCGCGCCGAGCGAATCGAAGCACAGGCCGAAGATCGCCATTGCCGCTTCGGTGGCGAACCCGTGACCGTGCGCCGCCGGGTGGAACACCCAGCCCACCTCCAATTGCGCATTCGCCGCACTCCGGAGGAAGACGCTCATGTCGCCGATCACCCTGGAGTGCGCACCCGCCGGGTCCGGCAACTCGACGGCGAAGATCAGGCCGTCGCCGTCCCGCGCCAAGCGGGTCATTGCGCGCCGCTTGTCGAGGTGCTCGGCGGACTGTTCGTGGTCGCGCACCTCCCAGTTCAGGTAGCGCACCACATCCTCACGTTTTTGGTAGGCGTGGACGTCGTCGAGGTCTGAGCGTCGCAATGGGCGCAGGCAGAGTCGTGCGGTCGTGATCGACGCCGCGGAATAGGGCAGGCCGGTGAGGCCATGTGGTGTTTCGTCGGTGGGAATCGCTGAATCGGACATGGCGCTTCCTTGTCGTTGTCGGATGAACGTGAGAATACGCGCCGGAAGAGGTCAGGGGGAAGGCGTCGGTCTCGGCGTGGGTTTCGCGAGTACGTCGTCGGGGTTGGTGCACTGCCGAGTGGCCGCAATGCTTCCGATTGCCGGGGCGAGGTCGGTCAGTGCGTTCGTGCCGGAGGCCCGATCGCCGTTGACGACTACCTGGGTTGCCGGGTCGCGGCCGAATGTGGTGAAGGCGTAGTTGGGTGCGCCGCTCGGATCGTAGAGCCAATCGATGCCGCGCACGGTGACGCACACGAGGGTGGACGGACCGGGCACCGTGACGCCGCAGTGCAGCAGGATCGACGCTGGGTTCCCCCAGGCGGCGGTGGCCTGCGCGTTGGTTTCGCGCAGCGGCTCGCCGGCGACCGATTTCGGCAGTCGCACGGACACGTCCGCACAATCCGGGTTGGTCGCATCCGGCGCCGGGTCGAGGGTGACGATTGGCGCGCACGCCGTGAGCGCCGCAAGCGCGAGGGCGAGAAGCGCTGTGAGCGAGGCGGCCCTGTGCTGTGGTGTCATCAGTTTCAGGCTACCGTTTTATGCATGACAATCGGCCACGAGGTTCCCGCTCACGACACTCTTGGCGCGCTGGGCGAAGCAGCCGTATTGGGGCGCATTTTTCCGCGGTTGCCGCAGGCCTCCGCGGCGCTGCTCGGGCCAGGCGACGACGCTGCGGTGATCGCCGCGCCGGACGGCCGCTTCGTCGTGACGACGGACATGATGATCCACGGGCCGGATTTCCGAATGGCGTGGTCCACCCCGCAGGACCTCGGCTGGAAGGCTGCCGCGTCCAACCTCGCCGATGTCGCGGCGATGGGTGCGGTGCCGTCCGCGCTGGTGGTGGCCATTGCGGCGCCGTCGAGCTCACCGATCACTCTGCTGGAGGGCATCGCCGACGGGTTTCGGCTCGCCTGCGCGGCGCTGTCTCCCGGCTGCGGCGTCGTTGGCGGGGATCTGTCAGTATCGCCGACGCTCACGCTCGCGGTGACCGCGTTCGGCGACCTTCAGGGGCGCGCGCCGGTATTGCGGTCGGGAGCGCGCGCCGGCGACGTCGTGGCGGTGTCTGGCGTGCTCGGGATGGCGGG
>JBDSDO010000098.1:0-5441 GCA_039920505.1 Terrimesophilobacter sp.
CTCACGGTCGACGGTGAGAGGCTTCCCGCTGCGATCTCGGTCGGCAACAACCCGACCTTCGACGGCGTGCCCGAGCGTCAGGTGGAAGCGCATGTGCTAGACCGTGATCTGGACCTGTACGACAAGACGGTCGAGGTGTCGTTCGTGTCGCGCATTCGCGGTATGGAGAAATTCGACGGTGTCGACGCCCTGGTCGCACAAATCGGTCGCGACGTCTCGCAGGTGCGCGCGCTCCTTCCAGGTGCAGCGGATCGGCAGCGGTGACCGACCAGCGCCGGCTTTCGTTTCGTTTGATGCCACTGTGGGCCGGCCGCATGATGGCGCTCGTCGGTATTCTGCTCGTGGCGCTGAATCTGCGGACCGCCGTCGCATCGATCTCGCCGATTGCCGCTCAAATCGGCGCCGACATCCCCTTGACCGCGCTCGGCCTCGGCTTGATCGGTATGGTGCCGCCTGTCGCGTTCGCGGCATCCGGATTCCTGGCGGCACCCGGCGCCAGAAAGCTCGGGCTCGAGCGGATGCTGATCCTGGCGATTCTCGCCATGGTGGCCGGGCTGCTGGTGCGCGCCGCCGCGGGTAATTACACGGTGCTATTGGTTGGCAACGTCATCGCCCTCGCTGGTGCGGGAGTGGGCAACATTCTGCTGCCTCCTCTGGTCAAACGCTATTTCCCCGACCGCATTGGCCTCCTCACTTCCCTCTACGCCACTGTCATGTCGGTCAGTACCGCGCTGCCCGCCGGCCTGGCAGCACCCATTACCTCAGCGGTCGGATGGCGGGCCTCCCTGGGAATGTGGTCGATCCTCGCATTGACCTCCGCGATTCCTTGGATCGTGCTGCTGCACCAGAACCGCCGGGAGCAGGCAACCATTCTCGAGGACGCGAGGCTGGACCTGACACCGGCACCGGAGCTGCTGGGCCGGATTTGGCGCTCCCGGGTGGCCTGGGTTCTCGCCCTCGCGTTCTCGATCTCGAGTTTCCACGCCTACGCAATGTTTGCGTGGCTGCCGGAGCTGCTCGTGCAGACCGCGGGCGTGACGCCGATCCAAGCCGGTGGTCTGTTGTCCCTGTTCAGCCTGATGGGGGTGCCGGCGGCGCTCATCGTCCCGATCCTCGCCACGCGCATGAAGAACGTCGGACTGCTCGTGCACGCGGGCATCGCCTGCTTCGCGCTCGGCTACCTCGGCCTGCTGATCGCACCGGCGGCAGCCCCGATCCTGTGGGTCGCCCTGATCGGATCAGGCCCGCTGATCTTCCCTGCCTGTCTCGTGCTGATCAACCTCCGCTCTCGCACCCACGAGGGCGCGGTGGCACTGAGCGGGTTCGTGCAAGCGGCCGGATACGCGATTGGCGCGCTGGGGCCGCTGCTCATCGGATTCCTCCATGAGCTGACCGGCGGCTGGAGCATCGCGTTGCTGGTGCTGATTGTCACCGCACTGGCTGGCACCGTCACGGCAGTGCTGCTGCGCAAGCCAGTGTTCGTCGAGGATGACCTGCAGGTGCGCCGATAATCACTGTGCCGATTGTCCCGGTGCCGATGATTGCCGAACCGGCCTCGGTAGGCTGAGACGGTGCCTCGACGCCCGGTCATGCCGCTGTTGGCGGGGCCCACGCTCGCACTGATCGGCATCCTCCTGGTCGCCCTGAACCTGCACACCGCGGTGACGGCCATTTCACCGATTGCCGTGCAGATCTCCTCGGACATTCCGTTGGACAACCTCGGCCTCAGTGTCATCGGCACACTGCGTCCGATCGCGTTCGCGCTGGCCGGGATCTTCGGGGCGTCGATCGCGCGAAAACTCGGCCTGGAACCGTTCCTGATCATCGCGGCCGTCGCCATGGTGATCGGGCATCTGATGCGCGCGCTCGCCGGGGACTATCCGGTCCTCTTTCTCGGCAGCGTCCTGGCGCTCACGGGCATGGGGGTCGGAAGCGTGCTGCTGCCGCCCGTGGTGAAGAAATACTTCCCCGACGGATCGGGTTCGTCACCGCCTACACCTGGTGCAGGGGATCTGGCATTCTCGCACCGCCTGGGTCGTCGCGATCGTCTTCTCGGTGACCTCGTTCAACGCGTATTCGATGTTCGCGTGGATGCCGGCCATCAGGCTCATGCTGGCCCTGGCCGCAGCGCTACGCGACGAGTTCGCCGCGGTGAACCAGGGCGGCGGCGCCGATCAGCGGGCCCTCGGACGATAGCGCCGACGGGACCACGCGCACCTTCGTGACGAAGCCGAACTGGCGTCGGGATGCCACAGCGGTGCGGATGTGGTCGAACAGCTCCGGAGCAACGTGGGAGAAGCCCCCTCCGATGGCCACGAGCTCGAGGTCCACCAGCGCGGTCGCCGACGCGATGGCCTGGCCGATCGCCCGCCCCGAGCGTTCCACTGCCGCCCTGGCGATCGAATCCCCGGCGCGGAAACTGGTCGCCAGTTCCTCGCCGGTGGTTCCGGTCCAACCCTGGGCCTGCGCCCAGGCGACGGTGTTGGGCCCGGAGGCGATCGCCTCGACGCAGCCGATCCCCCCGCACGCGCACGGGTCGTCGAATCCGGCCACCTCGACGTGGCCGATGTGGCCGGCGTTCCCGGTCGGTCCGGATGCGGTGTGCCCGCCAAGGATCAGGCCGCCGCCGATCCCCGTTGAGACCACCATGCCCATCACGTTCCGGCAGCCCTGCGCCGCGCCGATCCAATGTTCGGCCAGCGTGATGCACAGTCCATCCATGCGCAAGACGACCGGCAGAGCGGGGACAACCGCGGCCACCTGGTCGCGCAGCGGGTAATCCCGCCACACCGGCAGGTTCAACGGCGATACGAGTCCGGCATCCTCGACAATCGGTCCGGCTGCCCCGATGCCCACCCCGGTCAACGACACTCCGGCGGGAATCGCGGCGAGGGTGCTGGTCAGCGCCGCGTCGACACTAGCGGCCAGTTCGCTCGAGCTGCGCAGCGGACCGGTCGGCTGGCGGAATCGGCTGCCGGCCAGCACCACGCCGGTGTCATCGACGAGTGCGGTCTCCACTTTCGTGCCGCCCAGATCGAGGGCCAAAGCGAGCGCGGGGGGCATGTCCACAGCATATTGGACGGTCGCTAACGTAGCGTTGATCCGGTGATAGCAGCATCGCGGACGCTCTCGTGGATGTCGATCCGCGGTTCGCGGCCAGGGTGCGAGCTGACTGGGAGACCCGGCTCGACCAGCTGGAGGACTTGCTGCGCGGGCATCCGGTGCACTGGGCGAACTCCTCGCAGACAGTCCCGATAGTGCACACTGGAGATGCGTCGCAGTGGCTTGGTTGGGCACACGACCGGGTGGAAGGTAGAACCATGACCATAAATCAGATCAGTCTGGCTCCGGCGCAACGCGCCGTGCAGTTGATCGGCGCCGACCTTACCGAGAAGAGTTTGAAGCTTCACCTCGAGGGTTTGCCCGGGGTGGATGCTGTGGGTCTTCAGGCCCGAGCCACGGCGCTGGGCACCCGGTCGATCAAGACCACGTCGAAGGCGTGGGCGCTGGAGAAGATCATCTCCCTCATCGACCTGACCACTTTGGAGGGCGCTGACACGCCGGGCAAGGTGCGCTCGCTGGCCGCCAAGGCGGTCACCCCTGACCCGGGCGACCCTTCGACCCCTCGTGTTGCCGCGGTGTGCGTGTACGGGGACATGGTCCCGTACGCGCTCGAAGCGCTCGGTTCCGCTCACGGTTCGGAGGGCATCCGCATCGCCGCGGTGGCGACCGCGTTTCCGAGCGGCCGGGCGTCGCTCGCAGTGAAGCTCGCCGACGTCGAGGATGCGGTGCGTGGCGGCGCGGATGAGATCGACATGGTGATCGACCGCGGCGCCTTCCTCTCCGGCCGGTACGGCGCCGTGTTCGATCAAATCGTTGCGGTCAAGGAAGCCTGCCGCCGCGACGACGGGTCTTACGCGCACCTCAAGGTGATCCTGGAGACGGGGGAGCTGAACACCTACGACAACGTGCGGCGCGCATCCTGGCTCGCGATCCTCGCCGGGGCGGATTTCATCAAGACCTCCACCGGCAAGGTGTCGCCGGCGGCCACGCTGCCGGTGACGCTGCTGATGCTGCAGGTGGTCAACGATTGGTACCGCCTCACCGGCGAGAGAATCGGGGTGAAGCCGGCCGGGGGTATCCGCAGTTCGAAGGATGCCATCAAGTACCTGGTCACGGTGGCAGAGACTGCCGGCGAGGAGTGGCTTCAGCCGAGCCTGTTCCGGTTCGGCGCGTCCAGCCTGCTCAACGACGTGCTGTTGCAACGCCAGAAGATCAAGACCGGCCACTACAGCGGCCCCGACTACGTCACGATCGACTAAGGACACTTCCATGACATTTCTCGATTACGCACCGGCCCCAGAGTCGCGCTCCATCCTGCACCTGAAGAAGAGCTAAGGGCTGTTCATCGACGGCGACTTCGTCGACGGACACGGCACGCCATTCACCACGATCTCTCCGGCGGACGAGACGCCCATCGCGCAGATCGCCTCTGCCAACGCGCAGGATGTCGACACCGCCGTCGCCGCCGCCCGCCGCGCGTACGAGACCACCTGGTCGCGGATGTCCGGCTCGGACCGCGGCAAATACCTGTTCCGCATCGCCCGCCTGGTGCAAGAGCGCACGCGCGAACTCGCGGTAGCCGAGAGCCTGGACAACGGCAAGCCGATCAAGGAGAGCCGCGACGTCGACGTGCCCATGGTCGCGGCCTGGTTCTTCTACTACGCAGGCTGGGCGGACAAGCTCGACTACGCCGGACTCGGCGCCGCCCCGAGCTCCCTCGGCGTTGCCGCCCAGGTCATCCCGTGGAACTTCCCGCTGATGATGCTGGCCTGGAAGATCGCGCCGGCGCTCGCTGCGGGCAACACCGTCGTGATCAAGCCGGCGGAGACCACGCCGCTGTCGGCGCTGATCTTCGCGGAGATCCTGCAGCAGGCGGACCTGCCCGCCGGAGTCGTCAACATCATCACCGGCGCCGGTGACACCGGGTCGTCCCTGGTCAACCATCCGGATGTGAACAAGGTGGCCTTCACCGGCTCGACCGCGGTCGGGCGGGCCATCGCGAAATCCACCGCCGGCACGGGCAAGAAGATCACGCTGGAGCTCGGCGGCAAGGCCGCGAACATCGTCTTCGACGACGCCCCGATGGACCAGGCGATCGAGGGCATCGTGAACGGGATCTTCTTCAACCAGGGACACGTCTGCTGCGCCGGGTCGCGACTGCTGGTGCAGGAGAGTGCGTACGACCAGGTGCTTGACGGTCTCAAGCGCCGGCTCGCGACGTTGCGCCTGGGCGACCCGCTGGACAAGAACACCGACATCGGCGCCATCAACTCCGCTGCTCAGCTGGCGCGCATCCGTGAGCTCGCCGACTCCGGCGACGACGAGGGCGCGTCCCGCTGGACCGCCCCGTGCGAGCTCCCCGACCGCGGCTTCTGGTT
>JBDSDO010000099.1:0-5316 GCA_039920505.1 Terrimesophilobacter sp.
CCGATCGGTGAGGACACCTTCGTGAGTTCGACCGGCGGATACGCGGCCAATGTCGAGGCGTTCACGACGCTCGTGCCGGAGACCCTGCCGACCGAAGCACTGCCGGCTCCGCTCGTGTTCGACTCGCCCCAGACCCCGACCATCGCCACGCTCGTGGACCTCGCCAACCGGACCCAGCCGCGCGCGGACCGGCCGTGGACCGCGGCGGACACGCTCAAGAACGTCGTGCTCGCACTCAAAAACCTCGATGCCAGCCGCGACCTCGTCGTCATCGGCCTGCCGGGGGACCGCGAGGTCGATCTGGGACGCGTGGATGTGGCATTCGCCCCCGCCGAGGTCGAGGCGGCAACGGAGGCGGACTTCGCGGGTCGGCCGGGACTGGTCAAGGGGTACATCGGCCCGTGGACCGCGAGCGGGGCGGTGTTGGGAGAGAAGGCGAGCACCGGCATCCGGTACCTGCTCGACCCGCGTGTGGTCGACGGAACACAGTGGATCACCGGCGCCAACGAGCACGAGAAGCACGTGCTCGGTGTGGTCGCTGGCCGCGATTTCGTCGCTGACGGGTTCGTGGAATCGGCCGAGGTGCGCGACGGCGACCCGGCTCCGGATGGCTCCGGTCCGATCACCACGCGGCGCGGCATGGAAATCGGCCACGTCTTCCAGCTTGGGCGCAAGTATGCCGAGGCACTCGGGCTCAAGGTGCTGGATGAGAACGGCAAGCTTGTCACCGTGACCATGGGTTCGTATGGGATCGGGGTCACCCGCATCCTCGCTGTCATCGCCGAGGCCAACAACGACGCCAAGGGCCTGATCTGGCCGCGCGAGGTCAGCCCGTTCGACGTGCATGTGGTCGCTGCGACGAAGGAGCCGGTCGTCTACGAGGCGGCCGAGAAACTCGTCGCCGAACTGGAGGCCGCCGGCAATGACGTGCTGTTCGACGACCGGCTCAAGGTTTCACCCGGGGTCAAGTTCGGCGACGCCGAGCTGATCGGGGTGCCGCTCATCGTCATCGTCGGTAAGGGTGTCGCCGACGGGATCGTCGAGCTCTGGGATCGAAGCACCGGACAGCGCGACAAGCTGTCTCCGGCGGAGGTCCTCTCCCGCCTCTCCTGACCCTCAAACCCGTTTCACGGAGTTTCTGACCCCGAGCACACTGTCGACGGGCATCCCGGCCGGTCTGCGACAGAAACTCCGTGAAACGGGGTGGGACGGCGGCGGTCTGTACCTGTTCGAGAAGCGAATGCGAAGCGGTGACCGGCCCGCTCCGGTACCGTAGAGGGAGACTTCGATGGGCGCGTCCCACCAGGCAGTGAGAAATGAATAGTGGAGGCACTCGGTGGACATCGACCTGAGCGTGCTGCGGCTCATGGAGCGCGAACGCGAAATTCCCTTCGATGAACTGGTTGCGATCATCGAACAAGCCATTCTGACGGCGTACCTGAAGCACACCGGCCAGCTCGAGCACAAGGAAGGCGGCACTCTCGCCCGGGTGGAGTTGGACCGAAAAAGCGGCCACATCGCGATCTACGTGCCTCAGTTCGATGAGGAAGGCGTGAAGATCGGCGAGGCAGAGGATTCGCCCAGCGATTTCACCAGGGTCGGCGCGTTCGCCGCAAAACAGGTCATCAACCAGCGATTGCGGGACATCGCCGACGACCACGTGCTGGGGGAGTTCAAAGGCCGCGAGGGCGACATTGTCGCCGGCATCATTCAGCAGGGTCCGAACCCTAGGATGATCCACGTGGATCTCGGCACGATCGAAGCGATCCTGCCCCCGGAGGAACAAGTGCCCGGGGAGGAATACACCCACGGAACCCGTATCCGCGTGTACGTCACGAGCGTGAGCAAGGGCCTCAAGGGGCCGTCGATCACCGTGTCCCGCACGCATCCGTCGCTGGTGCGGAAGCTGTTCGCCCTGGAGGTGCCCGAAATCGCGAGCGGCGTGATGGAGATCATCTCCCTCGCGCGAGAGGCCGGCCATCGCACGAAGATCGCGGTGCGCGCCAATGAGCCCGGCGTGAACGCCAAGGGCGCCTGCATCGGCGAACTGGGCCAGCGGGTGCGCGCAGTCACCGCCGAGCTCAACAACGAGAAGATCGACATCGTCGACTACAGCCCCGACCTCGCCACCTTCGTGGCGAACGCGCTGTCCCCGGCGAAAGTCACGTCCTCGTTCGTCATCGACCAGTCGACGAAGGCAGTGCGAGCGCTCGTGCCCGACTACCAACTGTCGCTGGCGATCGGCAAGGAGGGCCAAAACGCCCGGCTGGCCGCGAAACTCACCGGCGCGCGAATCGACATCCAACCCGATTCCATTCTCGAAGGTTGAGCGGGGCATCCTGCGTTAGTATGGAACCCGTACGAACCTGCCTTGGCTGCCGAGCCCGCGCCGACAAGTGCTCCCTCACGAGGGTTGTCGCACGAGCCGGCGAGGTGGTGGTGGATCACTCCGCCACCCTTCCCGGTCGAGGTGCGTGGGTGCATCCCACCCTCGAATGCGTCGAGAAAGCCCTCACGCGCAACGCCTTAGGGCGAGCGTTGAAGGCGGATCGCACAGTCGTGGTGAGTGCAGCCACAGCACAGCAGCTGCGACAGGCAGTACAACCAACCGAAGTACCACAACCAGTCGGACCATCCGGAGCCACGCGCAACGGACGTTCCATGAAGAACAGGCTGAACGGCACAGTGAACCTCTAATGAGTGACAACTAATGAGTGGCTCGAAATGAGTCCCGTCCGTAGATAACGGCTTTCTCCTCTCGGGAGTTGGCCCGAGACAGGAGAACAGTGGCAAAACCACGCGTGCACGAGATCGCAGCAGAACTCGGCATTGACAGCAAGACCGCCTTGGCGAAGCTCAAAGAGATGGGCGAGTTCGTTAAGGGACCATCCTCGAGCATTGAACCGCCGGTCGCCCGCAAGTTGAAGGCGGCCCTTGCCGCCGACGGCATCACGGCAGCCCCTAAGGCACCGGCAGCCCCTGCTCCGGCTGCGGCGCCTGCGCCGCAAGCCGCGACACCGGCACCTGCCCCTGCCGCGAAGGCTGCTGAGGTCAAGACCCCCGCATCCGCATCCGCCGCTGCCGAAGCCACGGCGCCGGAGGTGCGGACCGCTCCGGAACCGACTACGCCTGAACCGACAGTCGCCACGACGAAAGAGTCGGATGGCACGGCCACTCCGGCACCATCCAGCATCCCGCGCCCCGGTCAACCGCGCCCGGGCAACAACCCGTACGCCAGCACTCAGGGCATGCACCGCCCGGGAACGCCGCGTCCAGGCAACAACCCGTACGCCAGCACCCAGGGCATGCAGTCTCGACCGCCGGCGGGCATCCCGCGCCCCGGCGCGCCCCGGCCGAGTGCACCGCGTCCCGGCTCACCGCGCCCCGGTGCTCCTCGTCCAGGCGGCTTCACCCCTCGTCCCGGCGGCGCGGCGGCGCGTCCCGGTGGCGCCCGCACCGGCGGATTCCGCCCCGGCGGAGCACCAGGCGGAGCCCCGTCCGGTTTCGCTGGCCGTCCTGGCGGCGGCGGTCGCGGTCGTGGCCCCGGTGGCGGAACCGCTGGAGCCTTTGGTCGCGGTGGCGGCAGGTCCAAGGCCCGCAAGTCGAAGCGTACGAAGAGGGCAGAATTCGAGCAGCGCGAAGCTCCGTCGCTAGGCGGCGTCAGCGTTCCACGCGGTGACGGATCGACAGTGTTGCGGATGCGCCGCGGCGCCTCGATCACGGACTTCGCCGACAAGATCGACACGAGTCCGGGCAACCTGGTCACGGTGCTGTTTCACCTCGGCCAGATGGCCACAGCGACCGAGTCCCTCGACGAGGCGACGTTTGCCATCCTCGGCGACGAGCTCGGCTACAAGGTGCAGATGGTCTCGCCGGAGGATGAGGACCGCGAGCTGCTCGCCGGCTTCGACCTCGACCTCGACCAGGAGCTTGAAGATGAGAGCGACGAAGACCTGGAAATCAGGCCTCCGGTCGTCACCGTCATGGGCCACGTCGACCACGGCAAGACCCGCCTGCTTGACGCCATCCGCAACGCCAACGTGGTGGCGAACGAGGCCGGCGGCATCACCCAGCACATCGGCGCCTACCAGGTGATCACAGAACACGACGGGCTCGAACGGGCCATCACGTTCATCGACACACCAGGCCACGAGGCGTTCACCGCCATGCGTGCCCGCGGTGCGCAGGTCACCGACATCGCGATCCTCGTGGTCGCGGCCGACGACGGCATCATGCCGCAGACGATTGAGGCGCTCAACCACGCCCAGGCGGCTGGCGTGCCGATTGTGGTCGCGGTGAACAAGATCGACAAGCCGGGCGCCAACCCCGCCAAGGTGCGTCAGCAACTCACCGAATTCGGCCTCGTCGCCGAAGAGTACGGCGGGGACACGAGGTTCGTCGACGTCTCTGCGCTCAACAAGGTCGGCATCCCGGAGCTTCTCGCGGCCGTGCTGCTGACGGCGGATGCGGGGCTCGACCTGCGTGCGAACCCCAACAAGGATGCGCGCGGTGTGGCGATCGAAGCCAAGCTCGACAAGGGCCGTGGTGCGGTGGCGACGGTGCTCATCCAGTCCGGAACCCTCGAGGTCGGTGACCCGATCGTGGCAGGCACTGCCTACGGACGGGTACGAGCGATGTTCGACGAGAACGGCGACAACATCGAGTTCGCGACACCGGCACGCCCGGTGGCCGTGCTCGGATTGACCTCCGTGCCTCGCGCCGGTGACACCTTCCTGGTGACCGACGACGACCGCACCGCCCGGCAGATCGCCGAAAAGCGTGAGGCGGCAGAGCGCAACGCCCTGCTGGCCCGCAGCCGCAAGCGGATCAGCCTCGAGGACTTCACCAGAGCCCTCGAAGAAGGCAAGGTCGAATCGCTCAACCTCATCATCAAGGGTGACGTTTCCGGTGCCGTCGAGGCGTTGGAGGAGTCGCTGCTCAAGATCGAGGTCGACGAGTCGGTGCAGCTGCGGATCATCCACCGTGGAGTCGGCGCGGTCACGGAAAGCGACATCAACCTCGCCACCGTCGACAACGCCATCATCATCGGCTTCAACGTGCGTCCCGACCCGAAGGCGCGCGAGCGCGCGGCGCGGGAAGGCGTGGACGTGCGCTTCTACTCGGTCATCTACAACGCGCTCGAGGATGTCGAGAATGCCTTGAAGGGCATGCTCAAGCCCGAGTTCGAAGAGGTGCAGTCGGGTGTTGCGGAGATCCGCGAGGTCTTCCGCTCGTCCAAGTTCGGCAACGTGGCTGGCGTCATCGTCCGCAGCGGAACTATCACCCGCAACGCCAAGGCGCGGGTCATCCGCGATG
>JBDSDO010000100.1:0-19289 GCA_039920505.1 Terrimesophilobacter sp.
GCGCAGCGTCAAGGACTACAACGCCTTCGTCGGTTCGCTGGAACGTCAGGTGCTGCCGAGCGCGCGGAAGCTCAGCGCCTTGGACGAGTCCAAGGTGCTCGGCACGCTCACCGGGATCGAGGAGTCACCGCGCGAATTGACCGCGTTCGAACTCACCGCCATTGCCTCGCTCGAGGAGTCGAACGCAGTCACCGTGGGGGGCTCGGCTACCTAGCGGCTCACATCCACTTGGAGATTTGGTGTTCTGCGCGCACGCGGCGAATCGTGCCGGAACGGGAGCGCAAGATGATGCTTTCGGTACGGATGATCGGGCCCTTGCGCTGCACGCCCTCCACCAGGCCACCGTCGGTGACGCCCGTCGCGACGAAGAAGGTGTTGTCGCCGCTGACCATGTCGTCGGCGCCCATCACGCGGTCGAAGTCAAGTCCGGCATCCGCTCCCCGCTGCCGCTCGTCATCGTTCCGCGGTGCCAACTGTGCTTGCATGAACCCGCCAAGGGCCTTGATCGCGCACGCCGTAGTGATCCCCTCGGGGCTGCCTCCGATGCCCGCGCACATGTCGATCCGGCTCTCATAGCGCGCGGCGTTGATGCCGCCGGCCACATCGCCGTCGAGCATCAGACGCGTTCCGGCGCCCGCCGCGCGGATGTCTTCGATCAGCTGCGCGTGGCGCGGCCGGTCGAGCACGGCCACCGTCATCTCGCCCACGTCTTTGTGCTTCGCCTTGGCGAGCGCTCTGATGTTCTCACCGATCGGTTTGCGCAGATCAAGCACCCCGACCCCTTCCGGGCCGGCGACGATCTTGTTCATGTAGAAGACGGATGACGCGTCGAGCATGCTGCCGCGGTCGGAGACGGCGATCACCGCCAGTGCGTTCTGGCGGCCAGCGGCGGTGAGCGAGGTGCCGTCGATCGGGTCGACGGCGATGTCGCACGCCGGTCCCTTGCCGGTGCCGACGCGCTCGCCGTTGAACAGCATCGGGGCATGGTCCTTCTCGCCCTCGCCGATGACGACGACACCGTCGAAATCAACGGTGCCCAGGAACTTGCGCATCGCGTCCACCGCGGCGCCGTCCGCTGCATTCTTGTCGCCACGGCCGATGAACGGCCACGCTCGGATCGCCGCCGCCTCGGTCGCACGGACCAATTCCATAGCGAGGTTGCGATCGGGGTTGAGGACCAAACTGGAGGTATTGTTGTTCACCCTCCAACCCTACTGAGTGGCCATGGTGGTCCTGCCCGGATGCCCGGTGAAAGATCAGTCGTTCTTAAACATTGCCGGTTCTTTTCCCAGGAAGGAGTGCTCCGCCCACGACTCAATAGACTCGTGAAGTGAACGGCGAGTGCCGCGGTTCCCGCAGTGCGGGCGCGTCGCCCGTGAACCGAAGCTGTGGAGGAGATACCAATGCCTGTTGCAACCCCCGATCAATATGCCGAAATGCTCGATTCCGCGAAGGCGGGCGGATTCGCGTACCCAGCCTTTAACGTGTCCTCGTCGCAGACGGTCAACTCGGCGCTGCAGGGACTGTCCGAGGTCGGCTCCGACGGCATCTTGCAAATCTCGACCGGTGGCGCCGACTACTTCGGCGGCCAGTCGGTGAAGGCTCGCGCGTCGGGCGCCCTCGCGTTCGCCGCGTTCGCCACCGAGGTCGCGAAGAACTACCCCATCAAGGTCGCGTTGCACACGGACCACTGCCCGGCCAACGCGCTGGACGGGTTCGTCTTGCCACTCATCGAGGCGTCCGAGGCCGAGGTCAAGGCCGGCCGCAACCCGATCTTCCAGTCCCATATGTGGGACGGATCCGCGGTGCCGCTGGCGGAAAACGTGCGCATCGCCGCCGAGTTGCTTCCGCGGATGAAGGCGATCCATTCGATCCTCGAAGTGGAGATCGGGGTGGTCGGCGGCGAGGAGGACGGCGTCAGTAACGAGGCCGGCGAACACCTGTACACGACACTGGACGACGCCGTGGCAATGGTTGAGGCGCTCGGGCTGGGCGAGAACGGACGCTACATGACCGCCCTCACCTTCGGCAACGTGCACGGGGTGTACAAGCCCGGCAACGTGAAGTTGCGGCCTGCGCTGCTCGGCGAGATCCAAAATGGTCTGGCGGCACGGTACGGCACCGGCGACAAGCCGCTGGACCTGGTCTTCCACGGCGGATCGGGTTCGTCGGATGCCGAAATCGCCGAGGCTGTCGCCAACGGTGTGATCAAGATGAATGTAGACACCGACCTGCAGTACGCGTTCACCCGCTCGGTCGCCGGCTATATGTTCAAGAACTACGACGGCGTGTTGAAGGTCGACGGCGAAGTCGGCGTCAAGAAGCAGTACGACCCGCGCGCCTGGGGCAAGGTTGCTGAAACCGATATGTCGAAGCGGGTCATTCTCGCGGCGCAACAGCTGGGCTCGGCGGGCCGTTCGCAAAACTAGCGGCCCGGAAGGAGACGCTAGCGCCCCATCGCGTCCAGGTAGGCCAGGAACGAGGGGTCGGAGACGACCGCCACGGTCATGATGACCGCGATCGCGACGAACAACAACGCTGCGCCCACCAACGGTACCCACCAGGACAGCCTGTGTTTGCGGATCAACAGAACACTCCCCGCCGCGGTCACCAGCCAGACCACGACGCTCACGACAATCGCAACATCTCCGAGGGATGCGGCGAGCGCACTGGACGTGTATGTTCCGTAGCCCAACCTGTCGTAAACCGATTGGATGGTCACGCCCAGATGGCCGTAGCTGCTGATACTCATGCCGATGTTGACCAGCCCGAGCGCGAGCAGGGTCACGGTGACGACCAGGTTCGTCTGTTCCCGGCGATGCACGGCGTCGACAGGTCGCGCAACCTGGGGCCGCGCCGGCGGGAGCGATACGGTTGGCGTGGCATGCGCTGGAGAGGGCAGACCCATCGCTTCGGCCTGCGCCTGAGGGGTTGCATACTCGCCGTACTGGGGACGGGGTCGCTGCTCGGTCATGGTGTCTCGAATATGCTGCGCACGCGCCAATTGTAGGCTGGGTGACCGGCGAGGAACCTGGAGAGGACCACCATGACGATCGCGGATGCTCCACCCACAGTGGATGCGCCCTGGCCCGTCGCGCTTTTATCCGCAAAAATCAAGGGCTGGATCGACCGCCTCGGCACCGTGTGGACGGAAGGTGAAATCACCCAGTGGGGCGTGTCCGGCGGCAATGTGTACGGCAAGCTCAAGGACCTCACCGCCGACGCCACTGTCGGATTCACCATCTGGTCATCGGTGCGCGGCAGACTTCCAGATGATCTACGCCAGGGCGACCGGGTCGTGGCACTGGTCAAGCCCAACTACTGGGTCAAGGGCGGCACCCTCACCATGCAGGTGTTCGAAATGCGCCACGTCGGCCTCGGCGACCTGTTGGAGCGGCTGGAACGGCTGCGAAAGAAGCTGGCCTCCGAGGGCCTGTTCGAGACCGCACGCAAGAAACCGGTCCCGTTCCTGCCGGGCTGCATCGGGCTGATCACCGGCAAAGACTCGGATGCCGAGAAAGACGTGCTGCGAAACGCCCAATTGCGCTGGCCGGCGGTGAAGTTTCGAATCGCCTACGCCGCGGTACAGGGAGACCGGGCGCCCGGCGAGGTGACAGCCGCGCTGCAGCGGCTGGATGCTGATCCTGAGGTCGACGTGATTATCGTGGCTCGTGGCGGAGGGGATTTCCAGAACCTCATGGTGTTCAGCGATGAGACCCTGGTGCGTGCCGCCGCCGCGTGCACCACCCCGATCATTAGTGCGATCGGCCACGAGGCGGATCGTCCGCTGCTCGACGACGTGGCAGATCTGCGCGCGTCCACTCCCACCGACGCTGCGAAACGGGTCGTGCCTGACGTTGCCGAGGAGCTTAGTCGAGTGCAGCAGGCGCGAGCGCGACTGGGCATGAGAGTCACCAGACTCATCACCGCCGAGATCGACAAACTCGAACAGCTGCGCTCCAGACCCGTGCTGGCCTCGTCGGCCTGGCTGGTCGACTCCAGGGCAGAGGAGCTCTCGCGGTACGTCGGGCGCGGTGCGGAGTTGATGGAGCTGCTCATGGAGAAATCGGTGGCACGGGTGACTGATTTGCGTGGGCAACTGCGGGCGCTGTCTCCCCAGCGCACCTTGGACCGGGGCTACGCCATCGCGCAGTTGCCGGGCGGCGCCGTCGCGCGGGATGCGAAAGATGCGCCGGCAGGCACACCACTGGTGGTCACCCTCGCCCACGGAGCGCTCGCCACCACCGTGGACGCGGAACAGGTCCGCTAACACCCGGACCGATAGAATGGCGCCGTGGAGACGACATCGGCGGACAGCGACGGGCTGGACTCGCTGAGTTACGAGCAGGCGCGCGACGAGTTGGTCAGAGTCGTGTCTGAACTCGAACAGGGGACGGCGACGCTCGAAGGTTCTCTCGCTCTGTGGGAGCGCGGTGAAGCTCTGGCGCGGCGCTGCGAGCAGTGGCTTATCGGCGCGAAGGCGCGACTGGATGCCGCTCGGGTGGATGCCGCCCAGCGGGACTCTCAGCAGCGAGATTCCCAGCAGCGCGGTAACTGAACGGCATGACTTCGCAGGAATCAGCGCAGCACAAGGCCGAAGCCGCCCAGAAGCGCCGGTCGCGCCAGACGGCCACGAACTTGCTGCTGTCGTTGGGCGCGTGTCTCGCCGTGGTCTTCGTCCTGATCCTCGTCGCGGTTCGCCCAACCGCTCCCCACCTCCCCGAGGTGGACTACCTCAGTGTGGCGCGGCAAGCTCAGTCCAACACCGCCACGCCATTGGCAGCGCCGAGCCTGAACGGCGGTTGGTCGGCCAATGCCGCGCACGTGAACCCCGCAAGCACCGACGGTGTCGTGTCGTGGTACATCGGCTTCCTCACCCCCGGCGCCCAATTCATCGGCCTGAGGCAAGGCATCGGCGCCACTACGGGTTGGATTTCACATCAGCTTCCACAAACCCATGCGACGGGCACGGTCGTCGTCGCCGGGGTGACATGGCAGGTGTATGACAGGCGCGACGTGCGGGATCCGGGGAACTTCGCCTACGCGATGTCGACCGCGAGCGGATCCAGCGCGTACGTGCTGTTCGGCACAGCGAAGACCGCCGAGTTCCACACGCTGGCAACCGCGCTGGCGAAGCAACTCGACACGACAGGAAAGGCAACCAAATAAGCATGGCCACAGCAAACGAAACCACTGATATTGAAGGCGCCACACCCTCATCGCTCACCCCGGCGCAGGTCTGGGCCGAAATGCGCGCCGGCAACGAGCGATTCGTGAACGGTACCCCCCAGCATCCGCACCAGGATGTGCACCGGCGCGGCGAACTGGCGGACGGTCAGGCGCCGCACGTCGTGCTCCTGGGGTGCAGCGACTCCCGGCTGTCGTCCGAGATCATCTTCGACAAGGGCCTTGGTGACCTTTTCGTGGTGCGCAACGCCGGCCACATCGTCTCGGATTCGGTCATCGGCTCACTGGAGTACGCGGTGGAGATTCTCCACGTTCCGCTCGTCGTCGTGCTCGGTCACGACACCTGCGGTGCCGTGCGGGCCGCGATCGACAGCCTGAACACCGAGTCCGCGACGCTGCCGCCGCACATCGCCAGCCTCATCGAGCCGATTATCCCCGCCGCCAGGAGGGTCAAGGATCAGCACCCGGACGCGGCCCAGCCGGATGCCGCCGACGTCGGTCGCGAGCACGTGCGCGACACCGTCGCGGCACTGGTGCGCGGCTCCGAGATCGTCAGCGCCGCCGTCGCCGCGGGTACGCTGGCCATTGTGGGCGCCAACTACCGGCTCCGCGAGGGCGCAGTCGTTCCGCACACGGTCGTCGGCACCGTCTGACCCACCCAGTTCATACGAGAAAGAAAGAGCCAACGCAGTGACCAACTCTCCGGAATTCCGCATCGAGCACGACACGATGGGCGAGGTGCGAGTGCCTGCCGCGGCACTCTACGGTGCACAGACGCAGCGCGCCGTCGACAACTTCCCGATCTCCGGAGCCGGCCTCGAGCCGGCACAAATCGTGGCACTGGCACGCATCAAGCGTGCGGCGGCGACAGTGAACGGCGAACTGGGCATCATCGATACGAAGATCGCGGACGCGATAGTGGCAGCGGCCGACGAGATCATCGCGGGCAATCACCTCGACCAGTTTCCGATCGATGTGTACCAAACCGGCAGTGGCACCTCCTCGAACATGAACATGAACGAGGTGCTCGCGACCCGTGCCACCGCCATCGCCGGCTCCCCCGTGCACCCGAATGACCACGTCAACGCGTCCCAGTCCTCGAACGACGTGTTCCCGACCTCGGTGCACGTCGCGGTGACCGGCGCCCTGCTGCACGAACTCATCCCCTCGCTCGAGCGGTTAGGCGACTCCCTCGCCGCGAAGGCCGACGAGTGGAAGAGTGTGGTCAAGTCGGGACGCACCCATCTGATGGATGCGACGCCGGTGACCCTGGGACAGGAGTTCGGTGGGTTCGCACGCCAGATGAGACTCGCCGTCGAGCGGGTCACTTCCGCGCTGCCGCGGGTGGCGGAAGTGCCCCTCGGCGGTACGGCCACCGGCACCGGAATCAACACGCCAGTCGGATTCCCGCAAAAGGTGATCGCGTTGCTCGTCGAAGACACCGGGCTTCCGCTCACCGAGGCACTGGATCACTTCGAGGCGCAAGGGGCTCGCGACGGCCTCGTTGAGGCATCCGGAGCGTTGCGGGTCATCGCCGTCAGCCTCACCAAAATCTGCAACGACGTGCGCTGGATGGGGTCAGGCCCGAACACGGGGCTCGGCGAGATCCACCTCCCCGACCTGCAGCCGGGGTCGTCGATCATGCCGGGCAAGGTCAATCCGGTCATCCCGGAGGCAGTACTCATGGTGTGTTCCCGCGTGATCGGCAACGATGCGACTATCGCCTGGTCCGGGGCCTCCGGCGCATTCGAGCTGAACGTGGCGATCCCGGTAATGGGTACCGCGCTGCTCGAGTCGATCAGGCTGTTGTCCACTTCCACCCGGCTGCTGGCCGACACCACCATCGACGGCATCGTGGCGAACGTCGAGCGTGCCCGCGCGTTGGCGGAATCGTCACCCTCTATCGTCACCCCACTCAACCGGGTGATCGGTTACGAAGCCGCTGCGAAGGTTGTCAAAAATGCGATCGCGAAGGGCATCACCATCCGCGAGTCGGTCATCGACCTGGGCTTCGTCGAGCGCGGAGAGGTCACGACTGCACAACTGGACACGGCGCTCGACGTGCTCAGCATGACCCACCCCGGCTGAGCTGCGCGTTTCAGCCCGTCACGACCTGCACACGCTTCACCGGCGTGCCATCGAGCCACTGCACCTCCCGTGTGCCGAGGGCATCGGACAGCTGCAACGGCACGAGCACAGACACTCTCGCGCGTCCCTCCGGCGTCGGATCGCAGTCACGGACGTGCAGGACGTTCGAGCCGTCGGACGGGTTCGCCTGACCGTAGAACACTCCAACACGAACGACGTCGTCCTCCTCCCGTACCACGACCTGCTGTGGGAAACAGCGCCGATCCCCGTTCACCTGCACGACCATGTCAGCGGTATCCAACGCCACGAGCCCCGCAGGCGGCGGAACACCCACCAGCCCGTTCGTATCCACGGCGTTTTGCTGCTTGAGCTCGTGCAGCGAGAACAGGTAGCTGGGCTGACGGCGGGTGCCGTCGACCGCCTGGTAGGCCAGAACCGGTTGGTCGACCAACCCGACGGGAGCCTCGTTCAGCGGTATCACGACCCGGTTGACCACCACCGGAGCAGGCACTCCCCACATTTTCTCCACCGCGCTGTGCGGCTCCTGAGCGGCGGCGCCTCCGGGTTTCGGCTGGTTGACGGCGATCCCGGTTGCGACGACCGCTACGATTCCGATGAGCGCGACCAGTCGGTAGAGTCCGAACACCGCCGCGCTCGGCTCGTTCCGATACGCGTCGCGATAGCTCCAACCGATCACCGTCCGCCACAGCAGACGCGGAGCGAGAAGCGCCCACAAGAGCAGCACAGCCAAGGACGCCGCGGCAATGAAAATCAAGTCCACTACTCGACCCTAGACGCCCCCGCTGAGGGGAATCCGTCACGACATATCGCCCGACTCCAACATTTCTGTCACGAGTGCGGCGATCGCGCTGCGTTCCGAGCGCATCAGCGTGATGTGGCCGAACAGTTCGTGTCCTTTCAACCGTTCGATGACCGCGGCGACACCGTCGTGGCGTCCTACCCGCAGGTTGTCCCGTTGCGCAACATCGTGCGTGAGTACCACCCGCGAATTCTGACCGATCCTGCTGAGCACGGTGAGCAGCACGTTGCGCTCCAACGACTGCGCCTCGTCGACTATTACGAACGCATCGTGCAACGAACGGCCACGGATGTGCGTCAAGGGAAGCACCTCGAGCAGCCCCCGCTCGATGACCTCGTCGAGCACGTTCTGGGACACGACAGAACCGAGGGTGTCAAACACCGCCTGAGCCCACGGATTCATCTTCTCTGCGGCGTCACCCGGCAGGTAGCCGAGTTCCTGCCCGCCCACCGCATACAGTGGGCGGAACACCATGATCTTGCGGTGTTGCTGTTTCTCAAGCACCGCCTCGAGTCCCGCGCACAGGGCCAACGCCGACTTGCCGGTGCCGGCGCGTCCGCCGAGCGATACGATGCCGATCTCGGGGTCGAGCAGCAGATCGATGGCCAGCCGCTGTTCTGCCGACCGGCCGTGCATGCCGAAAATTTCCCGGTCGCCGCGCACGAGACGCATCTGCCCCCGGCTGGTGACTCGGCCGAGCGCCGACCCACGCTCCGAATGCACGATGAGTCCTGTGTTCACTGGCAGATCTCCCAGCAGTCTGCTGCTGAACTCTTCGGAGTCATAAAGCTTCGTCATCTGCTCAGCAGACAGGTCGATCTCCGCGACGCCGGTCCAGCCGGAGTCAACGGCTTGTTCTGCCCGATACTCCTCGGCGGCGAGACCGATCGAGGCGGCCTTCACTCGCAACGGCAGATCTTTGGACACCACGGTGACGGCGAGACCGTCGTTAGCGAGGTTCAGGGCCACCGCGAGAATCCGCGAGTCGTTGTCGCCGAGTTGCAGACCGGAGGGCAGCACCGACTGGCCGGAATGGTTCAGTTCGACGCGGAGCGATCCGCCGTGGCCGATGGCGATCGGGTAATCGAGCCTGCCGTGCTTCACCCTCAGATCGTCGAGATTACGCAACGCTTGCCGCGCGAAATATCCGATTTCAGGGTCGTTGCGTTTCGCCTCCAGCTCGCTGACGACGACGACGGGAAGCACGATGTCGTGTTCCGCGAAGCGGAAAATTGCGCTGGGATCCGACAGCAACACCGACGTGTCGAGAACATAAGTGAGCACAGCTTGCGCGCTGTGAGGCGTGCTGCGCGGTGAGGCGTCGGTGTCTGGTTTCAGGGTAGGCGGGGCCACAATGGTCTCCATTCGCGGACGCTCGGCATCCGGATCCTTCTCACGAAGACGACCGTTGTCATCCACGAAACGCTACTGATGTGGCCGCTTCGATCAGGCACCCTGCCCGATAACACAGACGCTACGACGCTACCGGGGAACAGGCAACCTCCGACACGCCAGCGCCGCCAAATTCAGATATTGACCGCTGCCGCGTAAGCGGTGAAGCTCGCTCTCAGCATGCCAAAAGTCTCCTCGCTGGTGGTGGCGTGCGCACTGAGCCGCACGGTACCCTGCCGCGTCGTCGCGCTCACCCCGTGGTTGAACAGCGAGGCGGTGAGGACCGTCAGCTGGTCGGTGGCCGGCTCGAGCACGACAATCCCGGCGCGTTCGCTCTCGTTCCTCGGCGAAGACACCGGAATGCCGAACTCATCGGCAAGCTCCAGCAGTCGTGCAGTCTTGTCCCTGACGCAGTGCGCAATCTGCGGCACTCCGACTGAGCTGATCTCTTCTAGCGCCGTGGCGAATCTCGCTTGGGCGATGGGACCGGGACTGCTGATGCTGAACGCCGAGGCGCCGTGGCTCGGCGCGATGACTTCGTCCAGCGGCAAGTCCTCGTCGGTGGCGTTGAAGCCGGAAAATACGGGAGTCAGCCGCTGTGCGGCCCTGTCGCTCAACGCCAAGAATCCGGTTCCCCATCCGGCGCGGATCCACTTCTGACCTCCGGAGACTACGACGTCCGCGACCTGGTATGGCGCGTCGACCACACCGAAGCCCTGGATCGCATCCACGATCAGGAGACGATCACCGATGACTTGTCGGATGCCGTCCAGGTCGGCGAGATACCCGGTGCGGAAGTCGACCAGACTGACCGCGACCGCTGCGGTGGACGAGGTGATCTGGTCGCGAACTGTGCCTGGCGTTACGCGGCCGTAATCGGTCTGGAGCCACACCGGGGTGAGCACTCCGAGCGACTGCGCGGCACGAACGGCAGCGAACGTGGTGCTGGGGAACTCAGCGCCCGAGAGCGCAACGCCGCCGGTGACACCGAACATCGCGTGCATGAGTCCGGTGCTGGTATTCGGCTGGAACACGACCTGGTCGGGGCGGAAACCGGTGAGATCGGACACCGCGTCCCTCACGCGCTCGTCTTGCCCGTCCAGGCTGTCCAGACTGCCGAACCGGGCCCGCCGCAACAACTCCACCAGCGCCTGCTCTTCTTCGAGTACCGCACGGCCGAGCGGACCGACTCTGGCGAAATCCAAATAGCCGGGATCCTCGTCGAAGCCTGCCGCGAATTCATCGATTGTCGTCACTGCCTCAACTCCCGTACCGGCGCTGGCGCCGCGCGTAGTCGCGCAGGGCGCGGAGGAAGTCCACTTCGCGCAGGTCGGGTCCCAGCGCCTCGACGAAGTAGAACTCGCTGTGGGCGCTTTGCCACAGCATGAAGTCGCTAAGCCGCTGCTCGCCGGAGGTGCGGATCACCAGATCCGGGTCGGGTTGGCCGCCGGTGTAGAGGTGGCTGGCGATGAGTTCCGGAGTCAACCGGTCCGCCAGATCGTCGAGGGTACCGCCTTCGCTGCCCAGCTCCCGTGCGATGCTGCGCATCGCATCCGCTATTTCGCGCCGCCCGCCATAGCCGACCGCGAAGTTGATGTGCAGCCCGGTGTTGTCTTTGGTGCGGGCCTGCGCAGCGGCGAGAACGGCGACCAGTTCGTCGGGAAGCCCGTCGAGCGAACCGACGTGCTGTACCCGCCAGTTGCGGAAGTGCGACACATCCTCCGCCAGGTCGGCGATGATCTCGAAAAGCTCGTGCAACTCCCGGGGCGTGCGGCCGGTGAGGTTGTCGGTCGACAGCAGGTACAGGGTGGTTATTCTGATCCCCAGGTCGTCGCACCAGATGAGGAATTCGCGGAACTTCGCCGCGCCGGCACGATGACCGGACGCCGCCGTCTCAAAGGCGCGCGCTTTTGCCCAACGCCGGTTGCCGTCGAGGATCATGGCCACGTGCTTGGGCAGATCCTGGGTGGCCAACCACCGTCGAATCCGACTCTGGTACAACCCGTAGAGGATTCCTTGCCCTAGTGGGACTTCCCGCTCTCGCACAGGCCTACGCTAGTCCCTCGCGAGCGTCCGTATTCCCACGCCCGACCAGTCCGCTGTCTTAGGCTGGGGCAGTGCCAGTTGAATCAGAGGGCGAAAAGTCCATTTCCGACGGCGAAGCAGAGCTTCCCAACATCCCGCTGCTCGACGCCGGAATCGCGCAGAGCGAGGTCCGTCCCACCTGGCGCGGCTGGATCCACGCGGCAACGTTCCCGCTGGCGATCGTGTTGGGAATCGTGCTCATCGCCTCGGCGCGCACACCTGCCGCGAAGATCTCGTCGCTGGTATTCGTGCTGTCGTCGCTACTGCTGTTCGGCATTTCCGCGCTGTACCACCGGTTCGAGTGGAAACCGATCACGAAGCGGTTTCTGAAACGTCTCGACCACGCGAATATCTTCCTGCTGATCGCCGGCTCGTATACACCGATCACCGTACTCGCTCTGCAGCATGACAAGGCCGTCCTGCTGCTCTGGCTGGTGTGGATCGGAGCCGGACTGGGAATCGCGTTCAACGTGTTCTGGATCGGATCGCCGCGGTGGTTGTACGTGCCGCTCTACCTTGTGCTCGGATACGCGTCGCTCGCGTTTATCGTCGACTTCTTCCACGCCAATGCCGCCATGATGACTCTCATCCTGGTCGGCGGTATCTTCTACACGATCGGCGCAGTGATCTACGCGGTCAAGCGCCCGAATCCGTTCCCGGGAAAGTTCGGGTTCCACGAGATCTTCCACGCGCTCACACTGCTCGCGTTCTTGTGCCACTGGAGCGCCATCTATCTGGTCGCCAGCGCCCCGCCCGTGCTCGGTTAGGAGCTCCGCCTCGGCTAGGAGCCCTGCGGCTCTTCCCCGTTGGCCAGATGCTCGGCCTCCTCCGCCAGTCGTTCCGCTTCGAGCTTCTCGCGGATCTCGCCGCGGTATCGGGCTCGGCGCACGCGCCTGGTCATGTCGAACATCAGCAATATCGTCACCGCAGCGACCAGGAAGGTGGCTAAAAAGCCCACCCATGTCGGCGTGACCGAGTTCGGGTCGAATTCCGGAGCCGGAGTAGCGAACCAGAGATAGTGCAGGATCGTCATTCTTCACCGTCCTCAAAGTGGGTAATCCCGGCGAAGAGATCGGTCTCCGGCACGGTCGAGGAGACCGACGACCTCACCAGCTGGAAATCCTCCCACGGCCAAGCCTCGCGCTGCAGGTCGTTCGGCCAGAAGAAGAAGCTGCTGTCGGGCGCGACTTGACTGGCGTGAGCACGCAACGCATCATCTCGTCGTTCGAAGAAGTCGCCGCTTCGCACCTGAGTCGTCGCCAGGTAGGGGCGCTCCTGCATCCACCGCCGGATCTTCGTCAGATCGTCGAGCAGAGCGGAGTCGGGGTCGCGAGCCAGCAGTGCCGCGTGCATCGCGTTCATGCGCCGGGAGTTCATGATGCGGTCGTAGTAGAGCTTCGAAATCTGCCACGGCTCGCCAGCCTGCGGGTACTGCAGCGGATCCGCCGCGGCCTCGAACGCGCGCACCGAGAGCTCATGGGTGCGCACGTGGTCCGGATGCGGGTAGCCTCCGTTTTCGTCGTAGGTGATGAGCACCTGTGGTCGGAAGTCCCGAATGAGTTTCACCAGCGGGGCGGCGGAGATTTCCAGGGGGACCGCCGCGAAGCAGTTCACCGGAAGGCTCTCACCTTCGCCAGGCATGCCGGAGTCTACGTAACCCAACCACCGGTGCTCGAATCCGATGACAGACTGTGCCTTGGCCATTTCCAGCCGGCGCAGGCCCGCCATGTCCCGGTGGGCCATGGGCGTGGCCTGCAACGCGTCGTTCAGGATGTCGCCGCGCTCGCCGCCGGTGCAGCTCACGACCAGCACCTGTGCGCCACGATCGACGTAGTAGGCGTAGGTGGCCGCGCCCTTGCTCGACTCGTCGTCGGGATGGGCGTGGACCGCGAGCAGACGCTGTGTCACCGAACTCCTTGAAAAAAGCCAATAGCCTTGTCTCAAGAGTAATCGACAGCCGAGGATGAGAAACCGTGACCGATCCAGCCCTCGACGCCCGATACGGACGGCGTCGACCACGCTCCCGCGGTGTCCGCTGGACCGCCATCGGTCTCGCCGCAGGCCTGGTGCTCGCGTTCGGCATCTGGTTCGCTGCGGGAAGCCTGAGTGGGTCCACCCTGGAAGCCAATGACCTCGGCCACCGTGTGAATGACCAATACAGTGTCACGGTCAACTTCGAGATCTCGGTACCGCCGGGGTCGGCGACCAGTTGCGCGCTGCAGGCCCAGAACGAACAGCACGGCATTATCGGCTGGAAGATCGTGGACATCCCTGCCTCCAATCTTTTCACCCGAACCTTCACCCACACCATGCGCACCGCCGAACGCGCATTCACAGGCTTGATATACCGTTGCTGGCTCACGTAAGCTGAGGGGAATCGCATAAGAGACCGGCCCCTCGGCCGGTCTCATTTGTTTGTTGCCGAACCCACCGTGCGGCAAAGGTAAGGAGTGCACAATGACCGAGGTCACAAACGTCAGCAACGTCTCTTGGTTGACCCAGGAGGCGTTCGACCGGCTCACGGCCGAGCTCGAAACGCTGAGCACTCAGGGGCGCATCGAGATCGCCAAGAAGATCGAACTCGCACGAGAAGAAGGCGACCTCAAGGAAAACGGCGGGTACCATGCCGCCAAGGAAGAGCAAGGCAAGATCGAAGCGCGCATCCGTCAGCTCACTACGTTGTTGCGCACCGCCACCGTCGGCGATGCTCCCGCCGATGACGGCATCGTGGAGCCCGGGATGCTCGTGACGGCCAAAATCGCCGGCGACAAAAGCATCTTCCTGGTCGGCAATCGGGAGATCGCCGGCGACAGCGACCTCAACGTGTACAGCGAGCAGAGCCCGCTCGGCCTCGCCATCATGGGCCACAAACAGGGCGAGACGGTGCACTACACCGCGCCGACCGGCAAGGACATCACGGTGAAGATCGTCAAGGTGGAGATCTTCGAGCCGTAAACCGGGTGCCCCGGGCGGTCGATCAGATCATCCGCGGATCGTAGCCATCCTCGCGCAGTCGATCCAACACCTGCTGGACATGCTCCGGCCCACGGGTTTCCAAGCTCAACTCGAGTTCCACCTCGCCGATCAGCGCGTCACGTCCGTGGCGGGTGTGCAGCACCTCGACAACGTTCGCGTTCACCTCCGAGATGAGATTCGACACCCGCGCGAGCTGGCCGGGTCGATCGGGTAGCAGCAGCTTCAGCTTCAGGTAGCGGTCGGAGGCGGCCAGGCCGAGCGCGATGACCCGCTCCATCACGAGCGGGTCGATGTTCCCGCCGCTGAGCACAGCGACTGTCGCTCCGGCGCTGGTCACCTGACCGGTGAGGATCGCGGCAACCGCCACCGCTCCGGCCGGTTCGACCACGAGTTTGGCGCGTTCCATGAGCATGAGCAATGCCCGGGCGATGTCGTCGTCGCTGACGGTGACGATCTCGTCGACCAGGTCCCTGATGATCTGGAAGTTCAGCACGCCGGGCTTGCTCACGGCAATGCCGTCAGCGATGGTGGGCGAGATGGTGATCTCGGTCGGCTCGCCATTTTTCAACGAGACCGGGTAAGGTGCCGAGTTCTCGGCCTGCACGCCGATCACTCGAAAGGTACGTGAGTCGCGCGCGCCGAGGAGCTTCAACGCGCTCGCAATGCCCGAGATGAGTCCTCCCCCGCCGATCGGAACGATCACCGTCTCAAGGTCGGGGACCTGATCGAGAATCTCCAAGCCCAGGGTGCCCTGCCCCGCGATGATGTCGACGTGGTCGAACGGCGGAATGAGCACAGCGCCGGTGTCTTTGGCGAACTCCGCGGCCGCGCGCAGCGGCTCATCGACGGTGTGCCCGCGGAGCACGACGTCCGCACCGTAGCGGCGGGTGGCTTGAAGCTTGGGGAGCGCGACGCCCACCGGCATGAAAATCGTTGCTGCGATGCCCAGTTCCCGGGCGGCCAGCGCAACCCCTTGTGCGTGGTTTCCTGCGGAAGCGGCCACGACCCCGCGCGCGCGCTCATCCGACGTGAGCTTCGCCATCCGGTTATACGCGCCGCGCACCTTGTAAGATCCGGTGCGCTGCAGGTTCTCGCACTTCAAATACACCGGGACTCCGAGGATCTCCGCGAGGAACCGGGAACTCTCCATCGGAGTGACGGCAGCAACTCGGGAAACCACCTCCCGCGCTGCTTCAATGTCCGCCAACGTGGGACCGACAAGGAGACTTTCAGGCATCCACCGCACCATTCTTCCCGAAGGAATTGACGCTCAACTGCGCACCTGAATCGGTACGCCACTCCCCGCTGGCGATGTAGCGGATCATCACGTTCAACACCGCCACCACCGGAACCGCGAACAGTGCTCCGGGGATCCCGGCCAGGAAGCTACCTCCCGCCACCGCGAACACGACGGCAACCGGATGCACCTTGACGGCGTTTCCCATCACCAGCGGCTGCAGAACGTGCCCCTCAACCTGCTGCACGAGAAGCACAATGTCAAGCATGATCAGGGCGATCACCACGTCTTTGTATATCAAGGCCACAAACACCGCCAGTACCCCGGTGATGACGGCGCCGACAATGGGGATGAACGATCCGAGGAAGACCGCGACTGCGATGGGGACCGCCAGCGGCAGTCCCAAAATCAAAGCACCGGCGCCGATTCCCACTGCGTCGACGGCGGCGACAAAGATCTGCACCCTCACGAACGAGGTGAGCGTCGCCCAGCCGACCCGACCGGACCGGTCGACGGCAACGCGAGCTCTTCTCGGGAACAGCCGTACCATCCAGACCCACATGCCGCGACCATCGATGAGGATGAACAGGGTTGTGAACAGCGTGAGCAACAGGCCGGCGACGAAATGCCCGGCACTGGAGCCCACCGACAAGGCGCCACTCACCCAGACGCCGCTATCCTGCTGCACCGAACCCCAGATCTGGTCGGCGTACTGGTTGATCTGGCCGTCGGTCAGGTGCAACGGAGACTCCAGCAGGAACTGCTTGAACTGTTCCCACGCCGCCAGGCTCTGCACCTGCAGATCCGGGAACCCGGAACGCACCTGTGCCACTACGAGGAAGACCAGCGCCGACACCACACCGATGAGGCCCAGTTCGGCCAGCGCCACAGCGAGCCATTTCGGCCACCCATGACGCCGCAGAAATTGCACAAACGGCACCAGTAGTGCAGCCAGCAACGTCGACACGAGCAAGGGGATGACAATCAACCGCAGCTGGATGACGATGAAGACGACCACAGCCAATACCGCAAGAATCACGAGCAGTCGCCAGGACCAGGCCGCGGCGGTGCGCACCCCCTGCGGGACTGCCTCGTCTTTCGCGGGCGACGCGGAGGATGCCGGTGGTGTGCGCTTGCGAAAGATCACCTCGCTAGTTTACGAGGAAGCATCCCGCCCAGCTGCCGCCCGGGCCGATAGGGTCGATTCCGATGAGAGAGACAGTGTCGCCGGCGACAGCCCGGCGGATCGCGTTGGCGGCGCAAGGTTTCGGTCGTACAAGTGGTGCGGCGGTGGGCACTCGCCAGTTGAACCTCTTAATCGAACGGCTTGGGCTTCTGCAACTCGACTCGGTGAACGTGTTCGAGCGCAGCCATTACCTTCCCGCGTTCGCCAGGCTCGGCGAATATGACAAGAGCGCACTCGACGCACTCGCCTTCGGGAGGAAGGGCAGATACCTCGAGTACTGGGCACACGAAGCCGCGATCATCCCCGTGGAAACCTGGCCGCTGCTGCGGTGGCGGATGGCCCGCTACCGGCAACACTCGGTTGACGACCGTTCCTCGTGGTCGCACGCGAACGGCGACATGATCGCGTGGCTCAAGGCGGAGCTGGACCACAAGGGTCCGCTGCCGGCGAGCGCGATCGAACACGACGCCAACAAACGATCCGGACCCTGGTGGGGCTGGTCCGAGGTCAAGACGGGCCTGGAGGTGCTGTTCCGGTGGGGGGAGCTGGTCAGCGCCGGTCGGCAGCGCTTCGAGCGCACCTACGCCCTGCCGGAGCAGATTCTGCCCGCCGAGGTGCTCGGGCGGGAGGTGCCGGAGCACGAGGCGCAGAAACAGCTGCTTGCCCACGCCGCCAAGGCCCACGGAATCGGCACGTCGTCGGATCTGGGCGACTACTTCCGACTGAAGAGCAAAGATGTCGCACCGGTGCTGCGGGAGCTTCAGGACGACGGGGTGATTTCGCCGGTGACGGTGCCGGGCTGGAACCGGCCGGCGTGGCTGCACCGGAATGCGCGCATCCCGCGGCGGATCGACGCGACGGCGTTGCTCTCGCCGTTCGACCCTGTGGTGTGGGAACGGTCGCGGGCGCAGCGGATGTTCGGCCTCCATTACCGCATCGAGATCTACACGCCGAAGCCGAAGCGGGTGTTCGGCTACTACGTGTTGCCACTGTTGGTGGACGACGCCCTGGTCGGCCGGGTGGACCTCAAGAGTGACCGGCAGAACGGTGTGCTGCGCGTGCAGGCGGCGTGGCAAGAGCCGGATGCGCCGGACCAGACGGCCGCGCGGCTCGCACCGTTGCTGCTGAGCACGGCCCGGTGGCAGGGTCTCGAGTCGGTCGAGGTGATGGGCCGCGGAAACCTCTCCGGCGCGGTAGCTGCCGAGCTGGGGCAGCGGGTGATCTCCACCGAGCGATAGGTTTCTAGAAGGTGCGGCCGATCTTTTCCAAGCGGGCGATGCGGTCCGGGATCGGCGGGTGGGTGCTGAACAGACGACTCATGAACCCGGGCCGCATCGGGTCGGAGATCCACAGGTGCGCCATGGTGGAGTTCTGCCGACGCATCGGCTGCGCATGCTCCGCGAGCTTCTCGAGCGCCGTCGCGAGTGCCGGAGCGTTGCGGGTGGTCATGGCGCTCGTGGCATCCGCCAGGTATTCGCGCTGCCGAGACACGGCCGCCTGCACCGCCGCCGCGACCAGCGGCGCGACGATCATCGCGGCAAGGCCGAACACCAGCACTATGGGGTTGCCGCCGCCGTTGTTGCGGTTGCGCCCTCCGCCGTACAAACCGATGCGCAGGAACATGTCGGCGATGAACCCCACCGCCACCACGAGTCCGAACACGATCATTGTGACGCGGATGTCGTAGTTCTGCACGTGGCCCATTTCGTGCGCCATCACGGCCTCGAGCTCCTGGTCGTCCATGATGTCCAGCAGGCCGGTCGTGACGGCGACACTAGCCGTTTTTGGATCCCGACCGGTGGCGAAGGCGTTCGGTGCTGGGTCGTTTACGATGTAAATCTTCGGCGTCGGCAACCCTGTCGTGATGGCCAGGTTCTCCACGATCCGATACACGCGCGGATTGTCCGACTTGCGGATCTGCCGCCCGCCGGCCATCGACACCGCCAGTCTGCTCGCTGCGAAGTACTGGATGACGGCGTAAATCGTCGCGACGACAAGGACCACGATCGCGATCGACAAGTCGTTGTACACCCACCCCGCAAGCAACCCGAGCGCGCCGATGATCAACAGGAACAGCAGGATGATGAACACCGTGTTGCGTTTATTGCGCGCAATCGCCGAATACATTGATGCGGCTAGAACTGAACGCGGGGCGGCTCGGCGATGGCGGCGGAGTCCGGGACCTCGAAGAAGTCACGCTCAGTGAAACCCAGCGACCGCACGAACAGAGTGTTGGGGAACACCCGGATCTTCGTGTTGAGCTCGCGGACGCCGCCGTTGTAGAAGCGGCGCGACGCCTGAATCTTGTCTTCGGTGTC
>JBDSDO010000101.1:0-6251 GCA_039920505.1 Terrimesophilobacter sp.
CTCTAGCGACCGTCTCGAAGGGATCAGCCGTGACACCCCGACCCCCTCGCGAGGTGATAACCTACCTAGGCAGTCTGGGGCTATGGCGCAGTTGGTAGCGCGCTTCGTTCGCATCGAAGAGGTCAGGGGTTCGAATCCCCTTAGCTCCACCCATTCAAGTTCGGCCTAGGAAGACCGCGTTCAGCGGGTGTTCTGGTTGTCGGTGCTTCTCGACGTCGTGGAAGTCGTTCTGTTTACCGCGCCAGGCTTTACCGGCGTACTGGTGCGGCGGGGGGTGTCGCAGTGTCGGCGGCACTGTCATGCGCGCGCACCGACCTTCCGGCCCGCATCAGGTAGTCAGCCGGCGGGGCCCAAGGCTGCAAACAGGTGATCTCCCCTGGCCCAAAGACCAGGGGAGATCACGTTGCGTTTCATTAGCACCGAACCAGCTTCAGCTCATTTGCTGATGTCTGCCTCGTCGGTGTTGTCGTGCCCGAGTTTGTCAGGGGCGGTTGATGGTGATGGCGGTTCAGTTGCTGTCACCATCTGGATCGCTGTTAGCCGTCGGCGCGTAGGTTGACGAGTCCACGACAACGTTGGTCACCGTGAACACGGTCGAACTGGTGCGCCCGCTCAGGGAGAAGTTCCCCAGTGTGCACATGCCGTTCGCTGCAGTGACGCACGTCAGCGTCCCCTTGTAGCTACTGAATGTTCCACTGACGGTTGCCCCGGCAACTGCAACTCCGGACGCATCCAGAACTGTGGCGGTCACCTTCGGTTGCCACTTGCTTGAGGATGTGGCGGCGGTGGCGTTATCCAGGTCCCCGATGTGGTGGGTCGCTGGAGCGGGTGCGGTTGGCCTGTAGACCGTGATGATCACGCCATGTCCGTCCCACTGCATCCCGTCCTTGGTAAGGGAATTCGCATGGAAGGACGAGTCCGCGGTGGAATTCGAGACAGTGGATTGCGCGCTGATCGTGCGCGTGCCATCCGCTACGGTGACGCAAGTGTTCCCGAGGGAGTAGGTGAACGTTCCACCCACAGTTGCGCCGGCGACAGGGCCTCCTGCCGCGTTCTTGATCGTGACGGTCGCTTGCGGTAGCCACTGCCCCGCGACGGAGGCGGGAATGCTGGCGTCGATAGCGTTATCGATCAGAACGGTGGGCTGTGGCTGCACAGGCGGGCACGAGGTTCCGTTTTGGAAGTAGTTCGGTGCCGTCTCGGCCAGATTCACCTGGGTGTCTATGTTATTCGGGCCGACTAGGTCGTGTGAGCCGGTGGCGTAGAGCATGTCCGCAGCAGCGTCATACTCGAGCTCCGGGCTGATGCCCCATCGCGTGAATGAGGTGCCGGTGCCGCTCCATAGCGTGCAGACGAACTGGCTGCCCTTCTTCATCACCAGTGGGGAATACGTGCGGCTGCCGAACATTGAGGTGATGGTGTCCGGGCTGGAGACCAGACCACTGACCCGGTATGAGTGGGTGCTGCCATCGGTTCCGGTGAAGGTCACGGAGGCGGTACTCATGGTGCTGTATTGGAAGGTGCCAGAAGGTGCCGGACACCACGCGTCTGCGTAAGCAGGATTGACCTCGCAGGTGGAGGTGTAGGTGCCGTCGGTGTTGAGGGTGACCTGCCCGGTTCCGCCGTGTACAACGGTCCATTGGCCGTCGATAGCGGACAGTGCCTGCGCGGGTTGTGGTGCCGCCATCACGGCGAAGCCCATGGCCAAGGCTGAGCCGATGGCGAGTGCGAACATGGCACGTTGGCGGTAGGAGGATCCGCGGTGCCGTGAGGCGTCAGGCGGTTCATCGCCAATCGCGGTGCGCACAGGGGGGAGTTAAACATGGTGTTGCCTTTCGTCCTGGTCAGTAGTGGCGCCACGTCGTGCCACCCGCTACTAATAACAATGAATGTTAGTTTTAGAGTGTATTCAGTTTGGCGGCTATGTCAACACATCTCGGTTATAGAATTCTTGGATGATGGGTGACGAAGCTTCACTCGACCCGGACGCGCTGGCTCGGCTGGGGAGCCTGGATGACCCGGTGCGCCGGCGACTGTACGAGTACGTGCGCGACTGCGACCGGCCGGCTGGACGAGATCAAGCGGCCGCCGCGACCGGGACCAGTCGCACCTTGGCCGCGTACCACCTGGACAAGTTGGTGAAGGCCGGATTGTTGAGTGCCAGTTATGCCCGCCCACCCGGACGCAGCGGGCCGGGGGCCGGCCGCCCAGCCAAGGTCTACAGTCGCGCCGAGCGAGAACTCGCGGTGAGCGTGCCGCCGCGTGATTATCAGGTGCTGGCTAAGCTGCTGGTCTCCTCGGTGCACCATGATCCCACCGGGGCGGTGCGAGCGGCAATCAATGAGGCGGCATTCGACACGGGTCACAGCGCCGGCGCGGACTCGGGCGGCGACCTGCTCGCGACACTGCGCGGCTGCGGTTACCAACCGCGCGCCACCGACGATGGCCGCATCGAGTTGTGCAATTGCCCGTTCCACTCGCTCTCCGAAGAGCACCGGGATGTGGTCTGCACCCTGAACCTGCACCTCATCGAGGGCGTTCTGGCCAGCGGCGACCATGAGCAGCTTCGTGCCGAACTGGCCTTCCGCCCGAACCGTTGCTGCGTGGAACTCCACGATCGGGCGCAAGCGACGTCAGATGAACGCAATAATGGATCGCCAACGCCAGAGTAGGTGTTTACTGGCACACGGGTCCAGGGTGCAGGGGGCTACCCCTTTTGGCCCTTCGTGACGATGCTGGCGGTGGCAGTTCCGGTGAGCGTGATGGATTGCTGACTGCTAGTGGTGGCCGCGTGAGCCTGCTGCGGCATCGCAACTGACACCGCGGCGGTGAGCAACACGGCGGCGGTGAGTGCGACGACTCGGCGCGCGATGGGGGAGTCGAACATGAGGGTGTTGAACATGGTGTGCCCTTCTGTGGGAGTTGTGAAGAAATCAGATGACAACCGTCTAACACTAAAAAGTGTTTGTCTTAGAATCCACCCACTCACTCCGCTTGTCAAGGATTGATTGCCCCGCCTTGGCATCCGAGCTGGATCAGGTCACTCCGATTCGGGCGGCCCGGCCTGCAGTGCTGCTTGCAGCATGCTCCGCGCCGACCAGCACATGAGGCGCTGCGCATCCGTTCTGGTGAGCCCGGCGACGTCGGTCAGCCAGACCAGTGCCTCGATGCCGATGGCGCTGCGGATGGCCAGCACGAGCGCGTGCAGCCGGTGCGCACCGAACTGGTCACTCAGCGGTTCCAGGGCCTCGGTGATCCAGCCGATGGCGCGGCCCTTTCGCAGCGGCAGCGCAGCCGGCTCGGCGGGGACCGCGTCGAGCGACAGACGAAGCATGGTGCGTTGTTGCGCCTCGGTGTCGATGATCAATGTGGTGAAGGCGAGCACGACGGCCTCCAGTCGTTCCGTCGGATTCCGCGGCGCATCCGCAGGAAGCAGCGAGGCGGCCACGGTCTCCGGATGTGCGGCCACCAGCAGGTCACGCTGGTTCGGAAAATAGCGGTAGGCGGTAGTGCGCGAGACCGACGCGGAGGTCGCGGCCGCCTCCACGGTCGGCGTCTCGCCGCGCGCGACGAGATCGCGGGCCGCGGCCACGAGGGCGTCGCGAGTGCGCCGCTTTTGGGCTACTCGGCCGGACAGCGTATAGGAACTGGACACATCCGTTATTGTACTTGTGTTCCATCATGGTACAGGAGTACCATAACGCACAACATCAACGAAGGAGCACGTCATGGACGCTGCGGCTATCCCCGGGGCGACGCTTCCGGCCCCGATCATCCGAGCCACCGACGAGGGTGAGCGCCGCTGGTTCTACGGGGGAGGAGTGCACACCTGGAAGGCGCGGCAGGCGGAAACCAACGGTGCCTTCCTCCTCTTCGAGGACACGATGGACGGCGGCAAGGCCACGCCACTGCACACCCACCCCGACTCGGACGAGAGCATGTACATCCTCGAGGGCGAGATCATCATGCACATGGACGGCAGGGAACACCGCATCCGCACCGGCGGCCTGGCCGTGGCCCCGCGCGGGGTGCCGCACGCCTTCCTGGCGGTCTCGACGGTCGTGCGGATGCTGTGCCTGCACACGCCGGGAGTCAGCGAGGCGTTCTACTGGGATGCCAGTGAGCCGCTGGCGGCGGGCGATCCGCCGTCCGGCCTGGTGGACTTCGATCGCGTGCGGGCGTCGGCCATGAAGAACGGCGGCATCGAGCTGCTCGGCCCGCCTCCGTTCGGCCCACGCTGACCCCGGCATCGAGGACTCCGTCAACCGGTTCCGCGCCGACCGGCCGCGGAGTACAGTGACCGGCACCTCGTCGACTTCATTGGCGGCCTCAGTAAGGAGTAGTCATGACTATCCTGCGCATCCAACACCCGGTTCCGGACTATGAGCGCTGGAAGGTCGCCTTTGACAACGACCCCGCGGACCGGGTCGCCTCCGGCGTGCTGCGCTACTGGATCCGGCGTCCGGTCGACGATCCTCGCTTCGTGATGATCGACCTCAAGTTCGCCACGGTGCCCGAGGCCGAGGAGTTGCTGCGCAAGATGCAGGCTATCTGGTCTTCCGGCAGGGCTCCCGTAAGCGCGACGCCTCAGGCTTGGATCGTCGAAACGGCCGAGGAAGTCGAGCTCGTCTGATCGGGGGCCGGCCTGCCGGGTCTGCCGCCGCCGGTTCGTCGGTGGGTCCGCCAGGCCGTTCTCGGTTCTCGGAGTTGCGTGTGGGTCATATCCTCGTTTCCATGACACCGGATGACCTGCTCGCCCTGTGCTTGTCCCTCCCTCAGGCGATCGAGACCTTCCCGTTCGGCGAGGAGACGTCGGTGTTCAAGACGTCCGGCAACGGCAAAATCTTCGCCATCGCCGCGCTCGACTCGTCGCCGCTCAGCGTCGCGGTCAAGTGCGATCCGGAAGAGAGTCTTGCTCTGCGGGGGGAGTACCCGCAGATCACGCCGGGCTACCACCTCAACAAGCGGCACTGGGTCTCGATCCTGCTGGACGGCGGCGTTCCCGATGATCTGGTCGAGCAGTTGGTTCGCGGCAGCCACGCGCTGGTTCGGCCGGAGATGCCGAGAGCGCGGCCTTGAGGCGCGCTGCGTCAGGCGAACCGCAAATCCAGAGCTACCAGCTGGTAAGGAATGGCTAATTCGGGAAGATTGGGGCATGCCTTCCGCAACGGTCACCACGAAGGGTCAGATCACGATTCCGATCGAGGTCCGGCACAAGCTCGGTCTGGATGCGGGCGTTCGCATCCAGGGGATGCGCCTCCTGGAGTAGACCCCGGACGGCGTTCCTTGCGGCGAACCTCGCAGGCGACCGCCAGCCGGGTTGTCAGGCGGTGCGCACCGGACCGGGCACCGGGTGAACCGCCGCCGCAATCTGGTCGCTGACGTACGCGGCGTCGCGGCCGACCCCGCCGATGAGCGCCGAGGTGAGCGCGTACTGGAACGGCATCCCCACGAAGTACAGCCCCGGCACGGACTCCACCACCCCGCGCCGCGTGACCGGCAGCCCGTACTCGTCGCGCGGTACCTCGGGCAGCCACCGCAAATCCGGCCGGTATCCGGTCGCCCAGATCACGGTCGCCGGAGGTGGCACCGCGGTCTCGCCCGCGACCGGTACACCGCCGGATACGCCGGTCAGTCGCGGCAGCAGGGTCACGCCGGCGGCCTCCACCTGCTTCAGGGCGATCCGGATGAGCGGCGCGCCCCGCTGATGGAATTTTGCGGCGACTTTTCGCCCCATCGGAGTGTCCAGGGTGAGCATGCCGTTGACGAAGGCCCAGTATGCGGCACCGGCGAGGGTGAATACCGCGTCGGGAATGTGCGCAGTGGGTCGTCCGGCGAGAGAGGTGCGGTGGCTCGCGGCGAGCTCAAGCGCGATTTCGGCACCGGAGGTGCCCGCCCCCACCACGAGCACGGGGCCCGGCTCCACCGAGCCCGGGCCCCGGTACTGGTCCGAATGAAGTTGACGGATGAGGGGGTCCAGTTCGGAGGCGAAGGCGGGGAGCGCCGGGAGAGCGTTGGCGCCGGTGGCCACGACGACGTTCGCGGCGCTCAGCGTGCCGGCGGTGGTCGTCAGGGTGAAGCCGTCAGCGCCTCGGCTCAGTTCGGTGACGGTGACGCCGGTTTGCACCGGCAGCGCGAAGCGGGCCGCGTACGCCGCGAGGTACTCGGCAAAGTCGTCCTTGCCGAGGTAGGTGTCGGGAGGTGCGGGGCTGGGCAGGCCCGGGAGTGCCGAGTAGCGCGCGGGCGTGAAC
>JBDSDO010000102.1:0-6304 GCA_039920505.1 Terrimesophilobacter sp.
AGAGGACGACCGCACGGCTCGCCAAATCGCTGAGAAGCGCGAAGCCGTCGAGCGCAATGCCCAGCTGGCGAAGGCCCGCAAGCGCATCTCGCTCGAGGACTTCACGCGCTCGCTTGCCGAAGGCAAGGTCGACTCGCTCAACCTCATCATTAAGGGTGACGTTTCCGGCGCCGTCGAGGCACTCGAAGAGGCGCTGCTCAAGATCGAGGTCGACGACAGCGTTCAGCTGCGCATCCTGCACCGCGGTGTGGGTGCCGTCACCGAGTCGGACATCGACCTGGCGACGATCGACAACGCGATCGTCATCGGGTTCAACGTTCGTCCGGATGTGAAGGCGCGCGAGCGCGCTCAGCGCGAGGGTATCGACGTGCGCTTCTACTCGGTCATCTACGCCGCGCTCGACGACATCGAGAGCTCGCTCAAGGGCATGCTCAAGCCCGAGTTCGAAGAGGTGCAGTCGGGTGTGGCCGAGATCCGCGAGATCTTCCGTTCGTCGAAGGCTGGCAACATCGCCGGTGTCATCGTGCGCAGTGGAACGATCACCCGCAACGCCAAGGCGCGGGTCATCCGCGATGGTGTCGTGGTGGGAGACAATCTCGCGATCGAGTCGTTGCGCCGGTTCAAGGATGATGTCACCGAGGTCAAGACCGACTTCGAGTGCGGCATCGGTCTCGGCAAGTTCAATGACATCCAGGTCGGCGACGAGATCGAGACGATCGAACTGAAAGAGAAGCCGCGGGTGTAGCTCTCCGGTGGTCGAGCCTGTCGAGACCCGTCATGGGGCGGTCTCGCCAGGCTCGACCAGCGCCGGGCCCGACCACCGAAGGCTAGGAGAAGAACACATGGCTGATCCGGCACGCGCCGCCAAGATGGCTGACCGCATCAAGGTCATCGTCGCTAAACGACTCGAGCGTGGGCTCAAGGACCCGCGCTTGGGTTTCGTCACGATCACTGACGTCAAGGTGACCGGCGACCTGCAGCACGCCTCGGTGTTTTACACCGTGTATGGCACCGAGGAGGAGCGCACCGACTCGGCCGCTGCGTTGAAGTCGGCGACCGGCATGTTCCGCAGCGAAGTCGGTAAGAACATCACGGCACGGCTCACGCCGTCCCTCGAATTCATCGCCGACGCGATTCCGGAAACCGCGGCAAATATGGAGAAGCTGCTCGCCGAGGCTCGCACGCGCGACACGGAAACAGCGACGCTCAAACAGAGCGCCCGTTACGCCGGCGACGAAGATCCCTACGTCAAGCCGAGGATCCTCGACGAGGACTAGTCAAGAACCCGATCGCCCCGCCGCCCTGGAGTGCCTTTTGAAGCGGTAGCGCGGCGCTCAGGGCAATCGGTAGTCGTCGCCCACCGCGACGGCAAGCCCGTCCGCCACCAGGCTGGCGAGCGCGCGGTCACCCTGCACGGCATCCGGCCACAGCACCCGCAACTGTGCGGATGTCACTGCGCCGTCCGCCGCGCGCAGCTCGTGCAGGATGAGGCCGCGCACCTGTCGGTCGCTGCCCTCATATCGTTTCTGTACCGCGCGGCGCACTCCCGTGTAGCGGGGATACCCGGCCTGCCGCCAGGCACAGAGTTCGGCGATCGGACAGTCATCGCAGCGCGGCGAGGACGACGTGCAGATCAGAGCGCCAAGCTCCATCGTCCCGGCGTTGAAACGCTGCGCCGCCAGCGCGTCCTGCGGCAGCAGCGCGTCCATCGCGGCCAGGTCGCGTGCCGTGGACGGAGGCTCCGGCTGCGCCTGCCCGCCGACCGCTCGTGCCAGCACCCTCCTGACGTTCGTGTCGACCACCGGATGCCGCTTGCCGTAAGCGAACGACGCGACAGCGCGCGCTGTGTAGTCCCCGATCCCCGGGAGGGCGAGCAGGTCGTCGACCGAGTCAGGGACGACGCCGCCGTGCCGCTCGACAATGACCACGGCGCAGGCGTGCAGGCGCAGCGCCCGCCGCGGGTAGCCGAGCCGGCCCCACGCGCGCACCGCTTCGCCGGCAGGTTCCGCCGCGAGGTCCACGGGGGCCGGCCACCGTCGCAGCCACAGCGTCAACGGGTCGATCACGCGCAGCGCGGGGGTCTGCTGCAGCATCACCTCGCTGACCAGAATGCCCCAGGGCGAAAATCCCGGGCGACGCCAGGGCAGGTCGCGGGCCGTCCGGCTGAACCAGTCCGTCACGGCCGCAGTGATCTCCATGCCCTCGACGCTAGCGGTTGTGCCAGCGCCGGCCGACGAACCACGGCATACACTGAAATCATGGCTCGATGGGCACCGGCGAAGAAAGATCAGCTGCAGGCGTTGGCGGAGGAGATCCTCCACAACTATGGACACGGCCGATCGATCATCGCCGTCGACGGCCCGTCCGGTGCAGGCACGAAGCAGTTCGCCGACGACCTGGCCGAGGAGTTCCGCCGCCGCGGCACGTCGGTGTTCCGCGCCTGTCTGGCCGACTTCCACCGCTCCAGGCAGGAGCGTGAGCGCGACGGCTGGTTTTCGCCGCGCGCGTTCTATGAGGAGTCGTTCGACTATTCACTGTTCCGGCGCATCCTGGTCGACCCATTCCGCACGGCGGGCAGCACCGGATTCGTGCTGGCAGGATATGACGAGGAACGCGACCAGGTCATCCACCAGCCGAAGTGGATCACCGCCGGCGTCGACGCCCTCCTGATCATCGACGGGCTGTTCCTCAACCGCAGCGACCTCGCCGGACTGTGGAACTACTCGATCTGGCTGACCGTGAGCCAGGATGTCTCAATCGAGCGCATCACCGCCACCGCCGTCGATCCCACCGGAGAGCTGACGCAGCGTGCGCTAGGGGCGGATGCGCTCTATCAGAGCGATGCGGATCCCAGCGAGAAGGCATCGGCAATCATCGACAACACCGACCCGGACCATCCGCGGCGGGTGTTCGCCGACTCCTGCTGAGTCGAGCGCGTCGAGACCCCGACGCAGTAACCCGCCTCCGGTGGTCGAGCGTGTCACCGTCCGGTGGTCGAGCTTGTCGCGACCACGCTGGTATCAGCTGGCGTCGTGTTGTAGTTTCCGGATCAGCAGACTCTTGGTCTGTAGCGGGATGGGGGTCTGGCCGGGGTCGAGACGTGGTGGTGGGATGAGCCAGTAGTTGTTGCCGTCGCGGGTGATTCGCCAGCCGTTGTTGTGCAAAGTCAGGTGGTGGAATCGGCACAGACACACCCCGTCGGCGATATTGGTGTTGCCGTGGTCGCGGTCGTATTCGTTGATGTGGTGGGCCTCGGTCATGGCTGGTGGTTGTCCGCATTCCGGCCAGACGCAGCCGCCGTCTCGGATGGCGAGGGCTTCGTGTTGTCGGTCGTCAAACAGGCGCCGGGTGCGGCCCAGATCCAGTGGCCCGCCGGTGGGGGTGGTGAAGATGGTCTGGGTGGCGCCCATGCACACCATCCGCTGAGCGGTCGTCGCTGAGGCGGGGGCGGGGTTGCCCTGAATCACCGCGAACCCTTTGCCTGTTTCGAGATCGGTCTGGGTGACCACGATTTTCACTTGAGGCAGGATCTTGCCGAACATTTTGGTCGGGTCGGCGTTCACCCCGGCGTGCAGCAGTTGCAACAGCCCGTCGGAGGCGATCTGCTCATTCGTGCGCGGGTCATCGGTGATCTTTCTCGCACGCTCGACCTCGGCGGGGTCGACCATGCGTGGTCCGCCCCGGCGTGGGGAGGTCAGCGGGTCGATGATTGTGGTCAGCCAGCTGCCGCCCTCGGGGTCTAAATCCCACGAGGCGTGCACCATCCCATTGCCCAGTTTGCGTAGCTTCAGGCTGCGCTGCTGGAACAGTTCCGCCTCCCTGGCCGGGATACCCTCCTCATCGATCAGATCCCGCACGATGCGTGCCTCTTTGAATAGCTGGTCTGCCGGCAGTTGGGTGTAACCGGCGATGAGTCGCTCGGCGGTCTCGCGCAGCAGCTCCGTGGTGACCTGGTCGGAGGGGGTACCCAGGCCGCGGCGGATGGCGTCGGCTTGTTCGGCGGACAGGGTGCCACTGGCCAGCGCGGTGGTGATCGGGGTCTCCCACGGCAGGACCACTGGTTCGGCGCCGAGGTGATCGATGCCCTCATCCAAGAGTTGTTGGGTGGCATCCGCCTCCCCGGCAATCCGACCCAGCGTGACGAGTTGGCTGGCTTCGTGTCCGGTGGCGCCGGTGATGGATTGCAGCATCGCTTCGGGGCTGCGAAATCCTTCCCTGGCGGCCAGGCCAGCGTGGCCGAGTTCGCGCCGGGAGCGACGGGCCAGCTGCCCAGCGGCTGCGGTCTTGATCGCGTCGAACTGCCGGTCGTGGGCGGCGATCGCCTTCTGCAACTGAACGACCTCGCTATCGGCGAGGTGGTCGTAATCGGTGCCAGGTGCGCCGAAGCCTGCCACCGCTTGGGCGGTGGTGAAGAACGCAGCTACCGGGTTTTCCATAACACCAATTTTCGCACAATAGCAAGCCCATTCGAGAAAAAACTCGAAAATGTGGATAACTTCCTTGGCGCGATCACCCCCGCGCGCGACGGGACTAGCCGATATGAGGGTGCCGACCTTGTGAGGCTGGGGCCTCCGTTCACGTAGACGTGGGTTACCTACCCTGCGAGGGTTGGCCTATCCACAAGTTGAACTTTGGAGGCCCCAGTTGGCTACTTATCGTAATTTCATTGGGCTGGATGTGCACGCCCGATCTGTCGTCGGGTGTGCGATCGATATCGAAACCGGTGAGGTGCTGCATCGACGATTCGGGTATGACCTCGCCGAGGTTGTCGCCTGGATCGCCTCGTTGCCGGGTCCGTGTAAGGCGACGTATGAGGCCGGGCCGACCGGTTTCGGCCTGTTCCGGCTGCTGACCGAGTCCGGGATCGACTGCGTTGTGGCGGCCCCATCGAAACTGCAACGCCCGTCCGGTGACCGGGTGAAGACCGATGCCCGGGACGCACTCCACCTGGCCCGGTTGCTGAAGCTGGAGGAGATCGTGGCCGTCCATGTGCCATCGGTTGAGGAGGAAACCGCCCGGGATCTGGTGCGCTCCCGCGAAGATGTCCGGCAGGATCTGATGGGCGCCCGGCACCGACTGTCGAAGCTGCTACTGCGGCACGGGTTCGTCTATCCCGACGGGGACGCGTGGACGCGGAAACACGATGCGTGGTTGCGGCAGCACCGCACCGGTGATCTGGCGTTCACGACCGCGTTCGACGCGAACTATGAGGCAGTGATCCAGACCGCGGCCCGCCGTCAGCGGCTCGATACGGCGATCAGCCTGATGGCCGCCGACTCGCAGTTCACCCCCATGGTTGGCCGGCTCGGCTGCCTGCGCGGCATCGGAGCGTTGACCGGGTTCGCGTTGGCGGTCGAGATCACCGACTGGCACCGGTTCACCGGCAACAGCATCGGCTCTTACCTCGGGCTGGTCCCCTCCGAGTACTCATCCGGGCAGACCCGGTCCCTGGGCGGGATCACCAAGACCGGCAACTCTCACGCCCGACGGCTGCTGGTCGAAGCGGCCTGGCAGCACCGCCGCGACTACCGGCCCGGGCCGCAATCGGTGATGCAGGCCCGGTGGCAGAAAGCACCTGTCGAGGCCCAGCTGCGTGGCCAGGCCGGCAATCAACGCCTGCACCATCAGTGGGTGCAGTTCACGGCGAGGAAGAAGCGGCCGGTAATCGCCAACGTCGCCATCGCCCGAGAACTGACCGGCTGGTGCTGGTCCCTCGCCATCATGGACGGGTAACCCCCGTCACGACCGCTGATCGCACCGGCCGGAGTGACGACAAGCATATGGAGTGACCCGCTTTCCAGCTATGAGCAACACGACCGTCAAGGGCCGTGCGACGCCCGATCCTAGACCTGCGGCACCTCTCCCGCCGAACACTTCGCCCTGCGGTAACCAACCCGCGAATGTCAGCCTGACCATGCGTCGATAAGACACGCTCGACACTCCGGCCCCGGCGACCAGCCCAGCAACACCCGGCAGACTCAGTCTCACGGATTCGGGTGGACGGCGCAGGGAAAACCGTCCTGCACCGTCCACCCGAATCCGAACACCATCCTCTACGGGCGCCGCTTCAGAATGCCCTCTTGACAACCACCACTACATATCAGCGGGGGATACGCCTCAGTACGTCCTCGGGCGTGACGAACACGTGGGTCCGCTCCACCTCGTGCACGAGCTCCACTAGCGCCCGATTCACCGGCGTGGCCACGCCCGTGCGAGCCCCGGCCTCCACGACCGCCCCGTTGAGGTAGTCGATCTCGGTAACCTGACCGTGCCGGATGCTCTGCAGCGTCGATCCGGGGTTCGG
>JBDSDO010000103.1:0-11878 GCA_039920505.1 Terrimesophilobacter sp.
GTGGCGACGTAGCGAGCGTCATCCACCTGGGCGTCGTAGTAGGTGATCCCGCCGACGATGGCGTCCGCGGCGAGGCTCGGCACCGCCCGGCGCACCTGTCCCTTGGTCATGTGCTTGTGGTGCGGCACCCCCGGCGGGCGGCCACCGGTGTAGCTGAAGACGTCGTAGAGCAGCATCCCGGCCCCGACGTAGAACCGTTCGGTCACCCGGTTCGTGAGCGGGTAGAGGAACTTCACCGGCTTCACCAGGTGCGGTGCGAGCCGCTGCAGCAGCAGGCCGCGTTCGGTGAGCGCCTCGCGCACCAGACGGAAGTCGAGCTGCTCCAGATACCGGATGCCGCCGTGGACCAGCTTGGACGACCGGCTCGACGTGCCGGAGGCCCAGTCGCGCGCCTCCACCATTCCCACGCTGAGCCCGCGCGTCACGGCATCCAGGGTGGATCCGGTGCCGACGATGCCACCACCGATGACCAGGATGTCCAGCTCTTTGACCTTTAGAGAGTCGATCGCCTCGGCGCGTTCTTCCGGTCCCAGTTTCGACGAACGGGTAACTGTTTTGGGCTTTGCCATTGCGACCTCCCGAGTTGTTCGGCGGTACTGCTACCGCGCGTTATACGGTGCGACCACCACTTCAACCTTCTGGAACGCCTTCAGGTCGGAGTATCCGGTGGTCGCCATCGACCGACGCAATGCGCCAGCGAGGTTAACTGTGCCATTGGTGACTGTGGATGGCCCGAAAAGAATCTGTTCGAGTGGAGCCACCTGACCGACGTCCACCCGCAAGCCCCGCGGCAACTCCGGATGGTGTGCTTCTGGACCCCAGTGCTTGCCGCCGCCCGGGGCCTCCGTGGCCCGCGCCAGCGTGCTACCGAGCATGACGGCATCCGCGCCCATGCCTATTGCCTTGACGATGTCGCCGGAGCTGCCCAGCCCACCATCGGCAATCACGTGTACGTATCGGCCGCCGGACTCGTCCATGTAGTCGCGGCGAGCGCCGGCGACATCCGCAACGGCGGTGGCCATGGGGGCGTGGATGCCAAGGCTCGCGCGAGTGGTCGAGGCCGCCCCGCCGCCGAATCCCACGAGCACACCGGCTGCGCCGGTGCGCATGAGGTGCAGGGCGGGCGTGTACCCGGCAGCACCACCGACGATGACGGGAACGTCGAGCTCGTAGATGAACTTCTTCAGATTCAGCGGTTCCTGCGTCTTGGAGACGTGCTCGGCGCTGACCGTGGTGCCGCGGATGACGAACAGGTCGACGCCGGCCTCCACCACTGTCTTGTACAGTTCCTGGGTGCGCTGGGGCGACAGGGCGCCGGCGACGGTGACGCCCGCGGCGCGGATCTGTGCGAGCCGGCTGGTAACGAGTTCGGGTTTCACGGGCTCGGAATAGATCGCCTGCATGCGCCGGGTGGCCTGCTCCGCGGGGAGTCCGCGGATCTCGGCGAGCAGCGGCTCCGGATCCTCGTAGCGCGTCCAGAGACCCTCGAGGTTGAGCACGCCGAGGCCGCCGAGCTTGCCCATCAGGATGGCCGTTTCGGGCGAGACGACCGAGTCCATGGGGGCGGCCAGGAACGGCACCTCGAACTGGTAGGCATCGATGGACCAGGCGATCGAGACATCCTGCGGATCGCGGGTGCGACGGCTCGGGACGATCGCGACATCGTCGAATGCGTACACTCTGCGGGCGCGCTTGGCGCGGCCGATCTCTACCTCAGTCACGCCTCAACCCTACCCGCGGCTCCGCGCGCTCAAGCCCGACTCGCGGCACCCGAACCGCAGGCGACCACTCGCTCCCCGCACCCCATCCCGACTCTCCGCACCCGATACTTCGGATGCGCGCAACCGGTTATGGGTGCGGCGAGCCTCCCACCGCCGGCCACCCTCAGAGTGGGCGCGCCGAGGGCCGCAGCCCGGATTCGCGCAACAACTCGTCCAGTTGCCGAGGGTTGCGAGTGTCCTCCCAGGTGATCCGGATCACCCCGTCGCACTGTCGCCGCAACCGGTCCTCACGCTTCTTTTCGCGCCAGACGATCTCGCCGGGTGTGAGGTCCTTTTGTCCATACTGCGGTCTCATGTATTTCGCGAAGCCGTCGAATTCACCCACCCTGCGGTCCGACCGCCAAAAGTAGTCGGTATCCATGTTGCCCTTGGCGTCATGAAACCGCACCTGCAGTTCCGGTGCCGGGTAACCCAGTTCGTGGATCACGGCTCGCGTCATCGACTCCCCGAACGAGTCGGAGAGGTCCGTTGCGAAGCCGAGCACGGCATCCGCGTGGGACTTCCGATACCGAGGGTCCAGCCGCAGCAACTCGCCCCGAACCTCATCCACTGAGACCCGCAGCGCGTTGCGCCGCCACAGTGCCCAATCCAGGGTGGCGACGGCGGGAGCGAACTCCAGCGCCATGGCGACGTCGAGTGCGGTGCGTGCAATCCCGGTCACCACGAGGTTGTCGCGTTCTTCGATGTGCTGCACGGTGCCGGCGAACGGGTGCCGCGTCACACCGTTCTTCGACCGGCCGCCCGTCGCCTGCGCCCCGAGCACGTGCACCTGGCTCGGCCAGCCATCCAGTGTCGGCATGTCCCACACGGCCGCAGCAGAGAAGCCGCACAACACGAGCAGCCGCGAACTGGCCAACACCGTGGCTCGGATTCGGAGCAGGTACCTCTGTCGCGGAGACAACCCGGCCCAGTGACTGCTCTCGCAATATGCGCCGCGTCGGATGCGGATGAGTTCGCCGCGGCGCGCCGCCTTCTGGTACACCGCCTCGCCCAGGCCGGTGCGCTGCCGATCCGAGCTCAGAACAAGCCCGTACGCCGAATATGCGGATGCTGTCATCCGGGTAGTGTCGGTCCGCGTCCGCTACCCGACCCCGGGATCCGGCCTCATTGTGGATAACTGCGTCTCCGCCCACTTGGGGAGGACTAGAACACGGAGCCCATCGCCGGCGCTGCCCATACCGACTCGCCGCACCCGATACTTCGGATGCGGGGAGCAGGTTGGGGGCGCGCCGAGCAACGCTCAGGCCCGCGCCGCCCGCACACGGGGCTCGCCTGCGCCATGCTGGAGGCATGGACCTGAACGCCGACCCGTTGTCACTGCTGCGCACTCGAACGAGCGAGAAGTGGACCGCATACCCGCCCGACGTTCTCCCGCTGTTCGTCGCCGAGATGGACTTCCCGCTCGCCGAACCGATCGCGGAGGCGTTGACCGCCGCCATCCGCCGGTCAGACGCCGGATACGACGGCGGGTCGACCGAGTTGCCCGAGGCATTCGCCCGGTTCGCAGAGCGGCACTGGGACTGGGCCGTTGATCCGGCACGGGTGTCCACGACGACTGATGTCAGCGTAGCGATCGTCGAATCGTTACGGCTCGCGATCAGCCCGGGCGACGGCGTCGTGATCAACCCGCCTGTCTACGCCCCGTTCTTCGATCTGATCGGCGAGGCCGGCGGGATGCCGGTGGAGGTGCCGCTGGTGAACGCCGGCGATACCTGGGAGCTCGACCTCGAGGCGATCGAGCACGCCTTCATCGCCGGGGCCCGAGGCTACCTGCTGTGCCATCCGCACAACCCGCTCGGACTCGTGCACTCCGAAGTACAGCTGCGGCAACTGGCTGAGCTGGCCGCGAAGTACGACGTGACAGTGCTCAGCGACGAAATCCACGCCCCGCTCATCTATCCCGGAATCCAGTTCACGCCGTTCCTCAGCGTCTCGGATGCCGCCCGCGAGCACGGCATTACCGTCACCTCCGCGAGCAAGGCCTGGAACTTCGCCGGCCTCAAGTGCGCTCTGTTCGTGACCGCGAGCACCCGGATGTCCGTGTTGCTGTCGCACCTTCCAGACGAGGTGCACTTCCGCACCAGCCTGTTCGGGCGGATCGCGAGCATTGCCGGATTCACTGACGGCGACGCGTGGTTGGATGCCGCGAAGCGTGCGCTGGACACCAACCGCACCCTGCTCGGCGAGGTGCTGGCCGAACACCTTCCCGAGGTGGGCTACCGCGCGCCGGAGGCCAGCTACCTCGCCTGGCTTGACTTCCGCGCACTGGGCTGGGGCGACGATCCATCGATCCGCGCCCTGGAGCAGGCCAGGGTGGCGCTCAACCCCGGTCCCAGCTTCGGCACTCAGGGGCGCGGCTTCGTGCGCCTCAACTTCGGCTGCTCCCCCGACATGCTCACCGAAGCCATCCACCGGCTCGCGGCCGCCCGCTGACCTTCCCTCCTTTCATCATTCAGGAGGGTGTGTGACTTTTGATGCTGCTGAGCCCGGAGTGACTCTCATCCGCACCATGGGTAAGCCCAGTCACAGCCCCTCCTGAATAATGAAAGCGGCTGATCGAGGGGGTGACGGGGATGTCTACTGCCGGTTGTAGTTCGGCGCCTCGACGACCATCTGGATGTCGTGCGGATGCGATTCCTTCAGCCCCGCGGCGGTGATCCGCACGAACTTACCGCGCGACTTGAGTTCCGGAATCGTGCGCGCCCCGACGTAGAACATCGACTGCCGCAGTCCGCCCAGCAACTGGTACGCCACTGCAGACAACGGTCCGCGGTAGGGCACCCGACCCTCGATGCCCTCGGGGATCAGCTTGTCGTCGGAGGGCACATCCGCCTGGAAGTACCGGTCCTTCGAGTAGGAAGTCGCCTTGCCGCGGGTCTGCAGCGCGCCGAGCGAGCCCATCCCGCGGTAGTTCTTGAACTGCTTGCCGTTCACGAAGACGAGCTCTCCCGGGCTCTCGTCGCATCCGGCCAACAGCGATCCGAGCATCACAGAGTCGGCGCCGGCGACCAGCGCCTTGGCGATGTCGCCGGAGTACTGCAGACCGCCGTCGGCGATCACCGGGATGCCGGCCGGGCGTGCGGCAAGCGACGCCTCGTACACCGCGGTTACCTGGGGCACGCCCACGCCGGCCACGACGCGGGTGGTGCAGATCGAGCCGGGTCCAACGCCGACCTTGACGGCATCCGCCCCGGCGTCAATGAGCGCTTGCGCGCCGCTGCGCGTGGCGACGTTCCCGCCGATGACGTCGACGTGCGCGGCCAACGGCTCGGCCTTGAGCTTACGGATGAGGTCGATCACGCCGGCGGAATCGCCGTTCGCGGTGTCGACGATGAGCGCGTCAACGCCCGCTTCGACGAGCGTCATGGCACGCACCCACGCGTCGCCGAAGAAGCCGATCGCCGCCCCGACGCGCAGCCGGCCGGCCTCGTCCTTGGTGGAGTTCGGGTACTGCTCTGACTTGTCGAAGTCCTTCACGGTGATGAGGCCGCGCAGCTTGCCTTCGGCATCCACCAGCGGCAGCTTCTCGATCTTGTGCTTCGCGAGGATTGCGATGGCATCCTGCGGAGCGATGCCCGCGCGAGCGGTGATCAGCGGCGTGCGCGTCATCACGTCGCGCACCAGCGCGCTGGCCCGGTCGACCATCGGCACGAACCTCATGTCGCGGTTGGTGATGATGCCGACCAGCAGCCCGTCGCCCTGTACGACCGGCAGACCGGACACCCTGAACTGCCCGCAGAGAGCATCGACTTCGGCGACCGTCGCCTCCGGGGTCGTGGTCACCGGGTTGGTGATCATGCCTGATTCACTGCGCTTGACCTTGTCGACGTAGTCGGCCTGGTCGGCAATGGAGAGGTTGCGATGCAGCACTCCGAGGCCGCCCTGCCGCGCCATGGCGATTGCCATGCGGGCTTCGGTGACGGTGTCCATCGCGGAGGACAGCAGGGGCGAAGACACGGTAATCCTTCGGCTCAGCTGCGTCGTGGTATCCGCCTCGCTGGGGATGACATCGGTGTGCCCTGGGAGCAGCATGACGTCGTCGTAGGTGAGTCCGATGAAACCGAAAGGATCATCGCTGTCCATATGTCTCCTGATTTTTTCTGCGAATGTGAAAGAGACCGGATGCTGCGTTGATTCCGGTACTTTCATGTTAACGGTTCGGCCGCATCTGAACCTGACGCCGCCACTTTGGTGCGCGTGGACCAGCGATATGCGACATAATCGGCAGGTATCGTCAACGACGACGGATGCCAGAGTCATCCGAGATGAAAGAATTCTCAACTGGTCCGTCTTGGAGGTCTCGTGGTAGCAGTTGGTTTGGGTCGTGTACGTTGGCGACGTCTCACTTTGGTTCTTTTGGGTGCCCTTTTAGCGGTGCTCACCCTGTCGACCCTGCTGGCGCCCCCGGCCTCCGCCGATGATGTGAACGTCGACAAATACGACTACGTGTTCAGCGGAAACGTCAAGTACAACGACAAGCCGCTCGACGGTGTGGCCATCACGATCACCGGCAACGGGTACAAGGCGGAAGCGAAAACCGACGAGAACGGCCAGTGGTCCATCGGTGTGCCGCAGAAGAAGAAGTACGACGTCACGCTTGACGAAAACACGCTGCCGGAAGGTGTGATTGTCGCCAAGGGCGCCAACACGATCGAAGCCGAATTCGGTTTCACCAACGAGAAGTCGGTCAACTTCTTCCTGGGCAAAGGCGAGCGGCAGGTGACCAGTTTCGTGGACCAGCTGATCGCCCGCAGCATCAGCGGCCTGAATTTCGGCCTGATGCTCGCGCTGGCCTCCATCGGGCTCTCACTCATTTATGGCACCACCGGTTTGGCCAACTTCGCGCACGCCGAATTCGTCACCTTCGGGGCCGTGATGGCGTTGACGTTCGGTGTCTATCTTGCGGTGCCGCTCTGGCTCGCGTTCCCGCTGGCCATCGTGCTCAGCGGCGCGCTCGGTTGGGCGCTCGACATCAGCCTGTGGAAACCGCTTCGAAAACGGGGCCTGAGCATTGTGCAGCTGATGATCGTCAGCATCGGGCTCTCGCTCGGGCTACGGTACGTGTTCCAGTACTTCTACGGCGGCGGCACGCTCCAACTCCCGGACACCGGCTCAGCAAAGATCCAGCTTCTCGGCCCGATCGTGCTATCGCGCACCGACATGATCAGCATGGGCATCAGCATCGTCGTGCTTGTCGCGGTTGCCTACTGGCTTCTGCGCACCCGCACTGGCAAGGCGACTCGCGCGATCTCCGACAACCCGTCTCTCGCGGCCGCGTCCGGCATCGACGTCGACCACGTCATCCGCCTGCTCTGGATACTCGGGGCAGCCCTCGCCGGACTGTCCGGCATCCTGTGGGCGTACTTCCGGCCGGGCATCAAGTGGGACATGGGCTGGCAGATCCTGCTGCTGATCTTCGCGGCGATCGTGCTGGGCGGATTGGGGACCGCGTTCGGCGCCCTGGTGGGCTCGATCATCGTCGGCCTGCTCGTCGAGGTCTCCACGCTGTGGTTCCCGTCGGACCTGAAATACGTAGCACCGCTGACGATCCTGATCATCGTCCTGTTGTTCAGGCCTCAGGGAATTCTCGGTCGCAAAGAGAGAATAGGTTAGGTAGCTCGCATGGACTGGGGTTTCATCTTCTCGAATACGGCCACCTGGCTGATCGCACCGGAGACCATCGCGTATGCGATCGCCACCGTCGGCCTCGCCGTGCACTTCGGCTACGGCGGCCTGCTCAACTTCGGCCAGGCCGGCTTCATGGCGCTCGGCGCCTACGGCTACGCAATATCCATCCTCACCTTCCACCTGCCGTGGTGGGTCGGGATTTTCGTCGGCATGGGCGCGGCGGTCGTGTTCGCGTTCATCCTGGGGCTGCCCACGCTACGGTTGCGCGCCGATTACCTCGCGATCGTGACCATCGCCGCCGCCGAGGTGGTGCGACTGTTCTTCAACAGCACCATCTGGGAGGAGGTCACCGGATCGGCGAACGGTCTCGGCGGCTACCACGCTGGCTTCCGCGCGGCCAATCCGATCCCGCCGGGCACGTACGGCTTCGGCCCGTTCCAGTTCAACGAGTCCGACTGGTGGGTGCGCATCTTCGGCATCCTCCTGCTCGTGATCTCTCTGATCGTCGTCTGGTTGCTCATGCGCAGCCCGTGGGGACGCGTGGTCAAAGGCGTTAGGGAAGACGAAGACGCCGTACGCGCCCTCGGGAAGAATGTGTTCTCCGTCAAAATGCAGGTGCTCGTGCTCGGCGGCGTACTCGGCTCACTCGGCGGCGTCGTGCTGGCCCTGCCCTCCGCGGTGGTCCCCGGCGTCTATCTGCCGTCGCTGACCTTCTTCCTCTGGACAATCCTGCTGCTCGGCGGCGCCGCGACGATCCTCGGACCGGTGCTGGGCGCGGTGGCGTTCTGGTTGATCATGGCGTTCCTGTCCGTGCTGTTGCCGGCGATGGCATCGGCGGGGCTGCTTCCGTTCATGTCCACGGTGCAGGCCGGCATCGTGCGGTTCATTATCGTCGGAGTCGCGCTCATGCTCATCGTCGTGTTCCGGCCGCAGGGATTCCTCGGCAACAAGAAAGAGATGACCTTTAATGCCCGCTGAATCGACACCTCAGGATGACAACGTGCGGCCGGAGGTAACGACATCGGCTCAGGTCGCGGCGACTCATAAGGTCTACACCAAGTCGACCGGCCTGCACAGGGGAGCGATGGAGCCGGGATGCGCCAAAGTCGACCCGATCGTCGTCGCTGACGAGGTCACCCGCGCCTATGGCGGCCTGAAGGCCGTCGACGTCGACCACCTGGAGATCCCGCGCGGCGCCATTACGGCACTGATCGGCCCCAACGGCGCCGGGAAGACAACGTTCTTCAACCTCATTACCGGATTCGACAAGCCAGACTCAGGCCGCTGGTCGTTCAACGGCACCCCGCTCGCCGGGATGTCCGCGTTCAAGGTGTCCCGACTCGGCCAAGTGCGCACCTTCCAGCTGACCAAGTCGCTCGGAATGCTTTCGGTCCTGGAAAACATGAAACTCGGGGCGCAAGACCAGCGCGGAGAGAACTTCTTCGTTAGCCTGGTGCCGCGGATGTGGCGTGCTCAGGACAACGAGATTGAACTGAAGGCGATGGAACTGCTGACCCGGTTCAAGCTGGACGCCAAGAAGGACGACTACGCGGCCAGCCTGTCCGGCGGCCAACGGAAGCTGCTGGAGATGGCGCGCGCCCTCATGAGCGACCCGACACTCATCATGCTGGATGAGCCCATGGCCGGCGTGAATCCGGCGCTGACCCAATCGCTGCTCGATCACATCCTGGGCCTGAAGCAGCAGGGCATGACGGTGTTGTTCGTCGAGCACGACATGCAGATGGTGCGGCACATCGCCGACTGGGTCGTCGTGATGGCCCAGGGGCGCATCGTCGCCGAGGGGCCGCCCGACGTCGTGATGACAAACCCCGCCGTCGTGGATGCCTACCTCGGCAGCCACCTGGACACCGACCTCGGCATCGTCACTGGACGTATCCCCGCCGTCGTCACGGAGGAGGAAATCTCGTGAGCACCGAATCAGCAGTGCCCCTCGTTCTCGACCTGCGGGACCTCACCGCCGGGTACCTGCCGGGAGTGAACATCCTGAACAACTGCTCGGTTTCGGCCGGCAAGGGCGAACTGATCGGCATCATCGGCCCCAACGGCGCCGGAAAATCGACGCTGCTCAAGGCAATCTTCGGGCAGGTGCACGTTCGCGGTGGGCAGATCCTGCTCAACGGCGAGGACATCACCGGGCTGAAGGCGAACAAGCTCGTCGCCCGCGGCGTCGGATACGTGCCGCAGAACAACAACATCTTCCCGACGCTCACCATCCAAGAAAACCTGGAGATGGGGCTCTTTCAAAACCCGAAAGCGTTCGCCGAACGGCTGGAGTTCGTCATCAGCATCTTCGGCGAGCTGGAGAAGCGGCTGAAGCAGCGCGCCGGTTCCCTGTCCGGCGGGGAACGCCAAATGGTCGCGATGTCCCGCGCCCTCATGATGGAACCGCACGTGCTGCTACTCGACGAGCCCTCGGCTGGACTCTCTCCGGTGCGGCAGGATGAGGCGTTCATCCGGGTCTCAGAGATCAACCAGGCCGGCGTGACGATTCTCATGGTCGAACAAAATGCCAGACGCTGCCTGCAAATCTGCGACCGTGGCTACGTGCTGGACCAGGGCAAGGACGCCTACACGGGCACTGGGCGCGAGTTGTTAACCGATCCGAAGGTGATCAGCCTCTACCTCGGCACGCTCGGCGAGGACGCAGCCTAAGCCCCACACGCACCTCACAATGCGGAAGGCCCCGACCAGGTTGGTCGGGGCCTTCCGTTTGTGCTCTAGTTACTTGTTGATGCGCTTGAATTCGTTCTTGGCGTCGTACTGGAAGATACCAATGGTCGCCTCGGTCGGGTCTCCGACCTTGTCGAACTTGATTCCGCCGGACGGGCCGTCGTAGTCGACCGCTGCGCCTTTGTTCAGGATCTCAGCCGCGGACTTGAAGTCCTTCGCCTTCTTGCCGTTGTCCGCGCCGCCGGAAACCGACTGCAACTTGGCAGCGATGGCCTTGCCGTCGACTGACTTCGCCTTGAGCGCCCCGAGGGCCAACAGTACGACTGCGTCGTAGCTCTCGGCTGCGTAGGTGAACTCCTTCAGGACGTCGCCCTTGTTCTCGGCCGCCCAGTTGTCAACCAGACGCTTCTGGAAGTCGCCGTTCAGCAGCGGTCCGGGGATGGTCCCCTTCGCGCCGGTCAGCGTGCCGTCCTTAAACTGCGTCGTGTAGTGGCTGGTGTTTCCATCGACCAGGTACACCTTGCTCATGTCGAACCCGGCGTCCTTCATCGCCGGCAGGATGGTCTTCGCCTGGTCGAACGAGACGATCTGAACCGCATCCGGGTTCTGCGCCTTGACCGCCGCGATCTGCGCGGTGAAGTTCGTGTCGCCGGTGTTGAAGAATTCCGTTGCCACGACCTTCCCCTGGGCCCCCTCGAAGGTCTTCTGCGTGGCCTTCTGCAGGCCGGTGCCGTACGCGTCGTTGATCGCGATGATGCCAAGCGTCTTGGCACCGTCCTTGGCGATCAGGTTGCCGAGCACCTCGCCCTGCAAGAGGTCCGACGGTGCAGTACGGAAGTACAGCCCGTCGTCCTTGTAGGTGGTGAAGTCAGGAGACGTGTTGGACGGGGAGAACAGGATGGTTCCGGATCCGACGACCTGGTCGATGACCAGTTTCGAGACACCGGATGCCGCCGCACCGATGATCGCGGACACCTTCTGGTTCAACAGCTTCGGAACCGTGGTGGCGTACGCCTTGTTGTCCGGGTCGCCGGAGTCACCGAGCGTCAATTCGACCTTAACTCCGAGATTGGCCGCGTTAATGTCCTTCACCGCGAGAAGCACACCGGCTTCCTGAGGCGGCCCGAGGAAGGCCAGCTCGCCGGTTTCCGGGGTCAGGGTGCCGATCTTCAGCGTGAGGTCCTGGGCGGGACCTGCGGAGGGGGAGGTGTTCGTGCTGCCCGGCGACGCCGAGCAGCCGCTGAGCACCATTGCTCCGACTCCGATAATGGCGACACCACTGAGAATTGACTTCAGATACCGCGAGCGGGAGGCCTTGGCCTTCGCGAATACGCTCATGTTGCTCCTAGTGTTTCGAGTGTGCTGAGACATGGCAGATATATGCTGCCTCCCGTAAAGCTATTGCCCAAACGGCCTGCGCACAAACGGATGCACGTCACAAGGCGATAACACTACGAAATCGTTACTAATACGTTCCCGTTCGGGGGTAAATTGCGCTTCCCCGGTCACCGGCGGCGAATTCCACAGTTCAGCCGGCCAGGATAGTTCCGACGCGGGCGTACTGGTTCTGGGCGTTGTACCGGTACACGCCGTAGTGCGCGGGCGACGGGTTTCCGGCGGCGTCGAGGGTGAGCGGGCCGGACACTCCGTCGTAGTCGATGTCCTTCTGAGTCTTCAGCACATCGAGGCACTCGCCGAAGCTCATGCACTTAATGCCGGTGGCTGAAACACTTCGCAGGTCGCGCGCGATGGCCGCGCCGCTGTCGTTGTGCGCAACG
>JBDSDO010000104.1:0-29904 GCA_039920505.1 Terrimesophilobacter sp.
GTTGCTGAAGGGTCACAACACCTACGTCGCCGCTGAAGACGGCACCAGGTTGGTGGTCGCCGGCGCGTCGGCGTGGCTGGCGACAGCCGGAACCGGCGATGCCTTGGCCGGCATCCTCGGTGCTCTCGTGGCGACCCATTCCGACGAGATCGGCGCAGATGCCACCGTCCTGCCCCGCTTGGCGGCTAGCGCCGCTGTGCTCCACGCCGCCGCAGCGCAGGTGGCCGGGCGCGGAGGTCCGTTCACGGTGTTGGAACTGGCGGGTGCCGTATCTGGCGTGATCGCGCAGTGGCTGACCGCGTGATGGCGATCGTGTCACTCAGCGCGCGGCGCGTGTCGGAGGGCCTGCGGCGGGCGCTGGGTAACCCGTTTGCGGCGTGGTGCGGCTTCGTCGTTGCGCACTTCTGGTTGGGACTGCTGAACCTGTACGCGGACGGCTTTCCGCTCGGCGACGTCAATTTTGTGTACAAATTCTGGGCCGATCAGGCCATAGTCGGGCATTACCTGGTCGGCATCGACGGGGCCTGGGTGTACCCGATTGTCGCCATTGTGCCGATGCTCGCCGCGGCGGCGTTCGGACCGGCACTGTACGCGAGCACCTGGTTGAGTCTGGTCATGCTGCTGGATGCCGCCGCGTTCGCGGTCATCCTCCGGGCCGGACGAGGGTTTCGCCCCGGATACGGCGTCGTCGTCGGTTGGTGGTGGATCGGTTTTTTGGTTCTGCTCGGCCCGATCGCGATGGGCAGGATCGACTCGATCACGGTTCCACTCGCCATCGTCGGGGTGCTCGTTGTGGCGACCCGTCCCCGGGCGGCGGCAATCCTGTTGGCCGTCGCGACCTGGATCAAGGTGTGGCCCGCGGCGTTACTGGCCGCGTTGCTGGTGGCCTCTCGCGAACGCTGGCGCATCCTGGGAGCTGCCGCAGCCACGAGCGGTGTGATCATGGCGGTCGCCCTGTTCCTCGGCAGCGGCGCGAACCTGTTCAGTTTCGTCGGCCAGCAGACGGCACGCGGCTTGCAAGTAGAGGCGCCGATCAGCACATTCTGGCTCTGGCAGGCACTCGCGGGACTCCCTGGCACTTTCGTCTACTACGACAAAACGCTGTTGACCTGGCAAGTGGCCGGAACCGGGGTTGATGTCGCCAGCACGTTGATGACGGTCCTCATGGCGTTGGGTGCGCTCGTGATCGCACTGGTCGCGATGCTCGTCCTGCAACGTGGTGCGCGCGCCACCGAGGTTCTCCCGGTGTTCGCCCTCGCCCTGGTCAGCGCGCTCATCGCGTTCAACAAGGTCGGCTCTCCGCAGTTCATGACCTGGCTCGCGGTGCCCGTCATCCTCGGGCTGGCCACTCACGCAGCGGGTCACGGTCGGTCCTTCCGCTCCCCGGCCATCATGGTCGCCGCCCTGGCGCTGCTGACCCAAGCGTTCTATCCGTACCTCTACGGCTGGCTGATCGGGTTGCATCCGGCGATGCTCCTGGTGCTTACCGCCCGGAACGTGCTCGTGTTCGTTGTGCTCGGCTGGGCACTCGTCGCGCTGTGGCGTTGCGGATCCGGCGTTGACCAGTCCGCATCCGGTGACGGCGCATGGACTCGCGACGCGCGGCGTGACACAGTTGAGGAGAGTGATTCGAACTAGTGGGAGGAAGACCATGCTCGTCGCATTTTCCGTAGCACCCAGCGGTGGGGCAGACGGCGGCGACTCCGTGCACGACGCCGTCGCGGCTGCCGTGCGCATCGTGCGCGAATCAGGGCTGCCGAATCGCACCGATTCGATGTTCACCACCATCGAGGGGGACTGGGACGAGGTGTTCGGCGTCGTCCGTCGTGCCACCGACGCTGCCGGCCGCTACGGCTCGCGGGTGTCCCTGGTGCTGAAGGCAGACATCCGCCCCGGATACACCGGCGAGATCAGCGGCAAGCTGGAGCGTCTGGAGCAGGCGCTCGACCAGTAGCCGCGACGGTCAGAAACCGCCAGGCATGTCCTGCTGCAGCAGGATGCCATCCTGAATCGCGCGCTTGCGCAACGCCACCTTGGTCCCGACATCGATGCCGGCCACGCGGTACTTCTCGCGGATTCGCTTGAGGTAACTCTTGGCGGTTTCTTCCGAGATGCCCAGTTGGTACGCCACGGCCTTGACCGGCTCGCCCCCGCCGTACAACGCCATCACGCGGCGCTCCTGGGCGCTCAGTTTCGGGGCACCGCCGACATCGCTGGCGCCGAGGGCCAGGTCGAGTTCCGCCGAGACGAACGATTCGCCCTTCATCGCCGAACGGATCGCCTCGACGATCATGTAGGCATCTTCGCTCTTGACCAGATAGCCGAGGGCGCCGGAGGCCAACGCCTCGCGCACGACGTTCGGCTCGGAATAAGTGCTCATCAGCACGGTTTTCACTCCCGTCGTCTTCAGCGTCGAGATCTTCAGCGAGATCGGGATGTTGTCCTTGAGGTCGAGATCCAACAGCACGACGTCCACGGGGAACTCCGGATGCGTGAGCAATTCCGGCCACGTGGACACTGCCGCAACCATGTCGATGTCGGACGCGGCGTTTCGAATCCACTCGGTCAGCGCTCCGAGGAGCATCTTGTGGTCATCGACCAAGGCCAGACGAATGGGGTTATCTACTGAGGACACTGATTGCTTCCCTACCTCTGGACCGATTGTTCAGAATGATATTGGTCTGACGGGTTGGCGGCGACGCAGACGATGTCGACACGCAGGCTCGAGTTCTCCGTGGAGTCGACGAATCTGCCGACTCTGCCGATCGCACCCCAGGTAGCCGGGTCGACCCGATTGCGGGCGACCCCGGTCGTGGTGATCACGATGGGGATGGTGATGGTGTGCGCCGGCGTGGGGACTGCGGGCGGCGCCATCGGTCCAAGAGTGACTTGCACGGTCGGCGTCGCGGCTGGCTTGTCGCTCACCAGCAGCCAGACGGCCGCGAGGAGACCGTCCCGTTGCTGCGGATTGAGCAGTCCCGCCAGGCTGCCCCGGTCAATCAGCGTGGCCGATTTGCCAAGTTGCTCGGATTCGGTGATGGCGTGGTACAGCCAGGTCTCACGTCGGCCCTCGATGAGGTGCAGTCGCAGTTCGGTGGCGAGGGATGCGGCGATCGACGCTGTCTTCGGCTTCAGCGGAAGCTGGGTGCGTCCGGTGGCCACCGAGTCCAGCAGGTCCTCCGCGGCCAGGTCGAGGCGGGCGAGTTCCTCAGAGGCGAGCATCCCCACCGCGAAGCGCGGCGCCGAGATGGTGCTTTGTACGAGTACCCGGTCAAGCTCCAGTTGCACCATTCTGCGGAACCTGTGTACGACGTAGACGCCGGCTAGCGGCGGTAGCACTGCGAGCGCCACCAGGACGATTTGCGCGGGAAGCGTCTGCGATGTCAGCGGGGTGGTCAACAGAATTGCGATGACCAACGCGGCAGCGACGAGCCCCGTGCAGATGACGATCTCCAGCGCCCGGCGCAGCGTCACTGCCAGCAGCAGGCCGAAGCCCACCGAGGCGGATGCTGTGGCGTACGCCCCGATATTGTGCACCGGCCACAGCGCGACGAGATCCAGGGTGATGACCAGGCCCAACAGCACGACGAACGTGGCGAACAACCAGTTCGGCATCCGCGCACCGGCGATGGTGATCATCAGCACCACCCCGAGCAGGCTGATCACATAGATCAGCCAGCCCAGGGCAATGGGAAGCGCGTTCGGGTAGATGTCGAAGTGCAGGAAGAAGAGCGTGAGACCATACGCGGCCTGGATGCCGGCGAGTACCCCGGCGCCCACGCCCAGATATCCGGTGCCCAGGCTTGCTCCGTGCGCGCTGGCCTGCCGGATCGCCAAAGCGGCAACAGATGCCTCAGGTACACCGCGGCGCTGACGCTTTCCAACGATGATACCGAGGGTGTTCTCTTCCGGTCTGGAATAGCTGGTCACTTGGGCACCTCAAGCACAACCGTAGTGCCGGCACCGGCCGAAGAGAACAAACGGGCACGACCGCCGACCTCATTGAGCCGGCCCATCACAGACTCCTTCAACCCCATTCTGGCCGCGTCGACATCGCTGAGATCGAAGCCGACACCGGCGTCGGTGACCATGGCTCGTACTGTGGTCTCATCATCGGTGATCGTCACGTGGGCGTCGGTGACCCCCGAGTGCCTGCGCACATTCTCGAGGCATTCCGCCAGTGCAAGGAGGAACGCGTCGAGCACCTCGCTGGGCAGCAACACCTGGCCGGTGCCGTGCCAGCTCACCTCGAGTCCCATGCGTCCGAACCGTTGTTTCACCGACTCCAAGGTGGTGCCGAGGGCAATCTCGGCGCCTGCCTCCAGCGTGTAGCTGCCGGACGACTGCGGCTTCGGAGTCGCGCCGAGCCTCAACTGGCGCAACAGCCGCGCGTCGTCCCCGGCCTGCTGCTGCATCGCGGAGGTGGCCACTCCCACCCCCGAGTGGGCGAGCAGTGTGAGCGTCGCCAGCACCGTGTCGTGCAGCAGCCGCGCGGACTGGCGCCGTTGCGCCTCCGTCTCGCTGGCCTGCCGTTCCGCCCGGTGGGCGCGGCCGATGCTGAAGATGCGCCGCGCGGCACGCGGCACACTGGATCCCAGCCAGTATCCGAGCACTGTGCACAGCAGCCAACCGAAGACGACGGCGAGGGCCTCGGGGGACACCGAGTCGGCATCCCCCGTGGCGAGTTCGGTGAGCGCTGCCGCCGCGACGACACTCACGGCGAGGATCGCGATCCGCAGGGTCCCTCTGGTGAGCACGACGGCGAATGCGGCCAGCGCAAGGCCGGCGACGGGTACGAGTGCCGTGGCGGCAGCATCGGAGGGGGGTTGAGACAACGGCAGTTGCGCGACGACGAGGATGGCTATCCCGGCGACCAGGCCGAGCAACACCCAGATGATGGACCGACTTCGCCCGACCTGGAACTGACAGAACGCCATCAGCGCCAACAGCGGCAGAACCACGAGGTAGGCGTCCGCCTCAAGCAGCCCGGGGATGCTGAGACAGAGTGCGGCGATTGCCGTCCCGCTCAGGCCCAGGGCACGCGTCGAGCGCCGCAGGAGGCGATCGCGTGCTTTTGCGATTGGTTCCACGCTAGCAATCGTCACATAAAGTAACCATTAATGGGGGTGCGACACCGTTGTGCGCGCGAATCGGCCGTGCGGACCAAACTGGCATCATTCGTCGTCCAGCCACCCTTCGCGCACCGCGTGGCAGCGCAGCAGGAACTTCGTGCCGACGTCGATTCCGGCGCTGCTGTACTTGCTGCGGGCTCGTTTCACGTAAGACTTGACGGTTTCGGTCGTTGTGCCCATCCGTTCCGCGACCGCCGCGATCGACAGTCCCGAAGCGTAGAGCATGATGGCGCGACGTTCCCGTTCGCCCAGCCCGGGGTTCGGTCGCTCCGAGTCCGAGGGGGGCACCGGATGCCCGTGCTGGCGTCCCTCGGCGGCGGCGTGGATCGCCTCTACGAGCTCGAGCGAACTCGAATTCTTCGACACGAATCCCAGAGCGCCCGAGCGCATTGCACGGTGCACCGAACCGGGGTCGGAATGGCGGCTGATGATGACCACCCGGCTGCCTGCCGCGGTGAGCGCGTGCACCTTCGTCTCGATGGAAATTCCATCGCCGAGCCTGAGGTCGAGCACCGTGACGTCCGCGGGGAACTCGGCGCCACCCATCAGCGACGCCCAGGTCGACTCGCTTTGCACCACACGGATGCCGAAGCGCTTGTCCGACAAACCGGCCGCGAGTGAGTCGACGACGAGCTGCAGGTCGTCGACGATCGCCACTCGGATGTCCCGGTCGGTCCGTCGAACCGGGGCAGTCATGAGTTAGCGCTCCAGCAGCCGGGCGAGGTGCGGACCGACCAGCGTGCTTTCGATGAGAAATCCATCATGCCCATACTCAGAGTGAATCACGGTGGCCTCCCCGCCGTCTATCGTCGTGGGGAGATGATCGGCGATGAAATGCTGGTCGGAGACAGGGAACAACCGGTCGCTGTCGATACCGAGCACGAGACTGCGTGCCGTGACCCGCTGGAGCGCTTCGGCCGCGCCGCCCCGGTCGCGGCCGATGTCGTGGGAGCTCATCGCCTGCACCAGGCAGATGTAGCTGTTCGCGTCGAAACGCCTGCTGAACTTGTTGCCGTGGAAGTCGAGGTAGCTTTCCACCGCGAACTTCCCGGTGCCGCCGATCGGGCTGATCCCGCTTTGCCAGCTCCGCCGGAAGCGCTCGTTGAGCTCGACGGGTGACCGGTAGTTGAGCAGCGCCATCCGCCTGGCCAGCGCGAGTCCCCGGTGGGGGCCGCTGCCGTCGGCTGCTTCGTAGTAATCTCCGCCGGCGAAGCCTGGATCCATGTGGATGGCCTCGAGTTGTACCGAGTTCAGGGCGATCTGGTCTGCGCTTCCGGTGGCCGGCGCGGCGAGCACTCCGACGCGCTCCACGCGGTCGGGGAAGCCCACCGCCCACTCGAGCGCGTGCATGCCGCCCATCGACCCACCGACGACGGCCGCCCAGCGTTCGATACCCAGCGCATCCGACAGACCCACCTGCGCGGCAACCTGGTCGCGGATGGTCAGGTAGGGGAAGCGGGAACCCCACTCGCGGCCGTCGGGGGCAAGAGCGGCCGGTCCGGTGCTGCCCTGGCAGCCGCCGAGCAGATTCGGCGCAACGACGTACCAGCGTTCGGTGTCGATGTATTTGCCTGGGCCCACGATGTCCGACCACCAACCTGCAGTGGGATGGCCGCGCGCGGGTCCGCCGGCGACGTGGCTGTCGCCGGTGAGGGCGTGCAGGACCAGTACCGCGTTGCCGGCGCGCGCATCGAGCCGACCCCAGGTCTCGTACGCCATCCGCACCCCGGGGAGGCGCTCGCCGCCCTGCGTGCGGAACTCGCCGAGGGCGGAGAACTGGCGGTACCCGACCGGGTCGCCCTCACGCCACGCGCCGCTGGCCGGTGGCTTTCCCAGCACGGAGCGCGCGTTGGCCTCGGTGATGAAGCCGGAGGGGACGGAGTCCTCGGAAGTTTGCCAATCCATTGTCTAGTCAGTATCGCGAGAATCCCCGGGACTCGGGTAATTGTTACCCTGCGTCCCGGGGACTTCTGAGCCGGGGACGCGGTTAGGCGCCGACCGATGCTCCCGACACGGCGCGCGCTGCGGCGAGTCCGGCGGCGAGGTCGGCCTTGATGTCGTCGATGTTCTCCAGCCCGATCGACAGGCGCACCAGACCCGGCGTCACGCCAGCCGACAGCCGCTGCTCCGGGCTCAGCTGTGAGTGCGTCGTGGAGGCTGGATGGATGATGAGGCTGCGCACGTCGCCAATGTTCGCCAGGTGGCTGAACAGCTTCACATTGTCCACGAGGGCGCGGCCGGCGTTCACGCCGCCCTTGAGGTCGAACGACAGCACGGCACCAACGCCCTTCGGCGTGTACTTGTTGGCCAACTCGAACCACGGGCTCGACGGCAGCCCGGCGTAGTACACGGTGTCGACATCGTCAAGGCCGTCCAGCCACTCGGCGATCGCCTGTGTGTTCTGCACGTGCCGTTCCATGCGCAGGCTCAGTGTCTCAATGCCCTGGATGAGCTGCCAGGCGCTCACCGGGGAGATTGCCGCCCCCAAATCGCGAAGCAACTGGACGCGTGCCTTGATGATGTAGGCGAGGCCGTCGCCGACCGCCGCGGTATAGCTGGCACCGTGGTAGGACTCGTCAGGTTCGGTCAGTCCGGGGAATTTCTCGACGTTCTTCGACCACTCGAACTTTCCGCCGTCGACGATGATGCCGGCGATGACGGTGCCGTGCCCGCCGAGGAATTTTGTGGCCGCGTGCACGACGATGTCGGCACAGTGCTCGAACGGACGCAACAGGTATGGGGTGGCGATGGTGTTGTCGGCGATCAGCGGCACTCCGTTCTCGTGTGCGATGTCGGCCACCGTGCGGATGTCGAGCACGTTGATGCGCGGATTGCCGATGGTCTCGGCGAAGAACAGCTTCGTGTTCGGCCGTACCGCCCGACGCCACTCTCCGGGGTCATCCTGGTTCTCGACAAACGTCGTCTCGATGCCGAGCTTGGCCAGCGTGTACTTGAACAGGTTGTAGGTTCCGCCGTACACCGACGACGAGGAGACGATGTGGTCACCGGCCTGGGCGATGTTGAGTACCGCGATGGTCGTGGCGGACATCCCGGAGGCCAGCAGCAGGGCACCGGTGCCGCCCTCGAGGGCCGCCAGCCTCTCCTCGACGACCGCCTGGGTGGGGTTCTGGATGCGCGTGTAAATGTTGCCGAATTCGGCGAGCGAGAACAGTTTCTCGGCGTGCTCGGCACTGTTGAACACGTAGGAGGTGGTCTGGTAGATCGGTGTCGCGCGGGCGTTCGTGGTGGGATCAGGATGCGCGCCGGAGTGGATCTGCTTTGTCTCGAACTTCCAGTTCTCGGACGGGTCTGGCGTGGCGCTCATGGTGTCTCCTCGGTTCGCGGGCTCCAGGGAAGCATACGAAGCGGAGTACTTGGCGTCAAAGCATCACGACATACTGAGTAACGTAAGCCGCCAGTGGAAAGAAATGCTGTGGAACGGGATGTCGTGGGTGTGAGAAGAGTGGTGGTGACCGGTGCCAGTTCGGGCATCGGCGACGCGACGGTGCGGTTGTTCCGCCGCCGCGGCTGGGACGTCGCTGGCGTGGCCCGCCGCGAGGAGCGACTGCGCGCGCTCGCCGCGGAAACCGGGGCCGACGTGTACGTCGCGGACCTCACTGACCAGGCTCAGGTGGATGCTTTCCGCGACCACGTCGCAAGCCTCGGGTCCGTGCACGCGCTGGTGAACATCGCCGGCGGCGCCTTCGGCACCGAATCGGTGGAAGAGAGCGATCCGGAGGACTGGATGCGGATGTTCGACCTCAATGTGATCGCGTCCAAACGGATGATCACGGCAATGCTGCCGCTGCTGCGGGACACCCTCCGCGACGAAGCAGCCCAGCGTAGCCAAGCACAGCACAGCGACGTCCAGCACGCGGACATTCTCACCGTGACCTCCACGGCGGGCCAGATCGGCTACGAGGGTGGCGGCGGATACAACGCGTCCAAGTTCGCAGCGCACGCTCTGATGGGCGTCCTGCGGCTCGAGCTCGCCGGCGAGCCTATCCGGGTGCTCGAAGTGGCGCCGGGCTTGGTGAAGACCGACGAATTCTCCGTCGTGCGCTATGGGGGCGATCGCGAAAATGCCGACGCGGTCTACGCGGGGGTGGAGCATCCGCTCACGGCAGCGGATGTCGCGCACACGATCGTGGCGTCCATCGAACTGCCCGGGCATGTGAACCTCGACCTCATCACGATGCGGCCGGTCGCCCAAGCGGCGGCGCACAAGCTGATCAGGCGGCCACTGCGGCCTCGCGAGTGACCGCCCACCCGCTGGGCGAACTCGTCGACCCGGGGTGGGCTTCCGCTCTTGCGCCGGCCGCCCAGCTCATCGCCGGTCTCGGCGACTTCTTGCGCGCCGAGACGGTAGCCGGCCGCGGCTACCTGCCTGCGGGACCGAACGTGCTGCGGGCCTTCACCTACCCGCTTGAGGACGTCCGTGTTCTCATCGTCGGCCAGGACCCGTACCCGACTCCTGGGCACTCCATCGGTCTGGCATTCGCCGTCGAGCGCTCGCTCCGGCCGGTGCCGCGCAGCCTGGCCAACATTTACCGGGAGCTGCACGACGATCTAGGCATCGCCGTGCCGCAGCACGGCGACCTGAGCAGTTGGGCGTCGCAGGGGGTCATGCTGCTCAACCGGGTGCTCACCGTGCAGCCGGGCGTGACCGGCGCCCACCGCGGCAAGGGCTGGGAGGCGGTCACTGAACTCGCTATCCGCTCGCTTGTGGCCCGGAAGGCGCCGTTGGTCGCGATCCTGTGGGGCCGGGATGCCGCATCGCTGCGCCCCCAGCTCGGCGCGACCCCGGTCATCCAGTCCGCCCACCCCAGCCCGCTATCCGCATCCCGCGGATTCTTCGGTTCGAAGCCGTTCAGCCGGGCGAACGAAAAGTTGGCCGACCAGGGCGCGCCTGCCGTGGACTGGTCACTAACGTCTGATTGACTGACCGGATGCCTGCCGGTGTCCCGATTGCGATAGCCAGACTCTCGAAATCGTTCGGACCCGTCATCGCGGTCGACGCGCTGAGTTTCACAGTGGAGCCGGGACAAGTCACCGGCTTTCTCGGCCCCAACGGCGCAGGTAAGACGACGACCCTGCGAATTTTGCTCGGACTCGTGACCCCGACGGCGGGCACGGCCACGATCGGCGGCGTGGCGTACCGGGATCTGGAGCGGCCGCTCGCCACTGTCGGAGCGGCACTCGAGGCCGCCAGTTTCCATCCGGGACGATCGGCTCGAGGCCACCTCGCGCTCTATGCACTCGCCGCGGGCATCGACCCGGCCAGGGTGGACATCGTCTTGACCCAAGTGGGTCTGGCCGAGTATGCCGGACGTCGAGTCGGCGGCTTCTCGCTCGGGATGCGTCAGCGACTCGGACTGGCGTTCGCCCTCCTGGGCGATCCGGGGGTACTCGTGCTCGACGAGCCGGTCAACGGATTGGATCCGGAGGGCATCCGCTGGATCCGGTCCTTCCTGAGGCAACTCGCGGGGGAAGGACGCACTGTTCTCGTCTCGTCCCACATGCTCAGCGAGGTGCAGCAGAGCGTGGACACTGTGGTGATCATTTCGCACGGCCGCCTCGTCTATGAGGGCGGACTGCTGGAGCTGGAGACCGGATCACGTGTGCTCGTGGATGCTCCCGACCGCGCAGCTCTCAGTGCGGCGCTGCGTGTCGAGGGTCTCGACGTGCTGCGGGGTCACGGCGCGCTCGTTGTCGCCGGACGCACCGCTGCCCAGGTGGGAGTAATCGCCCAACGGGCCGGAATCCCGCTCAGTTTGCTCGGCGTTGAGCAAGGCGGGCTGGAAAACGCGTTTCTCGAGCTCGTGTCACAGGCAAAGACGCCATGAGCTTCGTCAACGCGCTGCGCGCCGAAGTGCTCAAGCTCACCACCACGCGACTCTGGTGGGCGCTGCTGCTCGTGCTCGTCGGCTACGTCGCCTTCGTCTCCGGAGTGCTGGGTGCCGTGTTCGGCGGTCTGGGCGAGAAGCTCGCGGCGGTGGGCGGCAACGTGCCGACGATTCCGGAGTCCAGCCTGCATCTTGTCGTGTACAGCATCGCGTCCTCGATCGGATACGTCTTCCCGGTGCTTCTGGGCGCTCTTGCGACCACCGCCGAATTCCGCCACCAAACCCTGACCCCGACATTCCTGGCGACTCCCCGCCGCGGTACCGTGCTCGGTGCGAAGCTCGTCGTACTCGGCGTGTTCGGCGCGGGTTACGGCATTGCGGCGCTCGTCGCGTCCGTCGGGCTGGGCGGTGGCATCCTGGCGGCGATGGGCAAGAGCGCCGATTTCACGTCTGAGGACACCTGGCTGCTCATCGTCCGTGTCATCCTCGCCATGGCACTGTGGGCGGTGATCGGGGTTGGGCTCGGCGTGCTGGTGCCCAGCCAGGTCGCCGCGATCGTCATCGTCCTGGCCTTCACCCAGTTCATCGAACCGATCCTGCGCCTGGTGTCCTCGTTCTGGGACGGGACATCCGGCATCGGACAATTCCTCCCGGGTGCGGCGAGCGACGCCCTGGTCGGGTCGAGTATCTTCACAGTGATGGGAACCGGCTCAGGCCCCGTCGCCGTGCTCGACTGGTGGCAGGGCGGCCTTGTCCTGCTCGGATTCGCCATACTTGCCGCAGCGATCGGCTACCTCACCAGCTGGCGTCGGGACGTCACCTAGCGCCGCGCTACAGTCGATGCATGCCTGAAGCACCGCGGCACAGGCCGCAGCAGCACACCGTGCTGCTCGCTTTCCAGGGACACGTCAAGGCCAGGCCGGCCGCCGTTTTTCATGCGCTCGAGGAACGGCTCAGGCCGGCGGGAGCTGTCGGATACTTTACCGCCGACCCGGTCGCAAGCCTCATCATCGTGCAAGGTGACTGGTGGTACCGCGCCGAACTGCGGGTCGTGCCGGACGACACCGGATCGCGCGTGGAAGAGACGATCGTCAATGTCGCCCAGCGTGCCCACTGGGCCGGTCCGATCGCCGGGAGGCACACGTTGTCAGTCGCGCCGTCGGCATTCGAGCGGCTCGTGTCCGGCTTGCGGCACCAACTCGAGTAGCCGCACGTAGGCTCGGAACATGTTCGAACTGCATCATTTGAGCGCACAGGAGCAGTGGGACTGGCTGCAACGCGGAAAAATCACCGCGCTCGAACTCACGGAGCACTACCTCGGCCGCATCGAGCAGCTGGACCCGGGGCTCGGAGCCTTCGTCACGGTGACGGCGGATGCGGCGCGCGAGCGTGCCCGCGGTCTGAATGCCGCGGTTCCGAAGACGGCGCCGCTGTGGGGACTTCCGTTCGCCGACAAAGACCTGGTTCAGCGAGCCGGTGTCCCGGCGAAGTACGGCTCGCGGCTGATGGAATCGTACGTACCGGAGCAATCCGACGACATCGTGCTGGTGCTCGACGACGCCGGTGGTGTGAGCCTCGGCAAGACGAACACCCCCGAATTCGGGTTGCCCAGCTACACCGAATCGCGGGTGGCGCCACCGGCCCGCGACCCGTACGACACCGCACTCGGTGCTGGCGGGTCCAGCGGCGGAGCAGCGGTTGCCGTGGCGGCGGGACTGCTGCCGTTCGCTCCCGGCTCGGACGGCGGCGGTTCGGTGCGCATCCCTGCGGCAGTCTGCGGTCTGGTCGGGTTGAAGCCGTCGCGGGGGCTGATCCCCTGCGGCTCCGGTGTGGACAAACTGGCGGGGCTGCCGGTTCCGGGACCACTGGCCCGATCGGTGGCCGACGCGGCGATGCTCCTGGATGCGCTGGCCTCCTCGGGAAGCTACCCGTTCACGCTGCGCGCGCCGCGCTGGGACGGGGGAGCGTTCCTGAACGCCGCCGTCCGCGGCGAGGGACGGTTCCAAATCGCTGTGATGACCACCTCGCCGTGGGACGGCGCGTATGACATCCGGATCGCGCCGGAGGCATCCGCGGCCCTTGCGCTGGCGATGACCGAACTGGATGCGCTCGGCCACGGCATCGAGGAACTCGCCCTGGAACCCGACGATCGTTACTCGCCCGCTTTCCGCACCGTATGGCAGGCCGGCGCGGCAGGTATTCCTGCCGAAGGCGAGCAGCTGGCGCTCCTCGAACCGTTGACGCAGTGGCTGGTCGCCAAGGGCCGTGAGTTGACGGCCAGGCAACTGGCCGAGGCATTGGCCATTCTGTCGGACTACGAGCGGTCGGTCATCCGCCAGTTCGCCAACGTCGACGCGGTGCTGACGCCCACGCTCGCGCAGACGCCCAGGCCGATCGGGTGGTACGACGCCCAGGACGGTGAGCACAACTTCGCCCAGCAGGTGCAATACACGCCGTTCACCTCGTTTGTGAACGTCTGCGGACTGCCCGCCATCACCCTGCCCGTGCACGTTAGCGATGCGGGGCTGCCGATGGGCGTGCAGTTGATCGGGCGGCCAGGAGGCGAAGCGACACTGCTGTCGATCGGCGCGCAGTTGGAACGGCGCCTGTGTTGGCAACGCCGCCACCCGCCGCAGTGGTGACCCAGAAACCGGACCGTAGCACCGAGCCGGCGCCGGGCACACCGCACCTGCCGCGCCGGATCGCCATGGTCGCGATGCACAGTTCGCCGGCGCAGCCACCGGGCACCGGCGATTCGGGCGGGATGACCACGGTGCTCCTGGCCCTGTCGGCCGAACTGGCGCGCCACGGCATCGATGTCGACTTGATCACCCGGGCCTCCGGCTCCCCGACCGTGACGAAGCTCGGTCCCTCCGTCACCCTCCGGGAGCTGCCGGCCGGTCCGGCGAGCGCCCTGGCCAAGAGGCGACTGATCGAGGTCGTCGACGATTTTGGTGAGGCAGTGGGCGCGTTGGCGCGCGCCCGCTCCTACGATCTGATCCACGCGCACTATTGGCTGAGCGGCATCGCTGCCCTCCCCGTGGCCCTGGAGCTGGGACTGCCGCTGGTGCAGAGCTTCCATACGCTCGCGGAGATGAAGAACGCCACGGCCGCCGCCGGAGGGCTCCGGGAGCCGGAGCGCCGCCTGGCCTCGGAACGTTATCTCGCGACGCAGGCGAGCGCGATCATCGCGGGTTCATCGGCAGAGGCGGCCGCCCTGATCGGCGCGGTCGGCGCCCCGGCGCAACGCACCTGGGTCATCCCGCCCGGCGTCGACGTCGATTTGTTCCGGCCCGACCGGGTCAGTGCGGACGTCGCCGTGCGGCACCGGTTCGCGGCCGGCGATGACCAGCCCATCATTGCGGTTGTAGGACGGCTGCAGCCGTTGAAGAATCAAGAGTTGGCGCTGCGCACCCTCGCAGAATTGGATCGGCTCGGCGGACCGTCGGCCGTGCTGGTGATCGCCGGCGAGGCCACTCCGGGCGACGAGGGCTATCTGGCGTTGCTGCATCAGAGCGCCGTGTCGCTCGGGGTTCAGGGCCGCGTGCGGTTCGTCGGCGCGCTGACGCGGGACACGTTGGCGGATCTGTTCGCCGTGGCGGCCGTGACCATAGTGCCATCGCGATCCGAGACGTTCGGGCTGGTCGGCCTGGAATCGGCAGCCAGCGGCACGCCGGTCGTCGGATTCCGCGGGACCGGACTCGTCGAATCCGTCGCCGACGGCGCGTCCGGTGTGCTGTTGGACTCGTGGGAACCACGGCGCTGGGCGCTGGCAGTGCGCGACCTGCTGGAGTCTGCTCAGCAGACGCGGTATTCACAGTCGGCGCGCTCACACGCGCTGGGTTTCACCTGGCCGGCCTCTGCCGCAGCCTTGTTGGCCGTCTATTCGAGCCTTTTGGGATAACCACCCCTCGGCGGGCTCGGCTGCCGGCCCGAATCTCAGTGGGAAGTGCCCGGCCGTCCGTACTCTTCCAGCAACCGCAACCAGATCTCGCTCATCGTGGGGTACGCAGGCACCGCGTGCCACAGCCGGTCGAGCGGCACCTCACCGACGATTGCCACCGTGGCCGCATGGATCAGTTCCGCGACATCCTGACCCACGAACGTCACCCCGAGGATGATATGTCGCGCTTCATCCACGACCATGCGGGCCCTGCCCTGGTAGTGGTCGGCCTGCAGTGAGGCGCCCGCCACGTTGCCCAGGTCGTAGTCGACCACTCGGATGTCGTAGCCGGCGGCGTCGGCGGCGTCGGCGGTGAGTCCGACCGAGGCGACTTCCGGATCGCTGAAGACCACCTGCGGCACCGCGTCGTGGTCAGCGGTTGCGACGTGGGCGCCCCAGGCGCCGTCATCGGTGGCGGATCCGGCAGCCACTGCGGTGATCCGGTCGCCCGCCGCGTGTGCCTGGTACTTGCCCTGGTGGGTGAGCAGCACGCGGTGGTTCACATCTCCGGTCGCGTAGAGCCAGTCCAGGCCGTTCACCCGCAGCGTGTCGTCGACGTTCAGCCACTCCCCGGGGGTCAATCCGACGCTCTCCAGGCCGAGATCGGCCGTGCGCGGCTCCCGGCCCGTCGCCACCAACAGTTCGTCGGCTCGCAGGGTGCTGCCGTCCTCCAGTTCGAGTACGACGCCATTGTCGTCGCGACTCACCGCTGCCGCTGAGACGCCGCGTCGCACCTGAACGCCGAGCCTCTGCAAGGACTCCGCGACCACCTCTCCGGCGAACGGCTCCGTTCGCTCCAGCAGTCCGTGTCGGGACAGCACCGTGACGTGAGTGCCAAAACTCGCGTACGCGGTGGCCATCTCGACGGCGACAACTCCGCCGCCGATGATGGCCAGACTGCCCGGCACCTCCTGGGCGCTGGTGGTGTCGCGGCTAGTCCATGGCTTCGCGTCCCTCAAGCCGGGGATGTCCGGCAGCAGCGCGGCGGATCCGGTGCTGATCACGACGGCGTGCCGGGCGGTGAGCGCAGTCACCGTTCCGTCTGACGCCGTCACCGCCACCGTTTTGGGTCCGGTCAGCCGTCCGTGCCCGCGGAGGAGGTCGATGCCCTCCTGCGCCATCCAGGCCGCCTGGCTGGAGTCGTTCCAGTCGTGGGTGAAACTGTTGCGCCTGGCAAGGACGGCCGGCACGTCCAAGGCTCCGGTGACCGCTTCCTTCGCGCCGCGGACTTTCTGCGCCGCCCGCAGGGCGATGCCGCTGCGCAGCAGAGCCTTGGACGGCATGCACGCCCAGTAGGAGCAGTCGCCGCCTACTAGTTCGGCTTCTACGATCACCGTGTGCAGTCCGCCGTGCACGGTGCGCTCCGCAACGTTTTCGCCCACCGCGCCGCCGCCAACGACGATGACATCGTATTCGTTCATGGAGTCGAGGTTACGCTTGCCCTCGCCGCGCGCTACTGGCCGATGAACGTCGCTCTGGTACGGGCGACGAAGGATTGCATGCCGATCGCGGCATCTTTTGTCTGGCTTAATCTCACCAATTCCGGCTGAAGCATACTCTCGGCTGCCGCGTCACCCTCACGCACTGCCAACCTGGCATTGGCAAGGGTCGCCTGAATCGCGAGCGGGGCCTGGGCCGCGACGCGGTGGGCCAGCACCAAGGCGCGCTCGAACTGTTCGCCATCCGGAACCACCTCTTGCACAAGGCCGATGCGGTGCGCTTCGGCGGCGTCGAACGAGTCGCCGGTGAGGATCCACCGCATCGCGTTGCCCCAGCCCGCCGCCCGCGGGAACCGGGTGGTGGCCCCGCCGAACGGGAGGATGCCGCGGCCGACCTCGATCTGTGCGAACGTTGTCGACTCGGCGGCAACCGTCATGTCGCTGGCGAGGATCAATTCGATCCCCAGGGTGAGGCAGGTGCCTTGCACGGCCATGACCACTGGTTTGCTCAGCTGCCGGCCATCCACCTGCCAGGGGTTGATGCCGCCGTCCGGCACCATGTTGATGCCGTCTGCCCCGATGTGGCCGGCGACGTCGGCCAGGTCCAGTCCTCCAGTGAAGTGCTCGCCATGGGCGAAGACCAGTCCGACCCGCAGCTCGGGATCGGACTCCAACTGGCCGTAGGCGAGGCAGAGCTCCTGCAGCAGGGCCCAGTCGGCGGCGTTGCGCTTGTCCGGCCGGTTGAATCCGATCAGCAGGACGTGTCCGTCGCGTTCGAGCGTGACCCGGTCGGCAGAGGCATCCATGCTTCCGATGCTACTTCCTGCGGTCAGGAGGTGAGGGCGCCCAGGATACGCAGAATCGTCGGCAGGTCGTCGGCTGCTTGCTCCGGGGACGCCGGAGCGAATTCAGTGACAGCTGCACCGGCCAGCGGGAAGTTTTTCTTGACTGCGCGGATCAACTCCAGAAGCAGTGGGACCGACACGCCGAACGGCTCGGGGTAGGTGAGCCCGGCGAACTCGCCGGGGTCGAGCACGTCCAAGTCGATGTGCAGGTACACATTGTGCGCGCCGGTGGCGGTCAACGCCTCGAGCACGGATTCGACGGTGAGGTCGTCCGGCGCAAGAATCCGGATGCCCGACGACAGGGCGAAGGCGGCCTCCGGTTCATCCAGGGCGCGGGTGCCCGCCAGAACCACGGTTTTCGCCTCTAACGGGTGGTCCGGCAGCAACGCCAGAAGCCCGTCACCGAGCAAGGTGCGCAACACCATTCCGTGGAACGCGCCGGAGGCAGAGGTCTGCGGTGTGTTGAGATCCGGGTGGGCGTCGAGCCACAACACCGCCGTGCTGCCGTGCGCCCTCCGCAGCGCGTGCGGGATCGCCGCCAGCTCGACTCCGCAGTCTCCGCCGATGACGATGGCGCTCTCGCCGAGCGATTCCAGCGCCGCCCGGGTCTCCTTGGCGATCAGTTGTAGCGCGGTGAGGCCGTGCACGCCGCTGCCTTGCCCGTCACCCACACCGAGCGGAACGTCCACCAGCAGGGTCTTCTTCTCGGGAAGATCGCCGCGGATGATGCCGGCCCCGTCACGGAGCCGAAGCGCTCGAGAGGAACCTGATCCCTGCCATTGCGGCACCACGACGAAGTAAGTCACTGCGAAAGTTTCTCACGCCGCACCACGGCAGTGGTAGGCCGCTGTGCTGGATCACATGTCGCGGTAGCGATTGGCCGCAGCCAGGTTGGCACGCAATTCCGCCGCGTTCTGCTGGATCCCGTAGCCGGGAGTGTCGCGTTGCAGCCGCCAACCCTCCGCCAAAGAGCCGGCGTCCACGGCGTCGAAACCGAACTCGTCGTACAACGTCACGACCAGCTGCTTGGCCTGCTGGTCGTCTCCTGCGATTCCGATGGCACGCCGGTTCGGTGTGCCCGCGGCTGTCCCATCGCGGGTGATGTCTGCGAACGGAATGTGGTTGAACGCCTTGACGACCTTCGATTTCGGCAGGTGGGCTTGCAACAACTCGGACACTGTCGTGCTCTCGTCTTCGAGTTCGGGAAGCACGCCGTCGCGCTGCGGGTAGTAATTGTTCGTGTCGAGGACGACCTTGCCGGCGAGCGGCTCGACCGGGACGTCCCGGTAGGCCTTCAGCGGGATCGTCACGATGGCGAAGTCGCCCGCGGCAGCCGCGTCCTCGGACGTCGCCGCGCTGGCATGCGGTCCGAGTTCCGCCACGAGTCCCTCAAGCGTCTGTGGCCCGCGCGAGTTGCTGATCACCACGTCATACCCTGCAGCGATGGCCGCCCGCGCGATCTGGCTGCCGATGTGTCCTGCTCCGATGATTCCGATTGTTGTCATATTTTGGACAACTCATTGAACCGTCGCCGTGTTCCCTATTCGCCGGATGTCACGGATCGTCGCGGTGGACTGCCCACCTTGAGCGCCGCCAGTCGCGCGTCAAGCTCGACTTGCTCGTCGGAGGCTTCCAGCTGTTCGAACTGAGCGTCCAGGCTGGATGCGGCGAGTTCCTGCGACCCTCGCACTCGCGCTTCTTCGCGGCGGATCTTCTGTTCGAACCGGTTCACCTCGCTGGTCGGGTCGAGCAGATCAATGCTCTTGATCGCATCCTGCACCTGCGACTGCGCCTGCACCGTCTTCGCCCGCGCGTTCAACTCGTCCCGCTTGGCGGAGAGTTGCCCGAGCTTGCCGCGCATCGCATTCAATCCGCTCTTGAGTTGCTCGACGACCTTCGTCTGAGTGGCAATGGTCGGCTCGGCGGTGCGCGCTTCCTTCTCCGCGGAAAGCTGTCGGCCGAGCGCCACCTTGGCTAGCGCGTCGAACTTGTCTGCATCGGTGGCATTCCCGCCCGAGCGCAATTCGTCGGCCTTGCGGCTCGCCGCGAGCGCCTTGTGGCCCCAGTCGTCGGCGTTGGCAATGTCCTCGGCGTGATCCTGCTCGAGCAGGCGCAGGTTTCCGATCGTTTGGGCGATCGCGCTCTCGGCCTCCGCGATGCTGTTCGTGTAGTCCCGAACCATTTGGTCGAGCATCAGACCAGGGTCTTCAGCGGCGTCGATCAGTGCGTTGATGTTCGCCTTGGCCAATTGGGCGATCCGTCCGAAGATCGATTGCTTGCTCATGAGAGGGTCCTTTCAACGCTTGAGGTTGCCGGATGCTGGATTCTTGTGTGTCCTGGATTCTAGCCGCACCACATTGCCGCGCGGTGTGGCGGGCGCGTTTGAGGACGGTGTGCACCGGGCGGGACGGTCAGCGCAGGTGGATCGTGGCCGGTTGGCCACCGACCAGTGTTTTCGCGCTCCCGTGATTCACCTCGATCAGCGCGCTGACCTGATAGTCGCCGGCGCCAAGCGATGGCAGATGGTCGGGGAAGCCCTCCGGATTGTCGTCGCCGGCGTCGCATCGCACGGGGGTGAAGGACGCCGAATACTCCATGGATTGGCCGGGGGAGAGGTCCACCATTTTCGCGAGCATGATCGTCGGTCCGTTGCTGTGCCACAGCACCATCCCCTGCTGGGACACCGTGATCACGGCAACAGCCGCGGTGCTGCCCGTGACCGTTGTCGTCCCGGTGTTGGTCAGCGTCGCCGTCCCCGTCACGGGTTCACCGTTTGCGGGGGCGCTCGACGGGAAATGCGGTGTCAGTACCAGGCCCGAGCTGTTCGACGGCGTGGATGCCACCGGGCTGCCGCACAGAGTGAGCCGCTCCGCAGGCTTCTCCGCTCCAAAGTCTCGTGCGGGAGCCGCCTCTGAACTGCCCCGGTCCAGGCTCTGCGAGGCTCCGGATGTCGTCGAGGCGCCCGGAAAGAGGGTTTTCAGTCCCGTGATGCCGCCGACGGCGATGCCGGCGACGGCGAGAGTCATCACCCCGCCCACCCCGACCTGCCGAGGCAGTCTGCGGCGTTTGCTGCGACGGATGATCCGGCCGACGTCCAACTCGCGATGTGCCGGCGGCTCGGATCCGTCGCCGTGCAACCACTCGCGCAGTTCCGATTCAGTAGGCATGGGGTGCTCCCTGCGTGTCGGCCGATCTGAAGGAGGTAGCGGACTCGTCGTTGCCGTCGTTCAGTGCAATCGCCATCCTGCCCAGCGCGTCGCTGAGGTACCGTTTCACGGCACCCGGACTGATCCCGAGCCACTGGGCAATGTCAGCCACCTTGAGGTCTTCGTAATAGCGCAGCACCACGCAGGACCGCTCGCGCGGGCTGAGTTTCAGCAACTGTTCGCGCACGTCGAGCCGCTGCCCGGAGGCGCCGACCAATGATTCTTCTGCGTCGGGCGTGGCCGCCAGGTGCACGATCTTTCGGAAGCGGGTGCGTCTGCGCCCGCGGTCGAGGTAGCCGTTCAGGATGGCGCGACGCACGTACGCTTCCGCGCTGGACACCGAAAACCCGTTGCGGAGTCGGCCGAACGTCTTGACCAACGCGTCTTGCACAAGGTCAGCTGCATCATCGGCGCTGCCGCACAGCAGGAACGCGTAGCGGGTGAGCGCATCGCCGCGCTGCGCGACGAGGTTCGTGACGACACCTTCCCAGCCGTCGGTGGCGCGGATTTCGGCAGCGCGCGGCGACGCATCCGGGCGCGGCGGGGCATCCGGTGATGCCGGGCCCCTCGCCATCTCGCCGCCTCCCTCACCCTCGCTCCATCATGGCGTACGTAGGTTAAGACGCACGACGGGGGCAGAACGTTGTGGCGGTGAGTGGTGTGCTGCCTAGTCGGCCCCGACGTCGCTGGTCGTGAGCCGCGACCGGATGCTCGCCAGCTGCCTAGTCAGTTGCACCGGAAGCCGGTCCCCGAACAGGTTGAAGAATTCCTCAGTGGAATCGAGTTCCGACAACCACGATTCCCGATCGATGGCGAACATCTCGTCCCAGGCACCGTCCGCCAATTCGAGGCCGTCCAGCTGGATGCCATTCGGACGTGGGGTCAATCCGATCGGAGTGTCGACAGCGCCTACCTCGCCGTCCACCCGCTCCAGGATCCACTTCAGAACCCGCATGTTCTCGGCGAATCCTGGCCACAAGTAACTGCCGTCCGCACCTTTGCGGAACCAGTTCACCTGGAAGATGCGCGGCACGTTCGCCGTCTCCCGCAGGTGCTTGCCCACATCGAGCCAGTGCGACCAGTGATCGGCCATGTTGTATCCGCAGAACGGCATCATGGCGAACGGGTCGCGGCGCAGTTCGCCGACGGTGCCTTCTGCTGCGGCGGTGCGCTCGGACGAGACTGTGGCGCCAAGGAACACGCCGTGCTCCCACTCGCGAGCCTCTACGACGAGCGGAACGTTGGTGGCGCGCCGTCCGCCGAAGATGATCGCATCGATGACGACCCCCTGAGGGTCGTCCCAACTGTCGGCGATCGTCGGGCACTGGCTTGCGGCGACGGTGAAGCGGGAGTTCGGATGCGCTGCCGGAGTCTCGGACAGCGGCGTCCAGTCGTTACCTTGCCAGTCGATCAGGTGATCGGGCGCCTTGGGAGTGAGTCCTTCCCACCACACATCGCCGTCGTCGCGCAGCGCGACGTTGGTGAAAATGGTGTTGCCCCACAGTGTGTCGATCGCCGTCGCGTTGGTGGTCGGGCTGGTGCCAGGGGCGACGCCGAAGAAGCCGGCCTCCGGGTTGATCGCGCGGAGGCGGCCGTCGCGGCCTGGTCGAAGCCAGGCGATGTCATCGCCGATGGTCTCGACCTTCCACCCCGGGATCGTCGGCCGCAGCATGGCGAGGTTCGTCTTTCCACAGGCAGAGGGGAACGCGGCCGCCAAGTGGAACACGCGGCCTCGCGGGGAGGTCATCTTGAGGATGAGCATGTGCTCGGCCAGCCAGCCCTCGTCGCGGGCGAGCACTGACGCGATGCGCAACGCGAACGCCTTCTTGGCCAGCAGAGCATTGCCGCCGTACTGGGATCCGAACGACCAGATTTCGCGGGTTTCCGGGAAGTGGGTGATGTACTTGGTGTCGTTGCACGGCCACGGGACGTCGGTGTCACCCTCGAGTAGCGGCGCGCCGACGCTGTGGACGGCGGGCACCCACTCGGTCTTGTCGGTGATCAGGTTCAGCGCAGCGGATCCCATTCGAGTCATCAGGTTCATGCTCACGACCACGTAAGGGGAGTCGGTGATTTGCACGCCGAGCTTGCCGAGCGGGCTGCCGAGCGGGCCGAGGGCGAACGGAACGACGTACATGGTGCGTCCGCGCATGCATCCGTCGAAGAGGCCGTTCAACGTCGCCTTCATCTCGGCAGGGTCGCGCCAGTTGTTCGTCGGCCCCGCGTCGTCCGGGTCGAGTGAGCAAATGAACGTACGCGCCTCGACGCGCGCCACGTCCTTCGGATCGCTGCGGGCCAGGAAGCTGTATGGCCGGTGCTCGGCGTTTAGTCGGATGAGGGTGCCGCTCGCGACCATTTCCCTGGTGAGGGTGTCGAACTCGCGCGGCGTGCCGTCACACCAGACGATGTCATCCGGCCGAGTGAGACGGGAGATGCGTTCGACCCACTCGATCAGCCGCGCGCTGGCACCGACGGGAGGGCGGTGGGCGAGGGCGCCCTGGTCAGTGTCTGGTTCTGTGCGTCTTGCGGAGGTCATGGTCATGGGGTCCGTCCTCACTGTTGCTGAACTGATGGTGTTGCTGAACTGATGGCGTTGGAAAGCCGCTGCTCGGGGAGCGCGATGGCGCTAAAAAACGCTGGTGATCCCAGTCTGCGTCCATTTGGGCGAGTTTTTCAGGAAACTGGTTAGTAAGAATGCCCAATATTTCGCTATTGTCAAATCATGACCGATCTCGCGACCCTGGGACAACGCATCCGCCACTTCCGCTCCGAGCGTGGACTCACCCTGGATCAGCTGGGTTCGGCCACTGGAATCGCAGGCAGTCAGCTCTCGCTGATGGAGAACGGCCGTCGTGAGCCGCGGCTGTCGTTGCTGCAGTCGATCGCCTCGACGCTGGACGTTCAGGTGTCGGAGCTGTTGGATTCCGCGCCGCCCAGTCCGCGGGCGGCGCTGGAAATCGAGCTGGACAGGATGCAGCGCAGCGCCGTCTACACTGGGCTCGGCCTGCCCGCCATTCGCCCGTCGCGGACGATGACCGATGACATGTTGCGCGCACTCGTTGGGCTGCACCACGAGCTCGCACGGCGTTCCCGGGAGGCCATCGCCACCCCCGAGGAGGCCCGGCGTGCGAACACCGAACTCCGGCAGTACATGCGCACCCAGGACAACTACATGCCCGACATCGAGAAACTGGCGGAGGATGCGCTCAAGGGCGTCGGGCATGCGACCGGCGCGCTCACCCACCGTTCGGTGAATCTGCTGGCGAAACGCCTCGGATTCGAGCTGATTTACGTAAACGACCTGCCGCATTCCACCCGCTCGGTCACCGATCTGGAGAACGGGCGAATCTATCTGCCGCCGGCCTCGATCCCGGGTGGCCACGGTCTGCGGTCGATGGCGTTGCAGGCCCTGGCGCACCGCATCCTGGACCATCACGAACCGGCCAGCTACGCCGAATTCCTGCGGCAACGGCTGGAGATCAACTACTTCGCAGCGGCGTGCCTGATGCCGCAGAAGCAGTCGGTCGCCTTCCTCAGTGCCGCCAAGACGAATCGGAACCTGGCGATCGAGGACTTCCGCGACGCGTTCGGCGTCACACACGAGGCCGCGGCGCTGCGCTTCACCAACCTCGGCACCGTGCATCTGGGTATGACCGTGCACTTCCTGCGCGTGAACAAGGACGGTTCGCTGCAGAAGGGCTATGAAAACGACGGCTTGCTGCTGCCGACGGATGTCACGGGGGCGACGGAGGGTCAGATCGTGTGTCGGCACTGGGGTGCTCGTGGCGCATTCGATCACACGAACCGCACCACCGAGTTTTACCAGTACACCGACACCCCCACTGGGACGTACTGGTGCTCGACCCAGATCGGCACAGCAGCCTCGGAGGAGTTCTCGATTACGTTCGGAGTTCCGTTCGCCGACGCGAAGTGGTTCCGCGGACGTGAGGCCACCAACCGCGCAACGTCACGCTGCCCGGACGGAACCTGCTGCCGGCTGCCCGACACCGAGGTGTCGCAGCGCTGGTCGCACATGGCGTGGCCGAGTGCCAGACTGCACGCGAACATCCTGTCCCCGCTGCCGTCGGGAACCTTCCCCGGAGTCGACGACACCGAGCTGTATGCGTTCTTGGACGCTCACTCAAGCAAGTGATCTGCGCGGTGCTGACGGGCGCGCTACTGACGGGCGGAGAAGTGACGCGCAGCGGCGGCGCCGGCCTCGCGCAGCAGCGGTTCCGGATGCTCGATCGCGTCCTTGACGGAATCGCCGAGATCAACCAGCGCCGCTGTCCACACCGTGGCGGCGGACACCGCATGGTCGGCGGCCACCTGCCCGGCGATGATGCCAGCCGCTACGCCGTGCCGGCTGGCGAGTCGCAGTAGTTCGCCAACGACCTTGCCTGTGCCCGAGGTCGCGTCGAAGCGGCCCTCTCCGGTGAGCACGACATCCGCGCCGGCGACCGCCTCGGCCAGCCCACTCAGCCTGGCGATGTATGCGGCGCCCGGCTCCACCTCGGCGCCCCAACCTGCGGCGAAGCCGTAGCCGCATCCGCCGGCAGCTCCCATGCCGGGACGATCCGGATGTCCGCCGAGCAGCGACGCGAAGTGCGTCAGGGCCGAATCGAGCAGGGCAACCTGTTCCGGGCTGGCGCCCTTCTGCGGGCCGAACACTGCGGCGGCCCCGTCCGGGCCGGTGAGCGGTGCCCCGACGTCGGTGAGCAAAGTGGTTCCGCCGGGCGGCGGCGGCAGCAGGTCCGTGCGATCCAGGGATGCCACCTTGGCGAGTTCACCGCCCCCGTGTGCGACCGGTGCCCCTTCGGCATCCCGCAGCACCAGTCCGAGGGCACGCAGTGCACCGGATCCGGCGTCGGTGGATGCGGAGCCGCCCAGGCCGATGACCAACGAGCCGGTCCCCGAGGCGAGGGCGTCGCGGATGACCTCCCCGAGGCCGTCGGTTGTCGCGCCTAGCGGGTCTGGCGTCTCCATCAGCGGCAGCCCGCTCATCTGGGCCAGTTCGACGACGGCGATCTTCCCGGGAAGCTCGAGCCATTCGCCGGGGGTTGGACGCCCATCCGGGCCCGTGACCAGGCCGGTGTGGTGCCGCTGCGCGCCGGGGACGGCGGCCTCGATCGCGTCGAGGGTGCCTTCGCCTCCGTCGGCCTGGGGGAGCACCCGCACCGTGTCGCCCGGTCGCACCTGCCGCCATCCGGCTGCGATCGCGTCCGCGACGGCGCGGGCGTCCAGTGACCCCTTGAAGGAGTCCGGCGCAATGACGACGTTGAGGCTCACGCCCTTCACGCTAACCGATGTCCCACTTGCCCACATCACCGGAACCCGTCCGCGCAGAACCCGTTTCACGGAGTTTCTGTTCGCAAGGCACCTCAGCTCAGGTGAGTAGGTGCCCTGTCGACAGAAACTCCGTGAAATGGGCTCTCGGACTGGAACTGCAGGGCGGCGGTGGCGGTGGCCAGGGCGGCCGGTGAGGCGTCCACGGCTTCGAGGGTGAGCAGCGCGGCGCCAAGGATGGGCCGCGATCGCACCAGTTGCGAGTATGCCTTCGGCGCTCTTTCGGCCAGCCCGGAGTCGATGCCGGCGAGCAGTCGTTTGTTGCCACTGGCCAGCACGCCTCCGCCAAGCACCACCGGTACCGGCTGGTCCGCCAGGTCTAGGCGTCGCAGCGCCGACACCGCCAGCGAGACGATCTCTTCCGCCTGGCGGTCCACGATACTTCCGGCGATCGCGTCGCCGGCGTCGGCGGCCTCCAGCACGAGCGGCGCCATCGTGGAAAACCTGTCGGTCGACACCCGGCCGAAGTGGAACGCCTCGATGACGGCTTGCACGTCCGGCAGGCCGAGGTACGCGGGAACACTGTCAGTCAGCGAGGTCGGGTCTCCGCGTCCGTCCATCGCCCTGGCGGCATGCCACAACGCCTGCTCGCCGAGAAACCAGCCGCCGCCCCAGTCACCCGAGATGTTGCCCCACGCGGTAAAGCGGGCGTGCTCCCCGTCGGCCCGGATGCCGATGCAGTTGATCCCCGTTCCGCACACGACTGCTACCGCATTGCGTTCCTTCGTGCCGGAGCGCAGCAGCGCGAAGAGGTCGTTGTCGACAGTCACCGGACCGCCGCTGTAGCCGGTGGCCCATGACTTGCCCTTGAGCGCGGCGGCGAACCCTGTCACCTCGATGTGCAGATCGAGCCCAGAAAGGTAGATGTTGGTCTGAAGTACGGGGCGCCCGCCCGACGCCGTTCGCAGGCCGGTGACCAGGGCGTCGACCACCCGCACGGAGCGCTCGAGGTCGTCGGGCTGAATGCTCGAACCCCGTTTGCGGTCCGTGGCGACGACGTTACCGTCGAGGTCGAGGGCCACACCGTCGGTTTTCGAGCCGCCCCCGTCGACCGCGATGACGATCGGGTCGAGTTGGTTCGTCACGCCCACGCGAGGTGCTTTCTGTTCTCCGCCAGGAGCAGGTCGGTGAGCTTTTCGGCACGGTCGTACTGGCCGACCAGCGGATGCGCCAGCATGGCGCGCAGCACACGGTCGCGTCCGCCGTGCACCGCGGCATCCAGCGCCAACCGCTCGTACGCGGCGACGTGACCGATCAGTCCGGCGAGGTCGTCCGGCAGCGGGTCGATGGGCAGGGCGTGCACGCCGTCCGCCGAGATGGTGGCCGACACCTCGATGGTGTGGTCGTCTGGCAGGAACGGCATAGCGCCATTATTCCGCAGGTTGACCACCTGCACGTCGCCGCGATCGTTCCGCAGAGACGCGATCAGGTCAACGGCCGCCTCCGAGTAAAACGCCCCGCCGCGCTTCTTGAGCGCCTCCGGCTTGGTGTCCACGCTCGGATCCGCGTAGAGGTCCAGGAGCGTGTGTTCCACTTCCATGACCGCTTCCGCGCGGGTGCGCGAGCCGAGTTGTTCGGTGAGCACGTTGTCGTGCGCGTAGAAGTAGCGCAGGTAGTACGACGGCACCATGCCGAGCATGGCGACCAGGGAGGTAGGCAGTTCAACTTCCTCCGCAAGTTCGCCCAGGTGGGCCTCGAGCATTTCGGGCAGCACCTGCCGACCGTCCACGGTGACACCGCGTTCCCAGGTGAGGTGGTTGAGGCCGACGTGCTGCAATTGCACGTGGCTGTGGTCGACGCCGAGCATGGTGGCGAACTTGCGTTGGAAACCGATCGCGACGTTGCAGAGTCCGATGGCGTGGTGGCCGGCTCGCAGCAGCGCCCGGGTGACGATGCCGACCGGGTTGGTGAAGTCGATGATCCAGGCATCCGGCTTGGCATGCTGACGGATGGCCTCGGCCACCTCGAGCACCACTGGCACGGTGCGCAGCGCCTTGGCGAACCCGCCGGGTCCGGTGGTCTCCTGCCCGATTACGCCGCACGCGTGCGGCCAGGTTTCGTCGCCCTTCCTGGCGGCCTGCCCGCCGATCCGCAGTTGGATGAGCACCACGTCGGCGTCGGCGACTCCCGCGACCAGGTCGGAGGTGGTGACGATCTTGCCGGGATGTCCCTCCCGCGCGAACATGCGCTTCGAGATCGCCGAGACCAGCTCCAGGCGATGCGCATCCGGATCGACGAGCCAGACCTCGTCCACCGGAAGCACATCGCGCAGACGGGCGAACCCGTCGATGAGCTCCGGCGTATAGGTGGATCCTCCACCGACAACTGTTAACTTCATTGCTATCCCTTCACTCCAGTCAGTGTGATGCCCTCGACAAACGTCTTTTGGGCAAAGAAGAAGATGATCACGACTGGAATGGTCACCAGCATGGTCACGGCCATGGTGGTTCCCCAGTCGGTGCCGTGCGAGCCGCGGAACGTCGCCAGACCGTACGCCACCGGCCAGTTCTGCGGGCTCTCCGAGGCGTAGAGCAACGGCCCGAAGAAATCGTTCCAGGCGTTGAAGAACAGGAAGATCCCCGCTGCTGCGATCCCCGGCTTGGCCATCGGCACGACCACCCGCAGCAACACTCCGAGTTCGCCGTTGCCGTCGATTCTGGCGGCATCCGAGTATTCGCTCGGGATAGTGAGGAAGAACTGGCGCAACAGAAAGATTGAGAACGCGTCGCCGAGCAGATTCGGCAGGATCAGCGGCCACAGCGTCCCAGTGAGGCCGAGCTGCGCCCACATCACGTAGATCGGCACCACGGTGATCTGAGGGGGCAGCAGCATCGCGATGACGATCGCGAGGAAGATGATGTTGGCGCCGCGAAACCGGATCTTCGCCAGCACGTACGCGGCCGGCACCGACGAGACGAGCATGAACGCGGTGGCCAGCACCGCGTACATGGCCGAGTTGCCGAACCAGAGTGCCAGCGGCACCTGGGTGAAGGCTTTCGCGTAGTTGCCGAAGTCGAACGGCTGGGGCCAGAACGAGGCCGTCAGGGTCTGGCTCGCGGACATGAACGAGGTCAGCAGCACGAAAATGACCGGTGCGATGAAGAGGATGCCGAGGGCCACCAGCGCGACGTGCTCTCCCACGAACTCGAGTAGGCGACTGGGGGTCCTGGTCTTCGACCGGGTGGGAGTGAGTGTCGCCGTCATGCTGTGCCTTCCGGGGTGAATGCCTTGAATTGGCGCAGCAGCACGCCGACGAACACGCTGGCGACGACGAAGAGCACCACGGCCAGCGCGGCGGCGTACCCGAGCTGGAAGTTGCTGAAACCGCGCACGTACAGCCACTCGGTGTACGTCAGCATCGAGTTTGCCGGATAGCCCAGCAGCGCGCCGATCCCGTTGTTCACGCCGGCCACCCCACTGGCGACGCTGGAGGCGACCGCGGCTTCGGTGAAGTACTGCAGGGCGGCGATGACGCCGGTGATGACGGCGAAGATGATCACCGGGATGATGGTCGGAATCGTGACGTAGCGCACCTTCTGCAGACCGTTCGCGCCGTCGAGAGCTGCCGCTTCGTACTGCTCCTGCGGCACGTCCAACAGCGACGCGAGGAAGATGATCATGATGTCACCGAGAACCCACATCCCCAAAAGAACCAGGGAGGGTTTCGACCAGGCGGGGTCGCTGAACCACAACGGTCCCTTGATGCCGAAGAAGCGCAGCACCTGGTTGACCGGACCGGTTCCCGGATTGAACAGGAACACGAACGCGACGGTGGAGGCGACCGGCGGGACCAGCGCCGGCAGGTAGAACAGCGTCCGCCACAATCCGGCTGCGCGCTTTGCCCGGGTCAGCAGGCCGGCGACAGCCATAGCGGAAATGACGCGCACTGGAACCAGGATGGCGACCAGCCACAGCGTGTTGAGCGTCGCAGTGACGATGGCCGGGTCCTGGGTGAACAGGTAGATGTAGTTGCGAAATCCGATCCATTCAGGCGGGGTGAGCAGGTCGTAACGAGTGAGGGAGAAGTAGATGTTGGCGATGAGCGGGTAGACGAAGAAGACGCCGAGCCCCAGCAGCGCCGGTGTGAGCATCGCCCAGATCACCAACCGCCGTTTGATCTTGGGCAGGGATGAACGGGCGGAACCGG
>JBDSDO010000105.1:0-8684 GCA_039920505.1 Terrimesophilobacter sp.
TGCACCGACTGCGAGCATGTCGCGAGCACCGATCAGGTCGCTTCCGGCGGCGTGTCGTCGAGAGCGCAGCCCGCTGTACAGTTCGAGGAACCCGGTGATCGCCATGAACGCAGGCAGCACGAGCAACAGTAAGCCGAGACCACCGCCGTTGAAGGCCAGTGTCAGCGCCCCGAGGAGCGCGGCGAGAACACCCTGCACGACGAAGTCACTCCGCACCACTCGATCGACGAACCGGTCGCGCAGCAGCAACAGGACCACCCCTGACGCCAGCGCGAAGGCGCCGAACAACACGAGGCCGAGCCTGGCGGAGTGGTCGGCAGAAAAGGTGATGTAGAGGCCGAGGATGCCCGCAGGTACCGCCCTGGCGAGCGGAACCGGCCAGTAGGCGCGGCGAGTAGCGCCGCGCCCAGAGGTGCTCTCCGGCGTCCCGGCGCCGTGCACTGCGTCGCCCTGCGTTGCGCCCACGAACCCTCTTCCCGACACCAATTATCTCCGCACCAAGCTTACGTGCCGTGGAACCGGCAGGGAGCGGATAACTAGATCGTCGCCATGTCCTGGAAGCGCGAGAAGTGGCCCTGGAAGGCGACGGTGATGGTTCGGGTCGGACCGTTGCGGTGCTTGGCGATGATGAAGTCCGCTTCTCCGGCACGCGGGTTGTCCTTCTCATACGCGCCCTCGCGGTGCAGCAGAATGACGACATCCGCGTCTTGCTCAAGCGATCCGGACTCACGCAGGTCGGAGAGCGCCGGCATCTTGTCCTGACGCTGCTCGGGTCCGCGGTTCAGCTGGGACAGCGCGATCACGGGCACCTGGAGCTCCTTCGCGAGCAGCTTCAGTGCGCGAGAGAATTCGCTCACCTCCTGCTGGCGTGACTCGACCTTCTTGCCGGAGGTCATCAGCTGCAGGTAGTCGATGATGACCATCTTGAGACCGACCTTTTGCTTGAGCCTGCCGCACTTGGCGCGGATCTCGACCAGGGTCATGTTCGGGCTGTCGTCGATGTACAGCGGCGCATCGTTGATCCGACCCCGGGTGGAGGCGATGGTGGTCCAGTCGCGAGTGTCCACGGTGCCCTTGCGAATGTTCTGCAGCGGAACGGCGGACTCCGCGGACAGCAGTCGCATGGCGATCTCGCTGCGGCCCATCTCCAGCGAGAAGATGATCGAGGGCATGTCGTTCTTGATCGACGCGGCGCGGGCGAAATCCAACGCCAGCGTCGATTTTCCGAGCGCCGGACGGGCGGCGACGATGATGAGCTGCCCCGGATGCAAGCCATTGGTGAGTTCGTCGAGTTCGGCGAAGCCGGTGGGTACTCCGGTCATCATGCCGTCGCGACCCTTGGCCGCTTCGATCTCGTCGATCGCGGTGGTTACGGCGGTGGTCAGCGGGACGAAGTCCTCGGCATCCACTCCGCCGGTGACACCGTAGATCTCCGCCTGAGCGTTGTTGACGAGGTCGACGACTTCACCCTCGCTGGCGTAGCCCATTTGCACGATGCGCGTGCCGGCTTCGACCAGTCGCCGCAGCACTGCCTTCTCGGCCACGATACCGGCGTAGAACCCTGCGTTGGCCGCAGTGGGAACCAGTCCGGTTAACGTGTGCAGATACTCCGCGCCACCGGCCCGCGAGATCTCACCGCTCTTCGTGAGCTCGTCGGTGACGGCGATGACGTCGGTCGGCTCGCCGTGTGAGTACAGCGTGAGGATCGCGTCGAAGATGATCTCGTGCTTGGGAATGTAGAAGTCGACGCCACGGACGCTCTCGACGACATCCGCGACAGCATCCTTGCTCAGCAGCATGCCGCCGATAGCGCTTTGTTCCGCCAGCAGGTCGTGCGGAGGCGTACGGTCGGCCTGTCGGTATTCGCCGGAGGAGCTTGGGTTCGCCAACCCCAAATGCGCTATCGACATCCCCGACCACCCGTCCTTTCTCGACCTGTCACTGCTTTTCGACTTGCCACTGCTTTTCGACTTGCCGCTGCTTTTCGACTCGCCGCGGATTCTCGACACTCCACAGCGCCGTAGTCAACTTCGGAATTGGGAACGCCACAGATCCACGCCATAGTCCTCGTTGTAGCGGCGACCACCGACATTGGTGAACCTCAGCCTCGAGACCGGCAACTCCTGGGAGCCACGTTCACCCTAGGAAGCAATGACCTGCCGCGACAAGTCGCCCTGTGGAACCAGCTGTGGACAGTCGGGGAGAAACGCCGGGAAGTTGTGTGAGCAAGCTGTGGAAACTCCTGTGGACAGTCAGTTATTTCCCGCCACAATACGCGCGCTGACCTGCGGTTTCATTTCTTTCACACGGTGTGCAAAAACATGTTTACAGTTCGGGTTGAGAGTTGACTCGCGACACGCCGTGGGGGGTTGATCCGGCCGTTAAAAAGCGGTAGCGGCGGAACTGCGTCCGCCGCTACCCGCTGGTGAAACCGTCGTGCTACTTCGCCGCGACCACCTGGATGCCGATCGTCGCCACGATGTCGTCGCGCAGGTTGATGGTGGCCTCGTGGCGCCCGGTTGCCTTGATCGGCGTCGGGATCTCGATCTTGCGCTTGTCCAGACCGATCAGTCCGGCTGCGGCTGCCGCCTCCGCGATGTCGGAGGTCTTGACCGAGCCGAATAGGCGCCCGCTGGCGCCGGCTTTGACCGTGATCGTGACCATGGTGGCCTGCAGCCGGGCCTTGAGGTCCAGGGCCTCTTCCAGTGTCGCGTGCTCGCGGGCGGCGCGGGCCGCCTTGATCGAGTCGATCTGCTTTTCGCCGCCGCGGGTCCACGCCACGGCAACGCCGGAAGGGATCAGGTAGTTGCGGGCGTAGCCGTTCTTGACGTCGATGATGTCGCCAGGCGTGCCGAGGCCGGTGACCTCGTGCGTGAGAATCAGTTTTGACATGTCTTCCTCCTCCTAGCGGCCTGAGCCGGCGTAGGGCAGCAATGCCATCTCACGTGCGTTCTTCACTGCACGGGCGATAAGCCGCTGCTCCTGAACGGAGACTCCGGTGATCCGTCGGGCGCGGATCTTGCCACGCTCCGAGATGAACTTGCGCAGGGTTGCGACATCCTTGTAATCGATGACGCCGACCCTGATCGCCTTCGCGGGAGCGGCGTTCTTGCCGCCCTTCGCGCCTCTGAGGGGCTTGCGGCGATCGCCGCTTGACTTTCCAGCCATAGTTGTTGTGTCTTTTCTTTAGTGTCGAAGAAATCTATAGTCCGCGCCGAAGACGCGGGTTAGAACGGGGTTTCGTCGTTGTAGCTGCACGGCGTGTTCCACACGTCGGCGGACTGCCCGGCGGATGCGGCCGGCGCTGCGGCGGCCCAGGGTTCCTCGGCCACTTGACCGCGGGACCCTGACTCGCGCGAGGACGACGTGCGCGTCACTTGGGCGGTGGCGTACCTCAGGCTCGGACCGATGTCGTCGATCTCGAGCTCGATGCTGGTGCGCTTCTCGCCTTCCTTCGTCTCGTACGAACGCTGACGAAGCCTGCCGGTGGCCACGACGCGGGATCCTTTGGTGAGGGATCCGGCGACGTGCTCGGCGAAGTCGCGCCAGACGCTGGCGCGAAGGAACAGCGCGTCGCCGTCCTTCCAGTCATTGCTCGCCTTGTCGAAGGTGCGTGGCGTGGATGCGATGGTGAAGTTGGCGACCGCCAGTCCGTTCTGCGTGTACCGCAGTTCGGGATCACTGGTGAGGTTGCCCACGACGGTGATGATCGTTTCGCCGGCCATGAGTTACTCCGCGCTCGACGCGCTCGATGCGGCCGCGGCGGGCTTGGCCGCCTTCGGCGCAGCCGGGGTGGTCGGGGCGCTGCTCGCGGCGACCTTCGCAGCGGGGGACTTCGCGTCGCCTGTGGAGGCGGCAGGCGACTTCGGAGCAGCGGCAGCTTTGCGCGCCGCCTTCTCCGCGGACAGCTTCGCGGCTTCGGCGACCTGGGCGATCGCTTCTTCGGCCCTCAGCACCTTGGTGCGCATGACCGCTTCGCTGAGTTTCAACTGGCGATCGAGTTCCTTGGTGGCTTCACCGGTCGAGGTCATACTGACGACGGCGTAAATGCCTTCGGTCTTCTTGTTGATCTCGTAGGCGAGGCGACGGCGGCCCCAGATGTCAACCTTGTCGACGGTTCCGCCATCCTTGCGGATTACGCCGAGGAACTTGTCTAGGCTGGGAGCAACGGTGCGCTCATCGATCTCTGGATCGAGGATCACCATTAGTTCGTACTGATGCATGACTAACCCACCTCCTTCGGACTTAACGGTCACAGACGATCTGTGACAGGAGGGTTGTGGCATGGGCTGCGCACGGCCATTTCGACTAGGCGCAACCTGCCAAGTGTAGTCAGAGAACACCACATCTATCAAGGAGCTGTACTTCATGAGCCTTCGGGTTGCCATCGCCGGTGTCGGAAACTGTGCCAATTCACTCGTGCAGGGAGTCACTTTTTACCAGGACGTCGACCCCGACGAAGCCATCCCAGGACTCATGCACGGCCGATTCGGCAAGTACACCGTCGGCGACCTTGAGTTCGTGGCGGCGTTCGACGTCGATTCCCTCAAGGTGGGCGTCGACCTGGCCGAGGCGATCTGGGCCAGCGAGAACAACACCCTCAAGTTCGCGCAAGTTCCCACGACGGGCGTGATGGTCCAGCGCGGCCCGACCCTCGACGGCCTCGGCGAGTACTACCGGGCGACGATCACGGAATCGGATGCGCCGGTCGTGGACACCGCGCAGGTGCTGCGGGACTCCGGCGCCGACGTGCTGGTTTGCTACGTCCCGGTCGGGTCTGACGCCGCCGCGAAGCACTATGCGCAGGCGGCACTGGATGCCGGTGTGGCATTCGTCAACGCCCAGCCGGTGTTCATCGCGAGCGACCCCGAGTGGGCGGCGAAGTTCGTGGCGGCGGGCATACCGATCGTCGGCGACGACGTGAAGAGCCAACTCGGCGCCACGATCACCCACCGGGTGCTCGCGCGCCTGTTCGAGTCACGCGGCATCGTGCTGGACCGCACCTACCAGCTCAACGTCGGCGGCAACATGGACTTCAAGAACATGCTCGAGCGCACGCGGCTGGAGTCCAAGAAGATCTCGAAGACGCAGGCGGTCACCAGCAACATCGACGCGAAACTCGACCCGCACAATGTCTACATCGGACCGAGCGACCACATCCCGTGGCTCGACGACCGCAAGCTCGCCTTCGTGCGCCTCGAGGGTCACGGCTTCGGCAACTCCCCGACCACGCTGGAGTACAAGCTCGAGGTGTGGGATTCACCCAACTCCGCGGGCGTCGTGATCGATGCCATCCGTGCGGCGAAGATCGCGCTGGATGCCGGACTCGGCGGTCCGCTCGAGGCGGCATCCGCGTACTTCATGAAGTCGCCGGCGAAGCAGTACCCTGACCCGGTGGCCCGAGAACTGCTCGAGCATTTCATCCGGGACACCGGGCGGTAGCGGGCAAGGTCTCAATACGCCGGCCTCGTTCCTCGGTCGATACTCGACCCGCTCAAGCGCGGTCGGCCCACCAGGACTTGAGGCGGGCTGTAGCCTCGTCCGCGCCAAGCGGGCCCTCGTCGAGGCGCATCTCGAGCAGGAACCGGTAAGCCTCCCCCACCTCGCGGCCCGGGTTCAGTCCGAGGACCGCCATGATCGCCTCGCCATCGAGATCAGGGCGCACTGCGGCGACGCCCTCCTCGTCGGCGAGCGTGCGGATGCGATCCTCCAGGTCGTCGTAGGCGAACGCCAGCCGGTCGGCCTTGCGCACGTTGCGGGTCGTCACATCCGCTCTGGTGAGGATGTGCAAGCGCTCCAACAGCACTCCGGCGTCGCGCACGTAGCGTCGCACTGCGGAATCGGTCCAGGCTCCCTCGGTGTAGCCGAAGAACCTCAGGTGCAATTCGATCAGCCGGGACACGTCGGTGATGGTCTGGTTGTCGTACCGCAACGCCCGTAACCGTTTCGCCGCGAGCTTCGCGCCGACAACATCGTGGTGGTGGAATGTCACCACTCCGCCGGGCTCGAGCCGTTTCGTCGCCGGTTTGCCGATGTCGTGCAGCAACGCGGCCAGCCGCAGCGTCAGGTCGGGCGGCGAATCGGGGTGCCGCTGACGCTCCAGCTCGATGGCCTGGTCGAGCACGATGAGACTGTGTTCATACACGTCTTTGTGGTGGTGGTGTTCATCGATTTGCAGGCGCAACGCCGGCAGCTCGGGCAGCACGCGGGCGGCGAGCCCGGTGTCGACCAGTAACTGGAGGCCGGCGCGCGGCGCTTCCGTGCGCAGCAGTTTGCTCAGTTCGTCGCTGATGCGCTCAACCGACACGATGTCGAGCTTGTCTGCGAGGTGTTCCATCGCCTGCCGCGTGTCCTCGTCGATGGTGAAGCCCAGTTGCGAGGTGAACCGCGCAGCGCGCAGCATCCGCAACGGGTCGTCCCCGAAGGACGATTCCGGCGATCCGGGCGTGGTGAGGCGGCCGGCCAACAGGTCGTCGACGCCCCCGGAGGGGTCTACCAGCACGCGCTGCGGCAGGCGCAGCGCGATCGCGTTGACGGTGAAGTCGCGCCGGATGAGATCGCCCTCGAGGGTACTGCCGAACTCGACGACGGGTTTGCGGGTTTGCCCGTCGTACACGTCGGCGCGGTAGGTGGTGATTTCCACCGTGTGTGCGCCGAGCCGTGCCCCGATGGTGCCGAACGCCCGACCGATGTCCCAGTGCGTGTCCGCGATCGGAGCGACGATGACGAGGATCTCATCGGGCGTCGCCGTGGTGGTGAAGTCGAGATCGTGCAGCCTGGCACCTAGGAAGGCATCGCGCACCGAACCGCCCACCAGAGCGAGTTCGTGGCCGGCGGCGGCGAAGGCATCCGCCAGCCTGGCGATGTGCTCGGATGCCGCGAGTTCGTCCAGGCGCGCGATGGCCGAAGCGACATTTTCCATAGTGCCCCAGACTATCGGGGAGTAGGAGGGCTATCGGGGAGTAGGAAGGCTCTCGGCGAGTAGCGGGCGCTATCGGCGGGGAGACTGTGGGCACTCTGCCGTCGGCACGGCCAGGGTCGGGGCGCCGCCAGCCGTGTCCCAGCGACCACGCCCTAGAATCTGATGCATGCTGACCGAGCGAATTCCCCTGGTCGGTCCATGCCCGTGAGGCTGCTATCCCCGCTTCTCGCACTGGCGACGGCCGCCTTCGGTCTCGCCCTCCCCGCTGCCGCCCTGCCCACCGTCGACATCCCGGTCGTCTCCTCCGCGCTCACGGTGGTCGCCGCGCCGTTGCAGTCCGGTGCGTTGGCCCCCGGCGAAGACCTGATCATTGCCAGCAGTGTGACCAACGACACGCCGTCCGCGGTGGCCGGTGCCACCATCACAGTGTCCCTGCAGCGGCGGCCCTTTGCCTCGGTCTCGGCATTGACGTCGTGGATGCATCCGCCGGCCAGCGGGCACCCCGTCGCCGACACGGTGCTGCTGCAGCAGCCCCTGTCCGCACTGCTCCCTGGGGAAACCAGAACCGACTCGCTCATTGTGCCCGCGGCGGCCGTGGGCCTGGACGGCCAGCCCTGGGGAGTTCATGCGCTCTCGGTGGCCGTGACAGCAGAAGGTCTGGATGCTTCGCAAGCGCGCACGAGCATCGTCTGGCATCCCGCCGCCGACGTACCCGCGACCTCGGTGGCGGTTGTGGCACCGATCACTGTTCCGGATGAAGCTGTCGGGCTTCTCGACGCCACGCAACTCGCCACGTACACGGCACCCGGTGGCGTCTTGGACCGACAACTGTCTGGGCTTGTCAGCAGTCAGGTCGCGATCGGCATCGATCCGAGGATCATCGCCTCAATCCGCATCCTCGGCACGCAGGCGCCGCCGTCGGCGACCGCCTGGCTGGAACGGCTGAGAACCGCCAGCAATGAGACCTTCGAGCTCAGTTATGCCGACTCGGACATTGCCGCCCTCGCTCAAGCGGGCGGGATCCCAACCCTTGACCCGATCACGTTCCCCATCGACCCGACCCGGTTCGCACCCGTTCCTGCCGGCAGCCCGCAGGCCAGCCCGTCGCCGACGTTTGCGCCAAGTCCTTCGGCGACGCCGGTGCCCACCCTGCCGACCTCGAAGGAATTGCTGGCCTGGAACTACACGATTCCCGCGATCGCCTGGCCCGGCGACAATACGGTCGCGGACAAGAATCTGGACAAATTCGCGGAAGCGGAGTTGACCACCACGATCCTCTCCTCGGACAACATCGCGGCAGCGAAACCCAGCCCGGTCCCACCGGTCATGGCCAGCGTCGGCGGGCATGCGGTTGCCGTCGCCAGCAGCGCTCTGTCGGCGCTGCTGCGCGAAGCGGTTGGCGCGGCGGACGACCTGTCGTGGCGCGACGCCGTGTGCGAGTTTTCGTCGATGCTGGCTTTGGCTGGCGCGCAAGGGGCGGATGCCCCAGGCACGGTGCTCGCCACGCTCGGCCGCGATGCGCCGCCGGCCACGTTCCGGCTCGCCCAGACCATGGCGGCGCTTCAAACTCTTCCCTGGGCCCCGCAAACCGCACTGTCGCATGCGTTGTCCGCGACGGGGCCGGGTACGTCGCTGGTGCCGAAGCCCGAGGACGCCAAGCACGTAGGCCTCGTTAAGGCGATGCTGGACTCGGAGGGCGCCGTCGGCCAGTTCTCTTCGGTGCTCACGGACCCCACTCTCGTCACCGGCCCCCGACGCCTCG
>JBDSDO010000106.1:0-5241 GCA_039920505.1 Terrimesophilobacter sp.
GCAGATCGTCGGCTTGCCCTGCTCGATCAGCGGGTAGCACAGTGTGCACTTCTCGGCCTTGTTCGTCTTGTGGTTGAAGTAGACCTTCTTGTAAGGGCAGGCTGACACGCACATGCGCCAGCCCCGACAGGTGTCCTGGTCGACGAGGACGATGCCGTCTTCCTCTCGCTTGTACATGGCGCCCGAGGGGCAGGCCGACACACAGGACGGGTTGAGGCAGTGCTCGCAAATGCGCGGAAGGTAGAACATGAACGTGTTCTCGAACTCCATCTTCACGTGATCGCTCATATGGGCGAGGATGGGATCGTCGGCGGCAGTCTCCTGCGAGCCACCGAGGTTGTCATCCCAGTTTCCGGACCACTTGATGTCCATGTTCTCGCCGGTGAGCAGCGACTTGGGGCGCGCTACGGGGCCGTTCTTGGTCTGCGGCGCCTTGGTGAGCATGTCGTAGTCGTAGGTCCACGGCTCGTAGTAGTCGTCGATTGTCGGCAGGTCGGGATTGGCGAAAATGTTCATCAACTTCTTCACTCTGCCGCCGCCGCGCAACTTCAGGCGGCCGCGCTTGTTGCGCATCCACCCGCCGTGCCACTTGTCCTGGTCCTCGTACTGCCGCGGATAACCGAGCCCCGGCCTCGTCTCGACGTTGTTGAACCAGACGTATTCCATGCCGTCGCGATTCGTCCACACTTGCTTGCAGGTGACGGAGCAAGTGTGACATCCAATGCACTTATCGAGGTTCATCACCATCGACATCTGAGCCATGACACGCATCAGTACTCCACCTCCTGGCTGCGGCGGCGGATCACAGTGACCTCGTCGCGTTGGTTCCCGGTTGGACCGAGATAGTTGAAAGCGAACGACAGCTGCGCATAGCCGCCGATCAGATGGGTCGGCTTCAGCAAAATGCGGGTGAGCGAGTTGTTGGTCCCGCCGCGCATCCCCGAGGTCTCGGCGATCGGCACGTTGATCGTGCGGTCCTTCGCGTGGTACATGAACACGGTGCCCTCTGGCATCCGGTGGGACACGATCGCGCGGGCGACGACGACGCCGTTGCGGTTGTAGGACTCGATCCATTCGTTGTCGCGCACACCGATCTTGTCCGCGTCCTGCGGCGACATCCAGATGGTCGGACCTCCTCGGGACAGGGTCAGCATCATCAGGTTGTCCTGGTACTCGGAGTGGATGGACCACTTGGAATGCGGGGTGAGGTATCGCACAGCCACTTCCGCCCGCCCCTGTGATCCCGGGGCCCCGGTCGGTGACATCGAGCCGATGATCGAATCGTTGAAGAGCCGGTGCATGTCCAGCGGCGGCCGGTACACCGGCAGTTGTTCTCCGAGTTCGAGGATCCAGTCATGGTCGAGATAGAAGTGCTGACGCCCGGTGAGGGTGTGCCAGGGCTTCAAGTGCTCCACGTTGATCGTGAACGCGCTGTAGCGGCGGCCGCCGTGTTCGCTGCCCGACCACTCCGGCGAGGTCAGGATCGGAACCGGAGCGCCGGAGATCTCCTTGAAGGTGAAACGCCGTCCTTCGTTGTCGCTCGCCAGCTGCGCCAGCTTCTGGCCGGTCTGCTTCTCGAGCTGCCGGAAACCCTGGGTGCCGAGACGGCCGTTGGTCGTCCCGGACAACGTGAGCACCATCTCGCAGGCACGGATGTCCGTGTCGAGTTTCGGCCGGCCCTTCGCAGGTCCGTCCTCGACGAGCCCGTTGCGCCTTCCGAGGTCCTCCACCTCGGGCTCCGGCGAGAACTTCACACCCTTCGTGACCATGCCGAGCTCGGTGGTAAGTGGGCCGAGTGCCGCCAGCTTCGCGGCGAAGGCGGGATAGTCCCGCTCGACGACAACGAGCTTCGGCATGGTGACCCCGGGGATGAGATCCGGATCATCCACGACAATGCCGTGGGGCGTCGACATCGCGTCCGGAGTGTCATGCAGCAGCGGAGCGGCGACGAGGTCCTTGCGGACGCCGAGGTGTGCGATGGATAGCTGGGAGATTTTCTTCGCCAGCAGATGGAAGATGTCGAAGTCGGTCTTTGCCTGCCACGGTGGTGAGATCGCAGGGTTGAACGTGTGGATGAACGGATGCATGTCCGTCGTTGAGAGGTCGTGCTTCTCGTACCAGGTGGCCGGCGGCAGGACGATGTCGCTGAAGACGGTCGTCGACGTCATCCGGAAGTCGCTGGTGACCATCAGGTCGAGCTTTCCTTCCGGGGCCTCATCGTGCCAGTCGATCGAGATCGGACGGCGGCCCGGCTCCGATTCGCCACCACGAATGGCGGCACTGGTGCCCAGCAGGTGCTTGAGAAAGTACTCGTTGCCCTTGCCGGAGGAGCCGATGATGTTTGCCCGCCACACGTTGAGCACGCGCGGGAAGTTCTCCGGAGAATCCGGGTCCTCGCAGGCGTACCGCAGTTCACCGCTTTTCAGCTGGTCGACCACGTACTGGGCGGGGGCGACACCGGCCGCCTCGGCCTGGTCGACGATGTCGAGGGGGTTGCGGTTGAACGTGGGATAGCTCGGCATCCAGCCACGTTTGGCCGACTCAACCAGGCAGTCTGCAGTTGTGCGGCCGGCGAACATGCCGGTCGCCTGGTCGCTGGAGAGTGTGTCAGCAGGCATGCCGTCATAACGCCACTGGTCAGTGGCCAGATACCAATATGCGGTGCTGATCATCTGACGCGGAGGGCGTACCCAGTCGAGGCCGAAGGCGTACTGCGCCCATCAGGTATGCGGACGGACCTTTTCCTGGCCGACGTAGTGGGCCCAACCGCCGCCGTTCTTGCCCTGGCAGCCGGTCATCGTGGTGAGTGCAAGGAAGGAGCGGTAGATGGTGTCGGAGTGAAACCAATGGTTGGTGCCGGCGCCCATCAGGATCATCGAGCGGCCACCGGAGTCCTCCGCGTTCTGCGCGAACTCGCGGCCGATGCGTTCCGCGGCGGCCGCCGGCACCGAGGTGATTTCCTCCTGCCAGGCCGGCGTACCTGGTGAGGAGGCGTCGTTGTAGCCGGTGGGCCAGTCCCCCGGCAGGCCGTCCCGGCCCACACCGTACTGGGCGAGCAGAAGGTCGAACACGGTAGTCACGAGGCGACCGGCAATAGTACGCACGGGAACGCCGCGACGGATGGTGCCGGTGCCGCCCGTGTGCTCACGGCCGGCCTCGGGTGCCAAGTCGAACCGCGGCAGGTCAACCAGGACTGCCTCACCGGCGTAGTCGGGCGCGTCGGCAATGGACAGGAGCGGATCGGTCTCGCCGAGGTCGAGGTTCCATAGGCCGGCGTCGCTGTCCGCGAAGCGGTGGCCAAGTGATCCGTTCGGGACGACGGGAGTGCCATTCTGGTCGAGCAGCACCGGCTTGAAGGCCGGATTGGCGACATCCGCTGCGGTGGTCGGCAGGGCGTCGGCCATCAGGAACTTGCCAGGCGCCCAGGCCTCACCGCGCTTGCTGAGTTCGATGAGGTAGCTGGAGTCACTGAACTTTTTCAGGTAGTCGGCAAACTGCGGCGTGCGTCGGTCGACCAGGAACTCCTTAAGAATCACGTGTCCCATCGCGATCGCCAATGCAGCGTCGGTGCCAGGATGCGCCGCGAGCCACTCGTCGGCGAACTTCGTGTTGTCGGCGTAATCGGGAGACACCACGATCACCTTTTGGCCCCGGTAGCGGGCTTCGACCATGAAATGCGCGTCGGGCGTGCGCGTCACCGGAACGTTCGAACCCCACATGATCAGGTACGACGAATTCCACCAGTCCGCCGATTCCGGAACGTCAGTCTGATCGCCGAAGACCTGGGGTGAGGCGACCGGCAGGTCGGCATACCAGTCGTAGAAGGAGAGCATCGTGCCACCGAGCATCGTGACGAATCTCGATCCGACGCCGTGCGACACAATCGACATCGCCGGGATCGGGGAGAAACCGGCGATGCGGTCCGGTCCGTATTTCTTGATGGTGTGGACGTGGGCGGCGGCGACGATTTCGGATGCCTCGTCCCAGCTGGTGCGGACGAGACCGCCCTTGCCGCGGGCCTGCTTGTACGCACGGGCCGTCTCCGGGTTTCCGGTGACCTCGGCCCATGCCAGCACGGGATCACCGGTGCTTTTTTTCGCCTCGCGGTACGCGGTAAGCAGCACTCCGCGCACGTACGGGTAGCGCACCCGAGTGGGTGAGTAGGTGTACCAACTGAATGCGGCACCGCGCGGGCAGCCGCGTGGTTCGTATTCAGGCGAGTCCGGGCCTACCAACGGATAGTCGGTCTGCTGCGTCTCCCAGGTGATGATCCCGTCCTTGACGTACACCTTCCAGGAACACGACCCGGTGCAGTTCACTCCGTGCGTGGAGCGTACTTCCTTGTCGTGCGACCAGCGGTCACGGTAGAAGGAGTCGGCGTTCCGGCCCCCTTTGAGAAAGACGGAGCGCAGATCTTCGGAAACGGTACCGGGTTTGAGAAACCGCCCCAGTCTTACGAGGCCATCGGCCAGCGCCCCGTCGGTTCCCGGTGTGAAGGACTCGCTCTGATTTTCCACGGTGTCTCCTCGACTTGCTCGGCGACGCCCTGGTCAGGTAATCGCCCTCACCGAGGAGTTTTACGAGTGCGGCAGAAGGGCACTAGCCGAAAACACCGTGAAAAATGTTAAGTCAGGCACGTTCTGGCTCAGGTTCGGCTGTCGTAGGTTCCGAGCAGCACAGGTCAAGAGTGCACGAGTGCGGTTGGACGAATGGATGCAGTCCCTCGGCCACCAGGGGGCCACCGATCTGCTCCAGCATTCCCTTCACGAGTCCGAAGTGCACCAGGCACACTTGCGGATGCCGCCGAGCGAGGTCGGAAAACGGACAGTTGTGCAGTTGCACCTGCAACTCGTCAGCCTCGACGCGGGCATCGAACCCGGTGCGGTCCAGGTGGTCGTCGAGCACGTCCATCTGACGGGACATCGGCGAGTCCGCTTCGAGCGTCTCGTCGGAGTGGAGGAGTTGCCTGACCTGGTCGGCCCGGTGCAGCGCGGCAGTCACCTTGGTGGCTTGTACCGGATCGTCCCGATGCGCTGTGTCGTTCGCCACACGGTACAGCATCCGCGGTCGACCCTTGGTGTCTTTTTCTTCCGGTTCGCAGGTGACGAAGCCGTCGGCGATGAGGCGATGAAGATGCTCCCTGGCCGTGTTGTGGTGCAGTCCGGCAGCGGCAGCCAATTCCTCGACAGTCCGGGTGCCGCGAGACTGCAATTCTCTGAGCAGGTTGATCCTGCTCAGCGA
>JBDSDO010000107.1:0-5723 GCA_039920505.1 Terrimesophilobacter sp.
CGACACGGCCGTCACACGATTGGCTCTCGCCGGGATGATCGGATATGGTCATCTAGCGCGCAGAAATGCGAGCGATGCGGATGTGGCGCAGTGGTAGCGCACAACCTTGCCAAGGTTGGGGTCGCGAGTTCGAATCTCGTCATCCGCTCGAGTGGGAAGTGTCAGCCTCGCTGGCTGATCCCGCGCACGGTGGAGTGGCCGAGAGGCGAGGCAGCGGCCTGCAAAGCCGTACACGCGGGTTCAAATCCCGTCTCCACCTCCAGGACGACACCCTGGGCGATTGGCGCAGCGGTAGCGCGCTTCCCTGACACGGAAGAGGTCATCGGTTCGATCCCGGTATCGCCCACAACAAGAGTTGAGCTGCTCGGTCGGGGCATTCTGTCGTCAGAGCAGCACTGCTCCCACCATGTTGCCGATCACGAGTGTCACGATCATGGTGACGACACTGACGGCAACATTTCGGAGGATCGCCCGCGGCACCGGCGCACTGCCGAGGCGCGCTGCAACGAAGCCGGTCAGCGACAGTGTGATCACGACGGCGACGAATGTCACGGGAATGCGCACCGTTTCAGGAGGTAGTGAGATCGCCAGCAGCGGCAGCACCGATCCCAGCGCGAACGAAATCAATGATGCCCATGCTGCCGTCCACGGATTCACGTGGTGATGGGCGTCGATGCCCAGCTCCACTTCCGCGTGCGCTGCCAGCGCGTCGGTGGCGGTGAGCTCTCGCGCGACGGCCCGCGCGGTCTCGACGCTCAGACCCCTGTCGCGATAAAGTCCCTCGAGTTCGGCAAGCTCTTCCTCCGGCATCGCTTCGAGTTCGAACCGCTCCTTCGCCAAGGCGGCGCGCTCGGTATCTCGCTGTGCACTCACCGACGTGTATTCCCCACCGGCCATTGACAACGCGCCGGCCACCATGCCGGCAAGACCGGCGATGAGAATCGCGCCATTGTCCGAAGTTGCTCCGGCGACACCGACCACCAGTCCAGCGGTGGAGACGATCCCGTCGTTAGCACCGAGCACTCCGGCACGCAACCAATTCAGGCGCGTGCCGAGTCTGTCGAGGTGTGGTTCGTCCTGGTGGGGAGCCGTCGCGGTCATTCTGATCACGTTACCTTCAGCGTCGGGCAAGTTGCACGTGAACGGTGTCTTATCGAGCGCCACGCTGATCGGCACCGCCGCGGCGCTGGTGGGCTGAACAAGCCTCGTCCCAAGCTAAAGTGGGATAAATGAGCGCTCTGCAGACCGGATTCGACCTCTACACCGACCGGAACATCGTGGCGATGCTGGTCAACGGGGAACTGAGGGACCTGGCTGCCACGGTGGAGGAGGGCTCGCTCGTCGAACCCGTCACGCTTCAGTCGGAAGACGGCCTTCGCATCCTGCGCCACTCCGCCGCACACGTCGCCGCTCAGGCGGTGCAGTCGATCAACCCTGAAGCCAGATTGGGCATCGGCCCGCCCATCATCGACGGGTTCTACTACGACTTCGATGTAGAGACCCCGTTCACCCCTGATGACCTCACGCAAATCGAGAAGGCGATGGACCGCATCGTCAAACAGGGTCAGCGTTTTGTGCGCCGAGTGGTCACCGAGGAGCAGGCGCGTGCCGAGCTCGCGGCTGAGCCGTACAAGCTTGAGCTGATCGGCTTGAAGGGCGGGACGGATGCCGGCGATGTGGCCGACGAGTCCGTCGAAGTCGGCGGCCACGAACTGACCATCTACGACAACGTCGACCCGAAGACCGGGGAAACGGTGTGGCGGGACCTGTGCCGCGGACCGCACCTGCCCAATACGCGGATGATCGGAAACGCGCACAAGCTGATGCGGACCGCTGCCGCTTACTGGCGCGGCTCCGAGAAGAACAAGCAACTGCAGCGCATCTACGGCACGGCCTGGCCGACCAAGGACGAGTTGCACGCCTATCGTCAGCGCCTGGAGGAGGCCGCCCGTCGCGACCACCGCAAACTCGGCGCCGAATTGGACCTGTTCTCCTTCCCTGAAGAAATCGGCTCCGGACTGGCGGTCTTCCACCCCAAGGGCGGCATCATCCGCCGAGAGATGGAGGATTATTCGCGCAAGAAGCACATCGAGGCCGGGTATGACTTCGTCAACACTCCTCACATCACCAAGGCGTCGCTATTCGAGGAGAGTGGGCACCTCGGCTGGTACAAGGAGGCGATGTTCCCGCCGATGCACATCGACGAGGAGCGCGACGCGGACGGTAACGTCGTGCGGCAAGGGGTGGACTACTACCTGAAGCCGATGAACTGCCCGTTCCACATCTTGATCTACCGCTCCAGCGGACGTTCCTACCGCGACCTGCCGATGCGGTTGTTCGAATTTGGCACTGTATACCGGTACGAGAAGAGCGGCGTCGTTCACGGACTCACCCGCGTGCGCGGCATGACTCAGGATGACGCCCATATCTTCACCACCCGCGAGAACATGCGCGACGAACTCGCCAAGCTCCTCAGCTTCGTGATCGATTTGCTGCGCGACTACGGCCTCGACAACTTCTACCTGGAGCTGTCCACCAAGGACCCCGACAAGTACGTGGGGGAGGACGCGGCGTGGGAGGAAGCCACCGACACCCTCCGTGAGGTGGGCATCGCCTCGGGCCTCGACCTGGTTCCCGACCCGGGCGGCGCGGCGTTTTACGGCCCGAAGATCTCCGTGCAGGCACGGGATGCGATCGGGCGCACCTGGCAGATGTCGACGATCCAACTGGACTTCAACCTTCCGGAGCGGTTCGGACTGGAGTACACCGCCCCCGACGGCTCGAGACAGCGTCCGGTGATGATCCATCGCGCCCTGTTCGGCTCCATCGAACGGTTCATCGGCGTGCTCACCGAGCACTACGCCGGCGCCTTCCCGGTGTGGCTTTCCCCGGTACAGGTAATCGGCATCCCAGTGGCCGAGCAGTACGGCCCTTACCTCGACGAGGTCATCGGGAAACTGAAGGCGGCGGGAGTGCGGGCCGAGGTCGACCACTCCACCGACAGGATGCCGAAGAAGATCCGCAACGCCACCAAGTCCAAGGTCCCTTATCAATTGATTGCCGGAGAAGACGACAGGGCGGCCGGAGCGGTCAGCTTCAGATTCCGTGACGGACGGCAAGAGAATGGCATCCCCGTCGCCGAAGCGATCGAACGGATCACGTCGGCCATAGCCTCAAGAGCACAGGTGTGACAGTGCGCAATTACGAACACAACGAGTTCGACTCACCGGCAGACGGCGGCGTCGACCTGGAGAGCTCAGCGGATTTCGGCGGGGTGCCGGATGCGTTCCAACGCTTGTGGACGCCCCACCGTATGGTCTACATCGAGGATGGACAACAGCCGAGCGCAGACAAGTGCCCGTTCTGCGTTGCCCCGACCCTCTCGGACGAGAAGGCGCTCATCGTCGCCCGTGGCACCTTCTGCTACGTGCTGCTCAACCTGTATCCGTACAACTCGGGACACCTGCTGGTGTGCCCGTACCGCCACATCGCGCTCTACGACGAAGCGAACGAGGATGAGGTGGCCGAGATGGGCAGCCTCACGCAGACAGCAATGCGTGTGCTGCGCACGGTGGCGCACTGCGACGGCTTCAACCTCGGAATGAATCAGGGCCAGATCGCCGGAGCCGGCATCGCGGAGCACCTGCACCAGCACATCGTTCCCCGCTGGGCACTGGACTCGAACTTCTTCCCTATCATCGCGCGGACCAAAGCCGTCCCGCGCCTGCTCGGTGAGGTTCGCGACGCGACCGCTGCGGCCTGGCCAAAGCAGGGTTCTCGCTGAGCGAGGACCGGTCCCCGCACGAATAGAATGGATGCGCGTGCCGAACACCGCGAGGCACACGGGAAAGGCGACGACAGTGTCTGACAACAACGAACAACTGGGTACCAGCCGGGTCAAGCGAGGCCTGGCCGAAATGCTCAAGGGCGGCGTCATCATGGATGTCGTCACCGCGGACCAAGCGAAGATCGCCGAAGACGCCGGAGCGGTGGCGGTCATGGCGCTGGAGCGAGTTCCCGCCGACATTCGCGCTCAGGGCGGTGTCGCACGGATGAGCGACCCCGACCTCATCGACGGCATCATCGAGGCCGTGTCCATCCCGGTGATGGCCAAGGCCCGCATCGGCCACTTCGTCGAGGCGCAGATCCTCCAGGCGCTGAAGGTCGACTACATCGACGAGTCTGAGGTGCTCAGCCCTGCCGACTACGCGAACCACATCGACAAATGGAAGTTCACGGTGCCGTTCGTCTGCGGCGCCACCAACCTCGGGGAGGCGCTGCGCCGCATCACCGAGGGCGCGGCAATGATCCGCTCCAAGGGCGAGGCCAGCACAGGCGACGTCTCTTAGGCGACCAAGCACATCCGCACCATTTGGAGTGAGATCCACGCGCTGCAGACCAAGAGCAAAGACGAGTTGTACGTTGCGGCAAAGGAACTGCAGGCGCCGTACGACCTCGTTCGGGAAATCGCCGAGACCGGCAAGCTCCCGGTTGTGCTGTTCACGGCCGGCGGCGTGGCCACCCCCGCGGATGCCGCACTGATGATGCAGCTCGGCGCAGACGGAGTCTTCGTCGGGTCCGGCATCTTCAAGTCGGGAAACCCTGCGAAGCGCGCCGCGGCCATCGTGAAGGCCGTGACCTTCTACGACGACGCCGCCGTGATCGCGGAAGCGTCGCGGGGGCTAGGCGAGGCCATGGTCGGCATCAACGTCGCCGACATCGCCGCACCGCACCGCTTGTCAGAACGTGGCTGGTAACGTCGGCCTACCGGTCGGCGTGCTTGCCCTGCAGGGCGATTTCCGTGAGCACATTGCGGTCCTGAGGTCGTTCGGCGCGGACGCCAGGGCCGTGCGGCGACCGGACGAGCTGGCCGAAGTCGCCGGCCTGGTGATTCCCGGAGGGGAATCCAGTGTCATGGATAAGCTGTCGCGATTGTTCGACCTGGCACAGCCGCTGCGTCAGGCCATCGCCGCTGGACTGCCGGTCTATGGTACGTGTGCGGGCATGATCATGCTGGCCGACACCATCCTCGACGGAATCGAGGGCCAGCAAGGCCTCGGCGGACTGGACATCGACGTGCGCCGTAACGCGTTCGGATCGCAAACCGATTCCTTCGAGGTGGACCTGAACATCCCCGAGCTCGGCCAACCGGCACTGCACGCCGTGTTTATTCGCGCGCCGGTGGTAGTGCGCGTCGGCTCCGCAGTCCACGCTCTCGCCGAGCTCGACGACGGCCGAGTTGTGGCGGTGGAACAGGGCAATCTGCTCGCCACATCGTTCCATCCGGAAATGACCGACGACCACCGTTTTCACGAGTACTTCCTTGGCCGAGTCGCCAAGGTGGGATTCCTGAGTTGAGCGCGCTGGTATTTTAGACTGTCAGCGACAGTGGAACGGGAGTATTGATGTCGGGTCATTCCAAGTGGGCAACCACGAAGCACCAGAAGGCGGTCACCGACTCGCGGCGTGCGAAAGCGTTTGCCAAACTCATCAAAAACATCGAGGTCGCCGCCAAGATGGGCGGAGGCGATCTGAGTGGAAACCCGACTCTTGTCGACGCGATTCAGAAGGCCAAAAAGACCTCTGTGCCGAACGAAAACATCGACCGCGCCGTCAAGCGCGGATCGGGGCAACTGGGCGTCGGCACCGACTACAAGACGATCATGTATGAGGGTTATGCGCCCGGGGGAGTGGCGCTGCTCATCGAGTGCCTCACCGACAAC
>JBDSDO010000108.1:0-5571 GCA_039920505.1 Terrimesophilobacter sp.
ACCTCGCCGTTCTGAACCACGTATTGTTGATCGCGAAGGAAAAGCGTGTGCGCGCGAAGCGACGCGTTCAGGTGATGCATGAGGTTGATGTTCGCCGCTTCGTACAGGCTGCTGCCTTCCGGCAGGAGCCCCGCCTCTGCCATCAACTGCTCCGCGTGCTCATGCCCCTGCTCGGAGAGGATGACCTGGTGCAGCTTTTCGTCGACCCAGTAATCGCCTTCTTCCGCCTTCTCTTCCTTCTGCCGCGTGAGCTTCGGCGCCACCTTGTTGATGAGCAGATACAGGTCGGTCGTATCTTCGGCCTGGCCTGAGATGATGAGCGGGGTGCGGGCCTCGTCGATCAGGATCGAGTCGACCTCGTCGACGATGGCGTAGTGGTGGCCGCGCTGCACCATGTCGGCCGCGTCCCAGGCCATGTTGTCGCGAAGGTAGTCGAAGCCGAACTCGTTGTTGGTGCCGTAGGTGATGTCGGCGGCGTACTGCTCTTTGCGCTCGGCGGGAGTCTGGCCGGAAATGATGCATCCGGTGGTCATCCCCAGCGCTCGGAACACGCGGCCCATCAACTCGGATTGATAGCTGGCGAGGTAGTCGTTGACCGTGATGACGTGCACGCCTCGGGACGCGATCGCGTTGAGGTACGCGGGCAGGGTAGCCACGAGGGTCTTGCCCTCACCGGTCTTCATTTCGGCGATGTTGCCCAGGTGCAGCGCCGCGCCACCCATCAGTTGCACGTCGAACGGGCGCATGCCCAGCGTGCGCACGGATGCTTCGCGCACCGCCGCGAACGCCTCGGGCAGCAAATCGTCCAGCGACTCGCCGCTGACATACCGCTCACGCAGTTCGACAGTCTCGTTTTTCAGCTCATCATCGGTCAGCGATGTGAAATCGTCTTCGAGTTCGTTCACTGCCGCCGCATAACGGCTCAATCGACGAAGGGTTCGCCCTTCGCCGATACGAAGAACCCGTTCAAGAACATTGGACACCGATTACTCCAATTTATCGTCTCGGCACTGCGGCCGACCGGAGCACGAAAGCGTGCTCCGGTCAGCACAAAGTCAACCGACCCTTGTCAGCCGATAACTGTAGCAATCCTAACTGGTAGCTACCGGCGCGCCTTTCGGCCGGCACTCGAGGCGAGTTCGTCATCGACATCCAGGCCGATCACGCCGTAATCCCAGCCTTTGCGCCGGTACACGACGCTCGGACGATCGGTTTCGGCATCGATGAAAAGATAGAAGTCGTGCCCGACAAGTTCCATCCGGTAGAGCGCGTCGTCGACCGTCATAGGCATCGCCGCGAACACCTTCTTCCGGATGACGACAGGGCTCCACTCTTCCTCGTCGGAGTGCAACTGCTCGTCCTGGATGATGTCTATCGCGCCGGTGCGCACCTTCTCCATGGTCTCCGGCTCCGCGGGAGTGATGTCGACGACGCTGAATCCGCTCGAGCTGGCATCGTGCAGCGAGACCGGAGTGCGCTTGCCGCGGTGCACCTTGTTGCGGTCCTTGGCACGGCGGATCCGTTCGACGAGCTTGGCCATTGCCAAATCGAACGCGACGTACTTGTCGGTGCCGTTCGACTCCGCACGCACCAGCGGGCCTGGACCGATGAGCATCAACTCGACCCGGTCGTCGCCGTTGGAACCGTTCCTCTCGGTGCGCCGACTGACTTTGACTTCGAACGCTTGCGCCCTGTCCGCGAGATGCTCGATCTTCTCGGCCTTCTCCGTCGCGTAATCCCGAAATCGATCGGTGATCCCTAAATTGCGACCGTTGATGGAAATTTCCATGGAGCCCTCCCGATCCCATAAGCGCGTCGCTCGGAAAACCAGGCGATCGTTCGCGCCTCTTTCAGCCACCGTAGCGCGAGCGGCTGAGGTTGTCATTCATTTGTTCTGAGAACTGCTGGATTCGGCGCAATCCTCTGAGTGAACGCCAACGTGACCGCCGCGTCGACGTGGCCGCCGGCACTCCGGATGGCCCGTACCGCCTCGGTGAGGGTGGCTCCAGTGGTTAAGATGTCGTCCACGACGATGCAACTGAAGCGCGGATGCCGTGCCGACATCGAGCCGACCAGGTTGCGGGAGCGTTCGGCCCGGCCGAGCTACTTCTGCGCCTCGTGGGCGCGGACGTGCCGCAACAGCCGCACCGGATGACCGCCCGCCCTGGCCACCAACAGCGACACCGGGTCGTAGCCGCGCCGCCGGTAGGCCGCGCGGGTGCTGGGCACCGTGGTGAGCCGTACGGCGCCGCCGGGCCCCGCCACCTGCTCCAACGCCCGGCCCAACGCCTGGCGCAGCGGGCGAGCCAAGGCCCTCGCGACATCCGTGCGTCCCTGCTCCTTGAACGCGAGGATGGTACGTCGCGCCGGTCCGGAGTACCGCAGGGCGCTGAACACCGGTGTGCCGTCGGCGAGCGCGCCGCGCCGCAGGTCCAGGACCAGCGCTGCCCGGCACGCCGGACACAGCGCTCGGTCGTCCGCGTCGCAGCCGGCGCAGCTGACCGGCGAGAGCACCGCCCAGGCATCCAGCAGCGCGTTCTGCAGTGTCGAGTTCACAGCGCCAGCCTGCCGCCGACCGACAGTCACGAGCGCGTTGCGAGTCAGGAACGGGTAGTCAGGCTGCCGTCCCTCGCTGGGGAGGAGAGGTCGCATCCACCGCCGAGCGATACCCCGCCGGACGAGGGATGCCGCCGCGGCGGTCACACTCGACCGGAAAGCTATCGCTCAGCGAGGGTCTGGAACTGCGTCGGGGTCAGTGCTGCGTGGCGATGAAGTCAACCTTGACCTCGGTGCTGGACCAGCTGCTGCCGCGGGGCACATTGATGACGTGGTCCGCGCCCTGCACGCGGAGGTTGTCGCTGTCGTTGCCGCCGACAATGCGAATGGCGTTGCCGGGCCGTCCCATGCTGCTGTGCATCCCGCCGACCTGATACCTGGTGACGGTGGCGACATCGTCCACCGAGGTGAGCGTTGCTACCGATAACTCGTCGAGCCAGGTTGCGTCGATCGCCGCGCCGGGGTTCGCGACGACGTCGAGGATCGGGGCGCCGAGTGTGGTCGGCACCGATTTCTGTGCCGCGTCGCGGATGATGCCGGCCACGATCACGCGCGGGCCGCTGTCGGTCTCCAAGAGCACCGCGATCCTGGCGTTGTCGCGAGACACGTCGATGGAGGCGATCCTGGCATCCGCGGGCAGCGTCGGCGCAAGGTCGTGCGGCGCACCGTCGGCACCGAACACCCGAATCGCGGCGGGGTCGTCTGCCGGCACCGACCAGACGTAGCCGAACCCATCGAGAGTGGGCGCGATGAGTCCCGGCCGCTCGTCCACCAACACCGCCTTCTGACCAGCCGCGCGCACCGCGTACACCCCGCCGGTGCCGAGCACCGCCGCAACGGAACGCTTCACATCCACAGTGGCCGCCGTGGGCGAAGCGCTGGGCAGACCGGCGCTGGGCAGACCGACACTGAGCACGCCTGCGCTAAGTTGGTCGATCGAGGTCACCTTGCCGTTCGCGTAGTAGCCGAACTGGCCGTCGCTCATCACCACCGCCCGGCCGTCCACCTGACGCTGGAACTGCGTCGCGTCGGCCGCAGAATCAGAGATCGGGTACGGCGCACCCTCCGCGGTGATGTCGATGCTGCGCACGCTGGCCAGTCCGCTCAGGCTCGCCGTCAGTTGCAGCTTCATCAACTGCCGTTCCCGGTCCTTCGCCGCGAGCGCCTCGCTGCTGAGGTCGATCTTCGCCACTCCGGATGCGACTAGAACGACCTTCGGCGAGGTGAGCTGCGTGCCGTCCGGAAACACCGAGGTCACGACGCCCTTCTGCAACCACGGCGGCGGCCCGGCCAGCAGTGCGTTGACAATCCTGGTCGGCGCGGTGCCGGACGGGAACCAGCGCAGGTCGGGCACCAGGTGCTGCAGCGATGGGTCGAGGAAGTACAGCGTCTGCGGACTGAACACGTTCGGGAACGTGCCGTCGGAGAGCACGATCCCGCTCGGCGCGTCGCTGATCCGCCACTGCTTGTCCTGTTTCGTGAGGGTGTAGGTGAGCGTTTGCGGCAGCACAGTGGACGACTCGGTGTAGGAACCGGTGGCGTCGACCGCCGCCCGCGTTTTGAACGAGTAGGTCATCGTGTTCTCGTCGACCTGGGTGAAACTGAACCCGCCGGACCGCACGAGCACGCTGCTGCGCGGTTCCCACTTGCCCGAGAACTCGGTGGTGAGGAACTGCCTGGCCACCTTGTAGTCGTTTTGCGGCCCGATGAACGCGGCGATGAATCCGCGCAGGATTTGTTCCTGATCGGCACCGGTCGTGGGTCCCTCCGGCTGGTATATGAACGCGCCGCCGACGGCCTTGTCGATGGTGGGGCCGCCCACGACCGGGCCGGACGACGGGATGCCGACGCAGCCGGCCAGCAGGCCGGCGGCGACGACCAGTGCCGCGCCCGCCAGCATCCGGCGCAGCGTCAGCCTCAGGCTCGGCAGCCGCGGGCCGTGCAGTGTCGAATCAGGCATCGGACGTCTCCAGCTCACGCGGGTCGGCCGGCGGCAAGCCGACCGGGAAATCGAGGATGGTCCCGCCGCGGTGCCGCGGCAGTGTCAGCCGGAAGCAGGTGCCCTCGCCCTTGCGGGACCACACCTCCAGCACGCCCTCGTGCAGGGCGGCGTCCTCCGACGCGATGGACAGCCCGAGCCCGGTGCCGCCGATGGTGCGCTTGCGGGACGGATCGGCGCGCCAGAACCTGTCGAACACTCGGGCGACATCCGTCTCGTCCATGCCGATCCCGTTGTCTCGCACGGCGATCGCGATCGCGGTTTCATTGCTGTCGACGGTGACCACGATCGGTTTGCCCTCGCCGTGCTCGATCGCGTTGCCCACCAGGTTCCGCAGGATGCGGCGGATGCGGCGGGCGTCCACCTCGGCGTCGAAGTATCCGCCCGGCGCCACTACCCGCAGGTCCGAGCCGCGTTCGTCGGCCAGCGGCCTCACCGACTCCACCGAATCCTCCACCAGGCGCACCAGGTTGGTCGGCTCCAGGTCCAGTTCCACTGCGCCGGCGTCATAGCGGCTGATTTCCAGCAGGTCGGCCAGCAGCACCTCGAACCGCTGCACCTGGTCGTGCAGCAGTTCCGCGGTTCTGCCGGTCGTCGGCGGGAACGAGTGCCGCTGGTCGTACAACACGTCGCCGGCCAACCGGATGGTGGTCAGCGGGGTGCGCAGTTCGTGGGACACGTCGGAGACGAACCGCTGCTGCACCCTGGACAGTTCCGCCAGCTTGGTGATCTGCTGCTGCAGACTGTCGGCCATCTTGTTGAACGAGTGGGCCAGGGTCGCGATGACGTCCTCCCCGTGCTCGGGGATGCGCTCCTCCAGCTGCCCATTAGCCAGCTTCTCGCTGGCCTGCGCGGCGATGACGATCGGGCCGACGACCAGACGCACCACAAGGTAGGTGACCGCGCCGATGAGCAGCACCAGCGCCAATCCGCCCACCGCGAGGGTCTGCTGCACGAAATCGAGGGTCTGCCGCGAATCCGTGAGGTCGAACACAAGGTACAGCTCGTAGAATCCG
>JBDSDO010000109.1:0-60363 GCA_039920505.1 Terrimesophilobacter sp.
ACCGCGCCAATACCCCACCGAGTCGACAGCAGGTGCAGTTGGAGGAAGAACAGCGGGAAGACCAGAAACGCCGCATCCGGGCTCAACGCCGCCAAGACCAGGGCCAACACGGACAACACCAGCAGCCAGCCGAGCTGCCCGACCCGGCTCACCCCGGTGCGGGCGAGGATTGCGCCGAGGATGTAAAAGGCGAGGAATAGCAAGGCGAGCGCGACGATCCAGGATGCTCGTGGCTGCGGCGCCGTGAGAGCGCGCACGATGACGAAGCCGGTGAGCAGTGTGATGAGGGTGTGGAGACAGATCCGCAGGCCCAGGAAGATGGGCGTGAGTGGTGCTGCCGATTGCGCGGAGTCGGTCACGGATACCAGCCTAAGCAACCGCGAGGATCTGCGGCATCCATCGAAAGACGCAATCGACCGTGCACCGTGCGTGCATATTCACACTTTCGAACGATGCGGGGCCGAGACGCCATACGTAGCGTAGTGGAAATGAGCAAGCTCGCAACGCGCCCCGCGCCAATCGCGTCCTCCCGCCGTCCTGGCCTGGTTCCTCGGTGGCTTCGCATCGTGATCCCAGTCGCGCTCGTCGCCGTGTGGCTTGCAGTCGCCGGACTGGGCGGTTCCGCATTCGGGCAGATCAACCAGGTCGCCACTAACGATCAGAGTCAGCAATTGCCGGCCAGCGCCGAGGCGACCAGTGTGCAACGCCTGCAGGCGGGCTTCCGCGACGGCGACGTGATCCCCGCAGTGCTCGTCTACCAGCGCGCATCAGGTCTGACCGCCGCAGACCTCCGGTTCGTGGAGGACAAGCTCGCCTCATTCGCCACGCTGGACGGCGTCGCGGAGGAGGGCGCGTCGCCGGCGATCGTCTCCGATGACGGACAGGCCGCTGAGGCGTTCGTGTCCCTCGACACGACAGTCAAGGTAAGCACGACCGTGGGCTCGATGCGCGCCCAGCTCGCCAATGGTGCGCCGCAGGGGCTGTCCGCCTACGTGACTGGCCCGGCCGGCCTCAGCGCCGACATCGTGGGCGCGTTCAGCGGGATCGACGGTCTACTTCTTCTTGTGGCCCTCGCGGCGGTGTTCGTCATCCTCATCGTCGTCTACCGGTCGCCGATGCTGCCGTTCATCGTGCTCGGGACCAGCCTGTTTGCGCTCACCGCGGCGGTGGCGGTCGTGGTCGCGCTCGCGAAGGCCGGCGTGCTCCTGCTCAGCGGTCAGACCCAAGGCATCCTGTTCATTTTGGTGATCGGTGCAGCCACGGACTATTCACTGCTGTACGTCGCGCGCTACCGGGAGGCGCTGCGCGATCACGCTCGGCGGTGGGATGCCACCTGGGCGGCGCTGCGCGGCTCGGCCGAGCCCATCCTCGCCTCCGGCGGCACCATTATCGCGGCGCTTATGATCTTGCTGCTCAGCGATTTGAACTCGAACAAGGCAATGGGACCGGTCGCGGCGATCGGAATCGCTTTTGCGGTGATCGCCGCGCTCACCTTCCTGCCGGCCGTGATGCTCGGCGCCGGTCGGGCTGCCTTCTGGCCTCTGCGGCCGGGATTTGGCTCCTCGCATCCGGCGTTTGTGGGGAAGAAGCCGAAGGGCGTCTGGCAGCGCCTGGCGCGCTTGATCGCTCGCCGGCCCAGGATGATCTGGGTGTCCAGCGTTCTGATCCTCGCGATCGCCGCCTTGGGAATGCTTCAACTGAAGGCCGATGGAGTGTCGCAAAGCGAGTTCGTGCTCGGCGCATCCCAGGCTCGTGACGGGCAGGCTGTGTTGGGCGCGCACTTCCCCGGCGGGTCAGGAACCCCAGCGGTGATCATCGCCCCGGCGACTCGGCTGGACGAGGTGGGCCCGCAGATTCTTTCCACGCCGGGAGTGGCGTCGCTCGCGGTCTTGTCGGATGGTTCCCGCAGCGGCTCCCTGCCGGTGACCGCGGACGGAGTGCAAGCTCAGGGCCGGTCCGGCACGCCAGCGCCGTTACCCACTGTGGTAGGCGGAAACGTCCTGCTACAGGCCACGCTTGAGGACGCCGGAGACTCACCTGACGCGGAACGGACGGTGGCAACCTTGCGGTCCGAGTTGCACAGCGCCTACGGCGATACCGTGCAGGTGGGCGGAGTCACGGCAATCGCGTTGGACTCGAATGCCGCCGCCATCCACGACAGGACGCTGGTCATCCCGCTCGTGCTCGGCGCCATCCTGTTGATCCTCATGCTGTTGCTGCGCTCGGTAGTCGCGCCGGTGCTGCTGGTGTTCAGTGTCGTTCTCTCGTTCGGCGCGGCGCTCGGGGTGTCGTCGCTGGTCTTCAACGGTATTCTCAGGTTTCCCGGCGCCGATCCCTCAGTGCCCTTGTTCGGATTCGTGTTCCTCGTCGCGCTCGGTATCGACTACAACATCTTCCTGATGACGCGGGTTCGGGAGGAATCGGCCACCCGCGGCACTCGTGAGGGCATCCTGCACGGGCTGGCCGCGACCGGCGGCGTGATCACCTCGGCAGGACTCGTGCTGGCGGCGACGTTCGCCGCCCTCGGGGTGCTGCCGATCCTCTTCCTCGCTCAGATCTCCTTCATCGTCGCGTTCGGGGTGCTGATCGACACGTTCCTGGTGCGTTCGTTGCTGGTTCCGGCACTGAGCTTCGACATCGGCAGGCGTATCTGGTGGCCAAGCAACCTAGGCAGGGCAGACTGAGACACATCTCACGGAGTCAGCCACGCGGACTAGGGCAGTGGGCGCACCGGCAGCAACACGGAGTGCGGAATGCCCCAGAGGTACTTCAGCGGCGACACGTACTGCCCGTACAGACGCACTCCGAAGTGCAGACACGTCGCCGGACAGTGTCCCGGCAGGAGAGTGCCAACCGGCTCGCCGCGGCGAACTACGTCGCCGGCCGCCAGTGGCGAGACCACCGGCTCGAAGCTCGACATCAGCCCATCCGGATGCCGGATCGATAGCGTCGGCCGGTCCACGACTACCCCGGCAAAATACACCTCGCCGGCGGCCGGTGAGTACACCACAGCCCCCGCAGGCGCTGCGACGTCGATACCCCGATGTCCTGGACCGAACGGCGTCGCCGGCGCGGCAAACGGCTTCACCACGCGCCACGGCGGGTCGACGGGCCAGTGCCAGCGTTGGGTTGCAGGTGAGGGTGCCGCCCCCGCGGCGGGCGGTGCGGCAGACCACAGCAGTGGCACCACGAGTGCGAGCATGGCAGCCAGACCGACAAGCCGGATCGGTCGGGTTCGCGGGAGCGGCATGGACCCAGTGTGCGTCGCGATATCCGCGGCGCCTGTGCGTTGACGTCCGAATGCGTGATGTTCGCCGCGGTTGCACCCTGTGGAGGAGAGGTGCTGTCCCCCGGTGGACGCTTCGCCGTTCCGCAGCGCCGGATGATATAGTTTCCGGAGCATCTCGAGCGATCGGGGTGACTACGCGTGCCCACGTGCGTTCTGCAACGCGGCTACCGCTTCCGTCAGTCCCTAAAGTCATGTGAATGATCAGGGCGGGAGCGTGCCGGGCACCAGGATTGGCCACCGACCGGTGCCCATAAACAACTGAGAAACGGATGCACCCCGCCTTGCGGGCGTGCGCCCAGAGAAGGAGACGGCTCATGGCCGTTGTCACCATTCGCCAGCTGCTCGATAGCGGCGTCCACTTCGGCCACCAGACCCGCCGGTGGAACCCGAAGATGAAGCGCTTTATCCTCACCGAGCGCAGCGGCAGCCACATCATCGATCTGCAGCAGTCGCTTGCCTACATCGACAAGACCTACGACTACGTCAAGGAGACCGTCGCCCACGGCGGCACGGTGCTTTTCGTCGGCACCAAGAAGCAAGCGCAGGGTTCAATCGCGGAGCAGGCACAGCGCGTCGGCCAGCCGTTCGTCAACCAGCGTTGGCTCGGCGGGCTGCTGACGAACTTCCAGACGGTGAGCAAGCGACTGGCCCGCATGAAGGAACTCGAAGAAATCGACTTCGACGACACCACGACCGGCTTCACGAAGAAAGAGCTTCTGATCAAGAAGCGCGAACTCGACAAGCTGCACAAGAGCCTGGGCGGCATCAGGAACCTGACCAAGACCCCGTCAGCACTCTGGGTCGTCGACACGAAGAAAGAGCACCTCGCCATCGACGAGGCCCGCAAGCTCGGTATCCCCGTGATCGCGATCCTCGACACCAACTGCGACCCCGACGAAGTGCAGTACCCGATTCCGGGCAACGACGACGCCATCCGTTCGGTCGGCCTGCTCACCCGCATCATCGCGGATGCCGCAGCCGAGGGCCTCATCCAGCGCCACCAGAAGTCCGAGGACGACGGTGCACCTGCCGAGCCGCTCGCCGCCTGGGAAGCTGAACTGCTCGCCGGAGATGCAGCTGGTGCGCAGAGTGCTCCTGCGGATGCGTCGTCCGCCACCACAGACGCCGCGCCAGCCGCCGAGACGGCCCTAGCACCAGAGGCGGCCCCTGCCGCGGAGGCAGCCCCGGCCACCGAAGCAGTCCCAGCCACCGAAGCCGCGCCTGTCACGGACGCCGCTCCTGCCGCCGAGACCACCGCCCCGACGGCGGAGGAAGTCTCAGCACCGGAAGCGCCCGCCGCTGACGAGGCCGCCGCACCGTCCGAAACCACCGCAACAGAAGAGGTCAAGTAATGGCGAATTTTTCCGCCGCTGACGTCAAAGCGCTGCGTGATCGCACCGGTGCCGGAATGCTCGATTGCAAGAATGCTCTCGTCGCCTCAGAGGGCGACGTGGAGAAAGCGATCGAGTTCATCAGGATCAAGGGACTCAAGGGCGTCGCCAAGCGCGGCGGCCGCACCACCTCCGACGGTCTCGTTACCGGCACGGCGAGCGAGGGGTACGCCACCCTGATCGAACTGGCCAGCGAGACCGACTTCGTCGCGAAGAACGACAAGTTCATTGCGCTGGCCGACAAGGTCTTGGTCGCAGTAGCGGCATCCGGGGCGGCGACTGTCGACGAGGGGAACGCCGCGAAGGCGGGAGGGACCACCGTGTCCGATGTCGTCACGGACGGTGCCTCAGTGCTGGCGGAGAAGATTGAGCTGCGGCGCGTCGCCAAGGTGACCGGTGAGCGCTTCGAAATCTACCTCCACAAGACGAGCAAGGACCTGCCGCCGCAAGTCGGCGTTATTGTCGCTTACACCGGCGACGATGCGCAGACGGCACGCAGTATCGCCCAGCACATCGCGTTCGCAGACCCGCAATATTTGACCCGTGACGACGTGCCTGCCGACATCGTCGCGCACGAGCGTGCCATCATCACCGAGACGACGAAGAACGAAGGCAAGCCCGAAGCGGCGCTGCCCAAGATCGTCGAGGGCCGGTTGACCGGTTTCTTCAAGCAGATCGCACTTCTCGATCAGGACTATGCCAAGGACAGCAAGCTGTCAGTGAAGCGAGTGCTGACGGATGCTGGACTCACTGTGACGGGGTTCGCCCGTCTCAAGGTTGGGGCCGAATAACCTGTAAGCGGCGCGACACGAGGGAGCAGACATGGCGGAACAACGCAAGCGACGGGTTCTTCTCAAGCTCTCCGGTGAGGCGTTCGGAGGCGGAGCCCTCGGAGTCAACCCCGAAGTGATCGCGTCACTTGCGCGGGAGATCGCGGCAGCAGCAGTGGATGTCGAGGTCGCCATCGTCGTGGGCGGCGGTAACTTCTTCCGCGGTGCGGAGCTGTCCCAGCGCGGCATGGACCGCGGCCGCGCAGACTACATGGGGATGCTCGGCACGGTGATGAACGCGCTCGCGCTGCAGGACTTCATTGAGAAGGCCGGAGTTCCCACCCGGGTGCAGTCGGCCATCTCGATGACCCAGGTCGCCGAGCCGTACATCCCGCGCCGCGCCGAACGGCACCTGGAGAAGGGTCGCGTCGTTATCTTCGGTGCCGGCGCTGGGCTGCCGTACTTCTCCACCGACACGGTCGCGGCCCAGCGCGCCCTCGAAATCGACGCCGAGGTCGTGTTGGTGGCCAAGAACGGCGTCGACGGTGTCTACGACGACGACCCGCGCACCAACTCCAACGCCGCGAAGTTGGAGAAAGTCACCTACCAGGAGGCGCTCGTGCGGGGGCTCAAGGTGGTCGACTCCACCGCGTTCAGCCTGTGCATGGACAACGGCATGCCCATGGTGGTGTTCGGGATGGAACCGCGCGGCAATGTGACCAAAGCCATCCGCGGCGAACGCATCGGCACCCTAGTGTCGAACTGACCTCCCGCTAAACTCGTCTCGGACCCCTAAGGAGATCTCAGTGATCAGCGATGTACTGGCCGAGGCCAAAGAAAAGATGCGTAAGGCCGTCGAGGTCGCCAAAGACGACTTCAGCAGCGTGCGCACGGGACGTGCCAACCCGGCGTTGTTCCAGAAGCTACTCGTGGACTACTACGGCACTCCGACACCACTCGGGCAGCTTGCCGGGCTGCACAACAGCGATGCGAGGACGCTGCTGATCACGCCGTACGACAAGGGCGCGCTCAAAGAGATCGAGAAATCCATCGTCGCCGCGGCGAACCTGGGCGCAAGCGTCGGCAACGACGGCACTGTGGTCCGGGCGACCCTGCCGTAACTCACCCAGGACCGTCGCAAGGAATTCGTGAAGATTGTGCGCAGCAAGGCCGAAGATGCGAAGGTGGCGATCCGCAACATCCGACGCAAGGCGAAGGATGACCTCGATGCGTCGAAGGCAGACGTCGGGGACGACGAAGTGGCTCGTGCCGAGAAGGAGCTCGAGGCGTCCACGAAAGCGCAGGTCGACGCGATCGACGAGGCGTTGCGTAAGAAGGAAGCGGAGCTCCTCGAGGTCTAGATGGCGCACCATTCGGAGGGCCCAAGGTCTCGACCGATGTTGCGTCGCTGGTTTCTGAAGCGTGCCGACCTCGAGGCGCGTGCGCACGCGACGAGCGCGGACATCCGTGCCCAAGTGAAGGCGACCAGGGCGCAAATCGACGAGGCCAACGTCAAGATCCAGGCCAAAACCGGTCGTAACCTGCCTCTGGCCATTCTGATCGGCCTCGCCCTCGGCGGATCGATGCTGGTCAGCCTGTTGGTGATCAAGTCGCTGTTCATGATCGTGGCGGCGGTGCTGGTCGGTTTCACCGCGTTCGAGTTGGCCAAGGCGTTGCGCTTCGCCGGGCGGGACGTGCCGCGCTGGCCCACCGTCATCGCCGCGCTGGCGACCGTTCCTGCCGCGTTTTATCTCGGCGATCAAGGCAAGTGGTTGGTGACGCTCGGCGGCGTCCTCTTCGTGGCCCTGTGGCGCGTGGCTGACCTGGTTCGTCCCACGCATCGCGGCAGTGCGAGCGCGGTGTGGGCGGATATCGCCGCCGGCACGTTCGTTCAGGTCTACGTGCCATTCTTGGCCGGTTTTGCGGTGCTGCTTACCGCGAAACCGTCCGGGCAGTGGTGGACCATGGCCTTCCTCATCGTGGTCGTTGTGGTGGACACGGGCGCGTACGCGACGGGAATGTCGTTCGGGAAGCACAAGATGGCGCCACGCATCAGCCCGAAGAAGACCTGGGAAGGCTTCGCCGGCTCTGCTGTCGCCGGCTTGATCGCGGCGGTGCTGCTGTCGGTGTTCATGTTGCGGATGCCCATCTGGTTCGGCTTCGTGTTCGGTGCGACAATGCTGTTCACCGCCACCGTTGGCGACCTGATGGAGTCGCTCATCAAACGCGATCTGGGGATCAAAGACATCAGCACCTGGCTGCCGGGACACGGCGGGTTCCTCGATCGCATGGACTCGATTCTGCCGAGCGCCCTGGCGGCCTACATTTTGTTCTTGATCTTCGCGTGAGCGTCGTCTCTGATCTCCCGCGTTTTGTGCGGCAGAATGGACCGGTGAGCACAACCTTTCCACGTACACGTCGTTCTCGGCGAGGCTACAACGTCGAACAGGTCGAAGAGTTCCTGGAGGAGGCGCGCCGCGCCTACGCCACGCCGCCAGGCGAGCCGGTCGGCGTCAGCGCCGAGAGCATCAGACATACCGCCTTCTCCCTGAGACGCGGAGGATATTCGCCTAGCCATGTGGATGCCGCTCTGGAGCGACTGGAAGACGCCTTCGCGACCAGGGAGCGGGAGCAGGCTCTGCTCACCGAAGGAGAAGGTGCCTGGTATGCGCAGGCCAGGCAGATCGCCCAAGACATCGTCGACCGGGTGTCCCGGCCGCCATTGCACCGGTTCGCGCGGGCCGGCATCCTTACCGACGGCTACGACCGCAGGGAGGTCGACGCGTTCGCCAATCGGATGCTCAGGTACTTTGAAGACAAGCTCGTGATGACCGTCGATGAGGTGCGCACAGTCGCGTTTAGGCCCCGGAAACACGGCTATCGGGAGGCCCAGGTAGACCTGCTTCTCGACAGTGCCATCAGGGTCATGCAGGCGGTGCGATGACCCGGACTGGCGAATTCGCAGCCGACGTGCGCTAATATCGGCACATCGTGGGTAGGCATACGGATGTTGTGGTGCGGTCGGCGCCCTCAGGTGCGGCAGTAACCCTTTTCCCGACCCCACTTCGTCGCAGGTATTCCCTGCCGGGGCTTGCGTTCGCCATCGCCTTCATCTTCATCCTCGTCTACATGATCGTGCCCGATCCCGCCGACTCGGCCTCTGCGATCCAGTGGGCGCAAGCGGGAACCTCCGAAGGACAGACCCTCGCGATCGCGCAGGGCGGGGTCACGGCCAACGTCGTCCGGGACGCATACGGCGTCTCCAAGAAGGTTGTGCCGCCTCCGCCTCCTGCCGCCCCGACTCGAAAGTCGGGTGCACCCGCAGCCGGCACGCCCAACCCCGGATCCGCTCAGGCGATCGCCCACGGTATGGTGCTTGCCCGTGGCTGGGGTGAAGACCAGTACAGCTGCCTCGTCGCGCTGTGGAACCGTGAATCGCACTGGAACGTGTATGCCTACAACCCCAGCGGCGCGTACGGCATCCCCCAGGCGCTCCCTGGCAGCAAAATGGCCTCCGCCGGCGCCGACTGGCAGACGAACCCCGCCACGCAAATCACCTGGGGACTCGGCTACATCACCGGCCGGTATGGTACTCCGTGCGGGGCCTGGGCAGCCTCTCAGGCCAAAGGCTGGTACTGAGCGAACCCCGCGAGGAACGAAACTCCGTGAAACGGGCGGCGGAATAAGCTGGAGGCATGCCCAGGTCTAACCGTCCACGCCGATCGGTTTCGGGCCGCGATGATGACGAGGTCGATGTGACCCGCGCCCTGTTCGGGTATCTGCACACCGAGACAAAGCGTGACGGTCTGTGGACAGTGCAATCGCTGGCAGCGGCATCCGCGGTGAAGTACTACACCTGCCCAGGATGCGGGATTGAAATCCCGCCGGGGACCGCGCAGATCGTCGCCTGGCGCGCCGACGGGTTGATGGGTGAGGCCGACGACATCGCGGCCAGGAGACACTGGCACACGCACTGTTGGAAGATCAAGTAGCCACAGATGGACATCAGAAGCGGAGTGGAACTTCCTGCGCGGCGCGAAGACATCGAACTGCACACCTCTGACGGGCTCACTCTCGTCGGGGAGTTGGCGTCGCCGTTGACTACACCGCCGTTGGCCACCTTGGTGACATTGCATCCGCTGCCCACCGGCGGTGGCTTCATGGATTCCCATGTCATCCGCAAGGCCGCAGGCCGTCTGCCAGCCATCGCCGACCTGGCGGTGCTGAGGTTCAACTTCCGCGGGGTATCCTCGCCGCGGGGCACCTCCCAAGGCGCGTGGGGCAACGGAGTCGACGAGCAGTACGACTTGGCGGCCGCGATGGCATTCGTCGCCGAACGCCGCCTGCCCGATCCGTGGCTGCTGGGCTGGTCGTTCGGCACCGAAATTGCCTTGCAATACGGCCGCGCCTATCCGATCGTTGGTGCGATCCTGTTGTCGCCGCCGCTAAAACGCACGAGCGACGATGAACTTGCGGCTTGGGCGGGCAGCGGGAAACGCCTGGTTGCCGTGGTTCCCGAACTCGACACCTATTTGCGTCCAGAGGAGGCCAGGCGGCGTTTTGCTGCCGTGCCAGAAGCCGAGGTGGTGGCCGTTGAAGGAGGCAAGCACCTGTGGGTGGGGGAGCAGCAGACCCGACGGGTGCTCACCGAGATTCTGACGCGAGTCAACCCTTCGGCACTGCCGATGCCCGTGGAATGGGCCGATGCGCCAGCCTGACCCAGTGTCGGTGCGAAAACGCGTTTCTTAGAGCTCGTTCTGCCGGGGGATGAAAATCTGGTTCACGATCAACAACACCGCAGCAGCGACGGGAATCGCGATGAGTGCGCCGAGGATGCCGAGCAAGGTGCCACCGGCGAGAGCCGCGATCACGACAACAACCCCCGGCACCTTCACGGCACGGTTCATGATGTTCGGGTTCAATACGTACGCTTCGAACTGCATGTAGATGAGGTAGAAGATTCCGGCGGCGATCGCTGTCGGCACGCCGTCGAAAAGCAGGCAGCCGAGGGTGATCAGTATGCTGCCCGACAGTGTCCCCACCAGGGGCACGAGTGCAAATAGGAACGCGATAAACGCGAACAGGGCGGCGTATTTTGCGCCGATGATGGACAGGTAGATGAAGCTCGCGACCCCGTTGCAGAACGCAATGGAGGCCTGACCGACCACGTATCTGCCCACCGCGGTGCTGATCTGTTCGGCGATGTCCTCAAAACCTGCCCGCTTCGAAGCGGGCACCAGTTGGTACAGCGCACGCTTCATGCTGCTGAGCGACCCGATGAAATAGAGAGTGAGAATGAGCACAATAAGGATGCCGAATACGAAGCTGGCGATGCCGATGCCGACTTGAAGTACTCCTCCACCGATTTTCGTGATGTTGTTTTGCACAAAGTCAAGCGCACCGGTGATGACTGCGTGCACGTCGATGAAGGACGGCAGATTCTTCTGCAGGTTCTCCACCCAGTTCTGCCCCTGAATGGACTCGACGAGCGGAGCGATCCCGCGGACCAGGTTTTGGGTCTGGTCCACGATGACGGGCACGACAGCGAAGATGAGTCCGGCGAACACGGCGAGCACACCGGTGATGACGGTAAGGGTTGCCGCCCAGCGTGGGAGTTTATGCCGCTCCAGCCACGAGACCGCCGGATCGAGACCTAGCGCCAGGAACAACGCGGCTCCGATATAGGTGAGGATCGTGGTGAGAGTACCGAGCGCAGCGCCGATGCCGAGCGCGACGAGCACTCCGAGACCACCCAACAGCCCGAGGCGGAAAGCGTTCTGGATTCTCACACAGCCCCTCTCGCCGCGGATCTGCGACTAGTCCGCCGTGATCTTCTCCGCTTCGGTGAGCACCGAGCGCAGACTCTCGAAGTAGCCGGCCACTGCTTCGCGCTCAATCCTAATCTTGGCCATGCGCTCTTCCGCGTCAGACACGAGCGATGCGGAACGTTTCTGCGCGTCCTTGACGAGCGCCTTCGCGCGCGCCTCGGCAGCCTTGACGGTCTCCTTCGCGCTGGCCTGAGCCTTGGCACGGAACTCTTTCACTTCGGCCAATGCCTGATCGGTGATCGTGTCCGCCTGCAGACGCTGCTCGGCGGCGAGACGTGTTGTCTCGGTCAATTGCCGGTTCGCTTCTTCCAGGTATTTCTGCGACTGCGCCACCGCTTCTTGGTGGCCGCTGAGGAACTCCTGCTCGGCCTCGTCGCGGCGGGCCTTGAGTTCCATTTCCAGGTCCAGTCGGCTTTGCTCGCTGATCTGCTCGAGCGCCGTGCGGGCCTCATCCGCTTCGAAGGCGAGCTGCGCGTGCACTTTCTCACTTTCGCGGGTCAGATCCGCAGTCCCCTGCTCGATTGCTCGCGCGAGATCGGTGCGCTGCTTCTCGATGTCGAGGGCCAGCTCGTTTTGCAGTTGCGCTGTCTCGGCCTCGAATTCGTCCCTGGCCTGCGCAAGTTCTTGCTCCGCCTCCGCACGGTAACGTTCTGCTTCGTGGTGCAGTGCGGCGCGTTGCGCGGCCCTCTCCTGTTCGAGTTGTGAGCGGGTGGCAGACGATTCGAGTTCCACCTCGGTGCGCGCCTGGTCCATCTCCCTGGCCAGACCGGTGTGCGCCTGTTCCACCTCCGCAGCAAGCGCTGCTCGTGTCGCCTCCACCTCGCGAGCAGCGTCGGTTTTTGCTTTTTCGGTGTCCCTGGCAAGATCGCCCCAGAGCTTCTCGTTTTCGCTGACGAACTCTGATCGCGCCTGTTCGGTTTCCCGAGCGAGCTTCGCGGCCTGCTCCTTGGCCGCTGCGGCTTCGTGGCTGGCCACGGTCTTGATTTCCGCTGCCTCGCGCTCGCCTTCGGCGCGGGCCGCTGCCGCTTCGCGTTTCGCGCTCGTGCGGACTTCGGCGGCTTCGGTGGCGATAGCGCCTCGGATGGCTGCAGCCTCCCGCAAGGCGTCGCTGGTGAGAGTCTCTGCTTCGGCGTGGGCGCGTGCTAGTACTTCCTCGGCCTCGGCGTTGGCACGTTCGGAGACAGTTTGTGCCTCATCGTTGGCATCCGCGACAATGCGTTCCGCGGCATCGGCAGCCTCGTGGCGGAGCGCCTCGATTTCACCATGGACACTGCTACGCAACCGTTCGGCGTCGATGTCCGCCTGGCTGATCAAGCGGGTGGACTGCTCCTCGGCTATCCGAAGCGTTTTCTCCAGCTTCGTGCCGAGTCCGCTATAGGTAGGACTTCCGGTCTCCTCGATCTCCGCTTGCAGGTCGTCGACTGTCGCCTTGAGTCGCTTGACTTCCTTGGCGGCCTCCGCCTTGTCGCTGTTGGCCTTGATCAGATCCCGGCGCAGTCCCTGCACCGCACTGTCGACTTCATCGCGGTTGTAACCGCGCATAGCGGTCGAGAATGATTCGTCATCACTAGACACGGGATCTCCCTATGAGTAATCGACCGTCGAGTGCGAGAACACGGTCAGAACGATCAGAGTTTAGCGCGAGCGCACGGAGCCGGCTTGCCCCGGCGTCGCGCTCCGCTGCCTCGCGAAGAGGAAGCTTTCAGGCTCCTCACGCTATTGTTGACTGTCTTTGCCTGTTGCCAGCGCATCACCATGGTCCGGGTCCCAAACGTTCTGCTTCATCAGTTGCGGGACGCATCTACCCGCAAGGGTGCTCAGGGTTGTCGACAACCAGCGGAGCCGGCAGCACGAAAGGAGAAGCATTTGCGGTTCATCGCGGCCATCGTCAGTTTTGTTATCGCGTTCATGATGATTGGCTACGGCATCGCACAGCGAACGGTGCTTCGTGGTCCCGATAACGTCACCGCTTCGGTAAAAGTACACACCGAGGCTCCGGTGACCATCATCGACGGCACAGCATTGACCGGGATGCCGGGGCGGCAAAAGGTCGAAATTGGGGGAGCACCGACGGTATTCGCCGCGTACGGTCGCACCCAAGACGTCGTGGCGTGGGTCGGCAAGGCCCGTCACAACAAGGTCACCTTCAATGCGAAATCGACCTCTCTCACCAGTAAACTCGTCGACGGCACCGAGCAGAAGGTCCCCGATCCGGCTGGCTCCGACCTCTGGCTCAGCAAGTACAGCGGCAAAAGAAGCCTGAGCTTCAGCGGAAACGTGCCAGCCGGAATCTCGCTCCTCGTCGTCTCCGACGGTGCAGCCCCCGCTCCCAGTTTGCTCAGCGTGACGTGGCCGCTGGACAATCGCACCCCCTGGTCCGGGCCACTGCTGGCCGGCGGAGGCCTGCTGCTCGTTCTCGGCATCGCTCTGTACCTGTGGGCGCTGATCGCTCTGCGCCGATCCCGCGGCCCGAGAAGAAAGCCGCCGAAAACCCCGAAGATGCCCAAGCTGCCCCGGCCGCAAAGCTACAAGGCCGTTCGCCCGCGGGCCATTGTGGCGGCCAAGGGACGTCGAGCGATCGGCCGCATGGTCGCCGTGCTCCCCGTGGTGCTCATCGGGGTCCTGGCAACCAGCGGATGTTCGTCGGAACTTTGGCCGAACGCCGCGGACATCGGCCAGGAGAGCGCGACGCCGAGTGCGAGCGCGACGCCGGCGGCAGCGGAACTGGATCCTCCAGTTGTGTCGATTCCTCAGGTCGAGACCATCCTCGCAGACGTGAGCGCGGTGGTGACCAAAGCCGACACCGATCGTGACGCGGCCCTGCTCGCCACGCGGTTCGCCGGTCCAGCGCTCGAGTTGCGCCAGGCGAACTACGCCATCCGTGGGGTGGACGCCACCTTTGCGGCACCGACGCCGATTCCCGCGAAGCCTCTCGCTTTGACTCTCCCGCAGCAATCGAAGACGTGGCCGCGCACCGTTTTCACCGTGATTCAGGATGCGAACAACTCGGACGTGAAGCCGATCGCCCTGATGCTGACTCAGAAGAACCCGCGGGCCAATTACCTGGTGCAGTACGCGGTCGAACTCGAGGCCCGAGCGGTGTTGCCGAAGGTGGCTCCCGCGAACGTGGGAGCCGTGCGCTTGCAGGAGGATGTTCCCCTGCTGGGCATGGAACCGGGCGAACTCGCCCTGGCTTTCGGCGACATCCTCAGCGCAGGAGATCAGAGCAAGTACGCTGATAAGTTCGACCTGACCGACGACCCGCTGCTGAAGCAGATCGGGCTCGAGTCCAGAAACGCGCTGAAGGCCAAGCTGCCGGCCAGCGCGCAAATGGAGTACACGAACCTCCAGGGTCCGGCCGAATCGGTCGCACTGGCCACGAGCGGATCGGGAGCGATCGTTGCCGTGTACCTGCAGGAGAACCTGGTGGTGAAGCCCGTCGAGGGCGGTGCGTCCGTGAACGCGGAAGGCGCCGTCAAGTCGCTGTCGAAGGTGACGAGCACGACCAAGGGCACCTCCGCCACATACGGCGATCAGCTGCTCTTCTCCGTTCCCGCGGTCGGGAGCAATGAGAAAATTGTGTTACTGGGCTGGGATACCGGCCTGGTTGCTGCGAAGGAGTTGCCATGACCACCACACCACCTCCCACCTCCAACTTGCGCGGAGCCGTCGACCTGTCGTCCCTCGTCCACCGCGCCAGTGACGAGTCAGGGGGCGAGACTGTCGCCGCCGTGAGCGTGCCGTCCCTCGTCCTGGAGGGCACGGATGCGAACTTCACCAGCATCCTCGAACTCTCGAACACCGTGCCGGTGGTGGTGCAATTCCACGCCGGGACAGCATCGACCGGCCTCACGAACCTGGTGCGCAAGTACGCCGGCAGGTTTCTGCTCGCCACCGTGCTCGCCTCAGCCAACCCGCAGTTGGCGCGCGCATTCAACGTGGTGAACACGCCCACCGTGGCTGCGGTCGTCGGCGGACGGCCCATCGCATTGTACGAAGGCGAACTGCCCGATTCTGAAGTTCTCCCGGTCCTCGACCAGCTGGCGGCGCTCGCTCAGCAAAACGGTGTGACCGGGACGGTCGCGCCGCAGTCGGAGGACGATGACCAGATGGCCGCTGCTGAGCCGGCAGAAGAGCCGCTGCCACCACACCACCAGGAGGCGTACGAAGCTATCGCCGCTCAGGACTACGCCACCGCCGCGGCCGAGTACCAGAAGGCGATTGCTCAGAACCCTCGCGATGAGCTCGCCGTGGCGGGACTGGCCCAGGTCTCGCTGCTGGAGAGGCTTGACGGCGTGGAGGCGCAATCCGTGCGCGACGCGGCAGCGGCCGCACCCGCCGAAGTGACGGCGCAGTTGCTTGTCGCCGATCTGGATGTTGCCGGGGGGCACCTCGATGATGCGTTCGACCGACTGCTCGGACTGTTCCCCGCGCTCGACCAGGGCGACAAAGACCTCTTGCGTGCCCGCTTGCTCGACTACTTCGAGATCGCCGGCGCCGAGGATCCGCGGGTCGCTGCCGCGCGTCGCAGGCTGACCGGACTCCTGTACTGATCCGCTGCGCCGGCTAGCGGCGCAATTTCAACCGCGGCGCAATTTTAACCACAGTGCGGCCAGCGGCGGCAGGGTGATCTCCGCCGATGCCGGCCGATGCGTCCAGGGCACGTCGATCGCGGTCACACCGCCGAGGTTGCCCACTCCCGAACCGCCGAACTGGTCGGAGTCGGTGTTCAGGATCTAGTCCCACCGCCCAACAGAGGGCAATCCGATACGGTAAGGACCAATCGGGGCGCCGGAGAAATTCACGAGCACGGCGATCGCCTCGCCGGATGCCGACCAGCGCAAAAACGACACGACGTCGGGATTCGTCGTCTCGAGTTCCTGGAACCCGGCGGGCGACGCATCCTGTTGCCACAGTGCCGCTTCTTCCCGGTACACCCGGTTCAACTCGCCCACCAGGTGGGACAGCGACCGGTGCACCGGCTGGTCCAGGATCCACCAGTCCAGACCGCGCTGCTCACTCCACTCGGACGGCTGCCCGAACTCTTGTCCCATGAACAGCAGCTGTTTGCCGGGATGTGCCCACATGAACGCCAGATAGGCGCGCAGGTTCGCCAGCTTCTGCCACTGGTCTCCTGGCATCTTGTTCAACAGCGAGCCCTTGCCGTGGACGACCTCGTCGTGGCTGAGCGGCAACAGGAAGTTCTCGCTGAACGCGTACAGGAACGAGAAGGTGATGTCGTGACGATGGTGCGCGCGGTACATCGGGTCCCGGCTCATGTACTGCAGCGAGTCGTGCATCCAGCCCATGTTCCACTTGAGCCCGAAGCCGAGGCCGCCCGCGCTGGTTGGCGCGGTGACTCCGCCCCAGGACGTCGACTCCTCGGCGATCATCACGATTCCCGGGTTGCGCTTGTATGCAGTGGCATTCACCTCCTGCAGGAAGTCGATAGCCTCCAGGTTCTCCCGACCACCCAGCTTGTTCGGGAGCCACTGTCCGGGCTCGCGAGAATAATCGAGGTAGAGCATGCTTGCGACGGCGTCCACCCTCAGGCCGTCGATATGGAACTCCTCGAGCCAGTACAGCGCGTTGGCGACCAGGAAGTTGCGCACCTGGGAGTCGCCGAAGTTGAAGACGAGCGTGCCCCAGTCCATTTGCTCCCCCCGCCTGGGGTCGGAGTGCTCATAGAGGCTCTGCCCGTCGAAGTTCGCCAGAGCCCACTCGTCTTTCGGGAAGTGCGCGGGAACACAGTCCATAATCACGCTGATACCCGCCTGGTGGAGGCAGTCGATCAGATATTTCAGGTCGTCCGGATGCCCGTACCTGCTGGTCGGCGCGTAATACCCGGTGACCTGGTAGCCCCACGACCCGCCGAACGGATGCTCCGCCAGCGGCATGAACTCCACATGCGTGAAGCCGAGCTCCAGCACGTAGTCCACGAGCTGCGCGGCCAGCTCCCGGTAACTGAGCCCGGGTCGCCACGAGCCGACGTGGAGTTCGTAGACGCTCATCGCGGAATCATGGGGGTCGTGAGCGCCCCGCGCGGACAACCAGGTCGCGTCGCCCCATTCGTACCGGGAGATTCCCACGACGGATGCCGTGGCCGGCGGCACTTCGGTGTACCGCGCCATCGGGTCGGCGCGCTGCAGCCAGGAGCCGTCGGAGTCACGCAGTTCGAACTTGTACACGCTCCCCGGCGGCAGGGCCGGCACGAACAATTCCCAGATCCCGCTGCCTTCCAGCCGGCGCATGGCGTGCCCCACGCCGTTCCAGTCGTTGAAGTCGCCGATTACCCGTGCCGCGGTGGCGTGCGGCGCCCAGACCGAGAACGAGGTGCCGTCGACGCCTTCGTGCGGACGGAAGTGGGCGCCGAGCACCTGCCACAACTGCTCGTGTCGACCCTGACCGAACAGGTACAGGTCGACCTCGCCGAATGAAGAAACGAACCGGTACGGGTCATCAGCGGTCCACACGATCCCGTCGTCGTATTCGGCCTGCAGAGTGTAAGCCTGCCCGGCTCCGGGGGCGAAACCCTGCCAGATTCCTTCCGCGAGGTGTGCCAACAACACGCGGGACCCGTCGGCACGGATCGCCACCACACCGCGCGCCAGCGGCCGCAGCGCACGGATCACCCGGCCGCCGGCGACCTCGTGGTGGCCAAGCACGCTGTGCGGCCTGTCGTAACGTCCCTCTGCGACGGCGGCGAGCACCGCGCCGTCCACCTCGGGCAGGTCGGGGGTATTCCGGGCGTGCGCGGGACTCATGCGACACCCCTACCGAACTCCACCTTGAGAATATGCACCGGTTCGACGAACGCGTCAAGGCGCACGTAATTATCGGTGCCCCAGGTGAACTTCTGTTTCGTGATCAGATCCGTCACCTCGAACGGACGATCCGCTGTGCATCCGAACCGAGTCGGATCCAGGTGCACAGTGGTCTCGCGCACCGAGTGAGGGTCCACGTTCACGACGACGATGATCGCGTCGCTCTTGCCGGAGCGGATGAACTCGCCGGCCAGGTACTTGCTGTAAACGAGGATGGAGTCGTCGTCGCTCCAGTGAACATCCAGGTTGCGCAGTTGCCGCAGCGCCGGATGTTCCGACCGGATCCGATTCAACAGCTTCAGAAACGGCGCGAGCGACCTGCCTTCCCGCTCTGCCGCGGCGAAGTTTCTCGGGCGGAACTCGTATTTCTCGTTGTCGATGCTCTCTTCCGAGCCAGGGCGAGCCACACTCTCGTACAGCTCGAACCCGGAATAGACACCCCAGCTGGGGGAGGCGGTCGCGGCGATCGCCGCGCGGATCTTGAAGGCCGGCGGTCCGCCGAACTGCAGGTACTCCGTGAGGATGTCCGGGGTGTTCACGAAAAGGTTCGGGCGCAGCCATGCGCTGGTTTCGTGCGACAGCTCGGTGAGGTATTCGCCGAGCTCGAGTTTGGTGTTGCGCCATGTGAAGTAGGTGTAAGACTGCTGGAATCCGGCGCCGGCGAGGGCTTGCATCATGGCCGGTGTGGTGAAGGCCTCGGCGAAGAATACGACATCCGGATGCTCGAGTGCGACCGCGTGCAGGAGCTACTCCCAGAACGGTAGGGGCTTGGTGTGCGGATTGTCGACGCGGAAGATCCGTACCCCGAGACCGATCCAGTACTGCACAATGCGCAACACTTCCTCACGCAGTCCGACCGGGTCGTTGTCGAAGTTGAGCGGGTAGATGTCCTGGTATTTTTTGGGCGGGTTTTCGGCGTAGGCGATGCTGCCGTCTGCGAGGTGGGTGAACCACTGTGGGTGCTCGGTGACCCACGGATGGTCCGGTGAGCACTGCAGCGCGAGGTCCAACGCGACCTCCATGGTGTTCTTCTTTGCGCTGTCGACGAAGGCGACGAAGTCGGCTTCGGTGCCGAGGTCCGGGTGAATCGCATCGTGTCCGCCCTCCGCCGACCCGATCGCCCAGGGGGATCCGGGGTCGTTCGGCCCGGCGGCCAGCGAGTTGTTCGGGCCCTTGCGGAAGCTGGTGCCGATCGGATGGATCGGTGGCAGATAGACGACGTCGAATCCGAGTTGCGCCAGCGCGGGTAACCGACGTGCCGCAGTGCGTAAGCTGCCGCTGGCCCATGTGCCGTTCTTCCGCTTCCTCGCCCCCTCGGAGCGCGGGAACAGTTCGTACCAGCTTCCGACACCCGCTCGGGTGCGTTCTACTCTAAGTTCCTGCGGTGCACTGACCGTGTGAAAGGTGCCCAACGGGTTTCGTTCGATTTCTTCGGTCACCGCGCTGTGGGTGAGTGCCGCGAGGCGCTCCTCCGGCGCCATGCTCCGCATGGCGAACGTCTTCGCCGCATCGCCCAGAGTCTTGTTCCTCGGCGTGCGCTTCAACGCCCGGCTCAGCAGTTCGGAACCCGACGCTAGCATGAGCGCCACGTCCACCCCTGCCGGTATTTTCAGCGTGGCGTCGTGCAGCCAGGTTGCCCACTCGTCCACCCACGCCTGTACCTCGAACTGCCACAGCCCGGTGGACTCAAGGAGCACGTCGGCGTGCCAGCGGTCCGTTCCAGGAATGGTTTCGATCATGCGATGCATGCTGCGGGTGCCGTCCGGGGAAGTGAGCACGGTTTCCACGCCGATGAGGTCGTGCCCCTCTTTGAACACGGTGGCTTCGAACGGCACCACTTCGCCGGCGTATGCCTTGGCCGGCCACAGGTTGTCCGGTTGTTGCGGGGACAGTCCTCGGATCGGAATCCGGCCTATCTTGGGCTGGTAGTTGCGGACTTCCTTTAGCTGGCTCACTCTCCGACCGTAGCGATAAAGGGTCACAATCCGCTGGACGTCACGCCAAGTGGTGGCCGCAAGCTGCGCGCCACGGATCTTTCCAGCCAATTGACGGCGTGGCAGTTGCCAGGTTGACTCCCCTAGGCTGGACTGTCGTGAAAGCAATCAGACGGCTAACGGTTCAAACGGCCATCCCGGCGTCCCTTTCGGCGCTCGAAGAACTCGCCACAAACCTGCGGTGGTCCTGGCACATCCCTACCCGACAGTTCTTCGCCGACATCTCGCCAGCGGTCTGGGGCAAGTTCGGCACCGACCCGATTGACCTGCTCGCTTCCATCGAACCGTCCAGGCTGGAAGAGCTCTCCCGTGACGAGGACTTCGTCAACCGGGCCAACGCGCTACGAGACGATTTGCGCGTGTACCTCCAGCAGCCACGCTGGTACCAGTCACTTGCGGATGACGCGCCGGCAGCAATCGGATATTTCTCTCCGGAATTCGGCATTGCTTCAACCCTGCCGCAGTATTCCGGCGGCCTCGGCATCCTTGCCGGCGACCACCTGAAGAGCGCGTCGGACCTCGGCGTTCCGATCATCGGCGTTGGGCTGTTCTACCGCTCCGGCTACTTCGCGCAGTCAATCTCGTCGGAAGGCTGGCAGGAAGAGTCCTATCCGATCCTGGACCCGGACAGTTTGCCGCTGAACGTGCTGCGTCACCCCGACGGGACCGCCGCACGCATCGCCCTGGCTCTGCCGGGCAACCGTGCGCTCTACGCCAGGGTTTGGCAGGTGGCGGTGGGGCGGATCAGTCTGCTCCTGCTCGACACAGACATCCCGGACAACGAAGAGTCGCTGCGGTCGGTCACCGATCGGCTTTACGGTGGTGGTGGCGAGCATCGTCTGCTGCAGGAAATCCTGCTCGGCATCGGCGGTGTGCGCGCGATCAAGCTGTACTGCGAACTGACCGGAACGGTGCTACCGGAGGTGTACCACTCCAACGAAGGCCACGCCGGATTCCTCGGACTCGAGCGGATCAGCGACCTGATCGGTGAGGGTCTCTCCTTCGGTGAGGCGCTGCAGGTGGTGCGGGCCGGAACCGTCTTCACCACGCACACGCCGGTCCCCGCGGGAATCGACAGGTTCGACGCCGCGCTGGTCGAACTGTACTTCTCCACCGACCTGCTGCGGGGCGTCAGCTCCGACGAGGTACTCGAACTCGGTTCCGAGAACTACGATGGCGGGTCCGGCGACACCTTCAACATGGCGGTCATGGGGTTGAGACTCGGGCAACGCGCCAACGGAGTGTCGAAACTCCACGGCGAAGTGAGCCGCGACATGTTCGGGGCGCTCTGGCCCGGATTCGACAGTGCGGAAGTGCCGATCACCTCCGTGACTAACGGCGTGCACGCGCCGACCTGGACCGATCCAATCGTGGTGGCGCTCGCGGTGCGCACGCTCGGCCAGGCCGACACGACGGCGTGCGATTGGAGTTCGGATGCCGTCTCCGACGCCGACCTGTGGAAGATGCGGAACGAGTTGCGTGCCCAGCTGGTCGACGACGCCCGCCGTAGGGTCACGAACGCCTGGCGTCAGCGCTACCCGCGCCTGCGGCCGCCGGCGTGGTACCAGGATCTGCTGGATCCGAACGTGCTCACCATTGGTTTCGCGCGGCGTGTGCCTACCTACAAGCGGCTGACTCTCATGCTGCAGGACCCCGACCGCTTGCGGTCGATTCTGCTTTCCGCGGAGCATCCGGTGCAGATCGTCATCGCCGGCAAATCGCATCCGGCCGATGACGGTGGCAAACGGCTGATTCAGCAGCTCATCGAGTTCACCTCCACCCCGGAGCTGCGCACGCGCATGGTGTTCCTGCCTAATTACGACATCGCCATGGCCAGGCTGCTCTACCCCGGAACAGATGTCTGGCTGAACAATCCGCTGCGTCCGCTGGAGGCGTGCGGCACGTCCGGAATGAAGGCGGCGCTGAACGGGTCGCTCAACCTGTCTATCCTCGACGGATGGTGGGCGGAATTCTACGATGAGGAGAACGGCTGGGCGATTCCGAGCGCGGATGCCGCGGGCGACGCCGACGAGCGCGATGAGCTTGAGGCGAACGCGTTGTACGACCTCATCGAGCACCAGGTGGCTCCGCGGTTCTACGACGACCGTTCCGAGGACGGGGTTCCGCACCGGTGGGTGGAGTCGATCCGACACACCCTCTCCACGTTGTCTCCGAAGTTGTCTGCCGATCGGATGGTGCGCGAATACGTTGAGCGGCTCTACATCCCGGCAACCGAGTCGCGACGCCAACTCGTCGCCAATTCCTTCGCCGCCGCGCACTCTTTCGCGGCGTGGAAGGACCATGTCACGTCGAACTGGTCGCAAGTGGCGGTTGAGCACGTCGAATCAGGAGGAGTGGACGCCGTTCCCGAGGTCGGCGACGAACTGCACGTGCGCGTCCCGGTGCATCTCGGCGCCCTGTCGCCGTCCGACGTGTGTGTTCAAGTCGTGTACGGACGCACTCAGGACACCGACGTGCTCCTGGACACGCAGAGCATCGACCTAGACGCCGAGGATGCGCCGCAGGGTGACACTGTGGAATTCACCGGCACGCTTCCGCTGACGCGCGCCGGAAGTTTTGGCTACAACGTGCGGGTCGTGCCGCGGCATCCGATGTTGGCATCCGCGGCGGAGATGGGACTCGTGGCGTTCGGCCACTAGCGCTCTGACGGGGTGCGAAGCACGGGCTAGACGCGCGAAACGGGCGACGGTGACGTCAATCACCGTCTCATGCCGTCCCACCCGAAGTGCCGGTTGGACGGGTCATGCCGGTGCGAATGCGCCGGGAACCGGATGCCCGCGGCGGTCAGCGCCACCGTCGCGGGAGTCCCGACGCCCATCAGTGCGCCCTGAACAGCTGCAGCGACGTTCCCGCGACATGGACTGTCGTTCCCGGCGCGTGGTCCATGACCTCGACATCGTCCAGCGCGCTGTTCCACAGCTGGGTGTACTGCACAATGCCATCGAGCACAGGCAGACTGACGGTTTCCGGAGCCTCCATCCCGTGCACGATGAGCAGGATGCGATTGAGTCCTTCCGATTCCGGGGTGGACTCGGCGAAGTACTGCAGCGTGCGCTCCGATGAGGAATTCCAGTCGTCGATCGACATCGACCTACCGTCGGCGTTGAACCATGCCATCCGGCTGGCTGAGGCCACGCTCTCGCCTTTCACCGCATAGCGGACCGGCCGCAGCGCGGGATTCTCCCGCCGCAGCCGCAGCAGCTCTTGCACCACCCGCCACAGCTCGCTTTGCCAATCCTCTATTTCCCACGGCAGCCAGGTGAGCGGATTGTCGTGGCAGTACGCGTTGTTGTTTCCGTTCTGACTGCGCCCTACCTCATCGCCCGCGGTGAGCATCGGAATGCCGGCAGACAGCAGCAAGGTGCCGAGCAGATTTCGGATCGCCTTGCGGCGCACCGCGCTGATGGCAGGGTCGTCGGTGTGACCCTCGACGCCGTGATTGAACGAGCGGTTGTTGTCCGTGCCATCACGATTGTTTTCGCCGTTGCCGAGGTTGTGCTTCTGGTTGTAGGCGGTGAGGTCGAACGCGGTGAAGCCGTCGTGCGCGGTGATGAAATTCGTGGAGGCGAGCGGTCCGCGGTCTGCGGAGAACATGTTCGATGAACCGGACAGTTTCGTCGCGAGCGGCCCGATACCACCTGGCGCCGAGCCGGTCTGGCGCGCCGCGGCGATGTCGGTGAGCCAGAAATCTCGCACCCTGTCTCGGTAGTTGTCGTTCCATTCACTGAACTTTGGCGGAAAGTTGCCCACCTGCCATCCGCCGGCGCCCACGTCCCACGGTTCGGCGATCATCTTCACACCCGCCAAATCCGGGTCGTTCACGATGGCGTCGAGCAGCGGATGGTCGGGGGTGAAGTTGACGTTCTCGTCGCGGCCCAGTGCGGCGGCGAGGTCGAACCGGAACCCATCGATCTGCACCTCGTTCGCCCAGTAGCGCAACGAGTCCATGAGTAGCCGCTGCGGAATGGGGAGGGAGTAGTTCACGGAATTGCCGCATCCGGTGACATCGATGTACTGGCCGTCAGCGGTCTGTCGATAGTAGGTGGCATTGTCCAGGCCCCGGAAACTGCTGGTGGGACCGCCAGGGCCTTCCTCGGCCGTGTGGTTGTAGACGACGTCGAGGATGACCTCCAGCCCGGCTTCGTGGAGCAACCGCACCATACCCTTGAACTCCCGCAGCACCTGCGCCGGGCCCGCCACCTGGGCGCTCGTAGAGGCGTAGGCAGCGTGCGGGCTGAAAAATGCCAGAGTGTTGTAGCCCCAGTAGTTCACCAGGCCTTGTTTGATCAGCCGTGGTTCGGTCATGAACTGCTGCACCGGAAGCAGCTCGATGGCGGTGACGCCGAGATCCTTCAGGTAGCGGATGGCGGTGTCGTGGGCGAGGCCGGCATACGTGCCGCGGAACTGCGCCGGCACCGCCGGGTTCAGTTTCGACAGGCCTTTCGCGTGGGTTTCGTAGATCACGGTCTTGTCCAGTGGAGTTGCCGGCTTGGCCACGCCGCCCCAGTCAAAGTCGCCGTCTACCACGCAGGAGCGCCACTGGCCCGTCGCTGTGCGGGAGAGGCCGCGCGTGTACGGATCGACCAGGTGCAGTGCGGGGTCGAACTGGTTCGCGGGCGCATCCGGTCCGTCTGCGCGCAGCGAGTAACACGCATCCGGCACGAGCTTCGAGGATGACGCACACCAGACGCCATCACCGTCGCGGGACAGCGGAATGCGGTCGGTCACCCAAGTGAGATCCTTGGCGTCGAACAGGCACAGCTCGAGGGAAGTTGCGGTATTCGACGCAACGCGGATGGTGCCTCCGCCAGAAGTCGCTGTCACCCCGAGGTTTCGCAGAGCATCAACGGAGGGCATCAATCTAGAGTAATGACTGCGCGCTCAACCCACGTACTACCCGCCGAGGAGTCCCTTCGGCTGATCGAAGCCCCAGTGGTCGGAAGGTGCCCAGACACCCCGGTCCCACCCCTTCCGAAATGACGGACTTTTGGTCACGAGCGACCTCACGTCCCTGTTGTCGCGGCGCCCGGGTACCAAATCTCCGTCATTTCGGAAGGTGGCGGGGGTTTGTGCGGGCGGGAACGGTGACACTCGGATGGGTCAGCGATCCGTCTGAGCGGAGCATGGCCGGTATCGGTGGTGCTGCCTACACTTGTGAGGTGGCAGACAACGATGAGCTCGGCACGGCCAAGACAGAAGCCGACCAGCTGACCACGCGCATCCTCGAACTGCGCGATGCCTACTACGAACGCGACGAACTGCTGGTCAGTGACGCCGAATACGACACCATGATGCGCCGGCTCGAGGAACTCGAGCGGATGTTCCCCGAACTGCAAGGACAGGACAGCCCCACCCAAACGGTGGGCGGTCGTGCCCAAACCACACTGTTCGCCCCGGTCACCCACCGCGAGCGGATGCTCAGCCTCGACAACGTCTTCTCCCTCGAGGAGTTCCTGGCCTGGGCTGTGCGAGTCGAGAAATCGGCCGGCCGCCACATCGACTATCTGTGCGAACTCAAAATCGACGGACTCGCGATCAACCTGCGCTACGAGAACGGCAGACTCGTCACCGCCGCCACTCGCGGTGACGGTGTCGTCGGCGAAGACGTCACCGAGAACATCGCCTACATCCCCAGCATCCCGCGCCGCTTGTACGGCAGCGGGCATCCGCCACTCGTCGAGGTGCGCGGCGAGGTCTTCTTCCCCGTCGCCGCATTCGAATCCCTCAACGCCAGACAGGCGGAGGCCGGAGACCGGATCTTCGCCAACGCGCGCAATGCGGCCAGCGGCTCCCTGCGGCAGAAGGCCGAGGGCAAGACCGCCGCTCAGGTCGAGCTCATGCGTGCCAGGCTCAGCGGGTTGCAGATGCTCGTGCACGGCCTAGGCGCGTGGGACAACCCGCCCGTCACGAGTCAATCGCAGACCTACGAACTGCTGCGCAGCTGGGGATTGCCGACCAGTTCGCACTACCGGGTCGTGCCGTCGATGGACGACGTTGCCGGCTACATCGAGTACTTCGGCCAGAACCGCTGGGGCGTGGAACACGAACTCGACGTCATCGTGATCAAGGTCGACGAACTCGCGCTGCACCGCGAGTTGGGCGCCACCAGCCGCGCGCCGCGCTGGGCGATCGCCTACAAATATCCGCCGGAGCAGGTCAACACCACGCTGCTCGACATCGTCGTCAGCGTCGGGCGCACCGGCCGTGTCACCCCGTTCGCCGTGATGAAAAAGGTGCGCGTCGCGGGCTCCGAGGTGCGCCAGGCGACGCTGCACAACCAGGATGTCGTCAAGGCGAAAGGGGTCTTGATCGGCGACACGGTGGTGTTGCGCAAAGCCGGGGACGTGATCCCGGAGGTGCTCGGCCCGGTCGTCGAGCTGCGCGACGGAAGCGAACGTGAATTTGTGATGCCCACCCACTGCCCCGAGTGCGGCACGCCACTCGCCCCGGCTAAGGAAGGCGACGTGGATCTAAGATGTCCGAACGCGCGCAGCTGCCCTGCGCAGGTGCGCGGCCGGGTCGAACACATCGGCAGCCGCAGCGCCCTGGACATCGAAGGTCTCGGCGAAGTCAGCGCCGCGGCGCTGACTCAGCCGCTTGCACCCGCGCAGCCGCCGTTGACCACCGAGGCGGGCCTGTTCGAGTTGACCGTGGTAGACCTGTTTCCGATCAAGGTGCAGGTGCGCGACAGCGAAACCGGCATGTGGGTGCTCAGCGACGACGGTGCGCCGAAGGTGGTGGCGCCGTTCCAACGCCAGCGCAAGAAGACGGATGTGCCGTTCGATGCGGATGCCGCTGAGTTCACCGGCGACGATTCCTCAGTACCGTCCAAGTCGGCTCTGGAGTTGATCGCGAACCTCGAGAGCGCGAAAACCAAGCCGCTTGCCCGCATCCTGGTTGCACTGAGCATCAGGCACGTCGGTCCGGTCGCCGCGCGCGCCCTCGCCGACTATTTCGGCTCCCTTGACGCCATCCGCGGCGCGTCCCGGGACGAGTTGGCCGCCGTCGACGGTGTTGGAGCGATCATCGCCGACGCGCTGATCGCCTGGTTCGCCGTGGACTGGCATGACGAGATCATCCGCCGGTGGGCCGCCGCCGGAGTGCAGTTCGCCACGCTGGGGCATCCCGGTCCAGGGTCTGCCGCAGCCGCTGGCGGCACCCTTGCCGGGATCACCGTCGTCGTCACCGGAGCCCTGGAGGGTTTCAGCCGAGAAAGCGCGGAAGAGGCCATTATCGCCGCAGGAGGCAAGGCGGCATCCAGCGTGTCCAAGAAGACTGATTTCGTAGCGGCGGGGCCGGGCGCCGGATCAAAACTGGGCAAAGCCGAAACGCTCGGCGTGCGCATCATCGATGCTTCCCAGTTCGCGAAACTACTGGCCCTCGGGCCCTCGAAACTGGGAGATTGACCGTACGTTTCGCGTTTTCGTGAAACTTTCTTGGATGTTGACGTCGTGCGCCCCTAGTATGGGGGACACAATCACTTTGCGTAACGAAGGCGAAACCTCAGCGTCTCGTCGTCGCGATTGGATCCGCCCTAGATGCTGTTCGACGTCGCAGTTTTTGCCGCTTCGGTGTCCCTAACCTGGGTCAGCGAAGCCTTCGGGGTGCACGAAATCAACGCTCAGATGGTCGCTCACGTGCAGCAGGTCGATATTTCGCCTGCCTCCGTTCCGGATGCGTCGCAGTTTTCCCTGCAGGTGCCCCTGTCTCCGGTGGATCCGACACTGCTTCCGCAGCTCGGCGGACGCGCGCTCCTCGAGCAGCTCGGCCTCGTCGACTCCGACTCGTTGGCGGCGTTCGTTTCCGCCCATCCGGCGACGCTGCACCAGCTTCTGCAGCATCCTCCAGCGGCTCGGCAGGTCACCGCATGGTGGGGCGGCCTTTCCTCGAACAAACAACAGGAGATGCTCGCGTCGGCGCCTCACCTCGTCGGCAACCTTGGCGGCGTCCCGTTCGCCGTCCGCGACATCGCCAATCGGGAGTACCTGAAGCAGTCACTCACCACGCTTCGGAACGAACTCGCGGCCCGCCCGGGCCGTTCAGCCAGCGCCGGAGTGCGGGGACACTTGCACACTTTGGCCGAAATCGGCAAGGCGGTGATGCCGGAACCGGGGGAGCCGCCGCGCACCCTGGTGTCGCTTGACACGGGCTCGCCGTCCCGCGCCGCCATCGTTGTCGGCGACCTGGCCAGCGCCGACTACGTTAGCTATATGGTGCCCGGGATGTTCTTCACCATCGACGGACAGGTCGGCGACTGGGCAAATACCGCGACAGACCTCTACCGCGAGCAAGTCGGTTGGCTGAAATATTTCGCGTCCACCGACGCCACCCTGAAAGATAAAACAGTCGCGACCGTCGCCTGGATCGGCTACGAAACGCCGCACCTGCTGACCGTCGGCTCGCTGGACCTCGCCTACCAGGGCGCCGAATACCTCACCCAGGACATCGAGGCGTTGCAGTCGCTGCGTCAAACCAGTACGCCTTTCGTGTCGGTGATCGGCCATTCCTACGGCTCAACCGCCGCCATGATCGCGTTGCAACAGCGCACCTTCCAAATCGACGCGTTCGCCGTCGTCGGCTCGCCCGGCAGTGCCGCGCAGTCGGTGTCCGCCCTGGACGTCCGAGGCGGCAACATGTACGTCGGAGAGGCGGCCTGGGATCCGGTGGTGAACACCGCCTTCTACGGGAGCGATCCCGGGGCTGCGTCGTATGGCGCGCATCCGATGAGCGTCGACGGCGGAACCGACCCGATCACGCACCGGGGGCTGAGCGCGTCGTATGGGCACAACGGGTACTTTGACGTCGGAAGCGAGTCGTTGCGCAATCTTGCGCTCATCGGTATCGACAAGGGCGGCTTCGTTTCCTAATTCTCCGCCGCGTCCGCACGCGGCTCGGCAGGGCCACACCTCGCCTCGAATAGAATTGAGACGTCCCCTCGCGTCTCAACCTTCGGAGTTGCATGTCTGCCAGTCCCGCTGAATCTCCCCACGTCATCACTACGGAACAGGTCTCCCATCTCGCGAACCTCGCTCGCATCGCGCTGACCGACAAAGAGATCGAGAAACTGACCGGGGAACTCGGAGTCATCATCGAGTCCATTGCCAAGGTGTCCGAGGTGGCCACCGCCGACGTCCCCGCGACGTCGCACCCGATTCCGATGGCGAACGTGTTCCGACCGGATGTCGTCGGCCAGACCCTCACGGTGGAGCACGCCTTGAGCGGAGCGCCTGATCGCGACGGTAACCGGTTCAAAGTCTCGGCGATCCTCGGGGAGGAGCAGTGATGGAAGCGCTTACCAGGCTTACCGCATCCGCCCTCGCCAACAAGCTCCAATCCGGAGAGGTCAGCTCGGTCGAGGTCACACAGGCCCACCTGGACCGGATCAATGAAGTCGACGGCGACATCCACGCGTTCCTGCATGTGTCCGCCGCTGCCCTGGACACCGCCGCCGCGATCGACGCCAAACGCGCTGCGGGCCAGAAATTGGGTCCGCTGGCGGGCATTCCCATCGCCATCAAAGACGTGCTGTGCACCATCGACATGCCCTCCACCGCCGGGTCGAGGATTCTCGAAGGCTGGGTGTCGCCGTACGACGCCACCGTCGTGCGCAAACTCCGCGAAGCGGGCCTCGTGCCACTCGGCAAGACCAACATGGACGAGTTCGCCATGGGTTCCTCCACCGAGCATTCGGCGTTCGGGCCGACGCACAACCCCTGGGATTTGGACCGGATCCCCGGTGGATCCGGTGGCGGTTCGGCTGCTGCCGTCGCGGCGTTCGAGGCGCCGCTGGCACTGGGCAGCGACACCGGCGGATCCATCCGCCAACCTGCGGCAGTCACGGGTTCCGTCGGAATGAAGCCCACCTATGGTGGCGTGTCCCGCTACGGAGCGATCGCGCTCGCGTCGTCGCTGGACCAGGTCGGCCCCGTCACCCGCAGCGTGCTCGACGCTGCTCTGCTTCACGACGTCATCGGTGGGCACGACCCCCGCGACTCCACCTCTCTGCCGGATGTCTGGCCGTCGTTCGCGGCGGCCGCCCGTGAAGGTGCAGCATCCGGATCGCTCGCCGGCATGCGCGTCGGTGTGGTCAAGGAGCTTGGCGGCGACGGATTCCAAGCCGGTGTGAGCCAGCGCTTCGCCGAAACTCTCGACCTCCTCTCGGCGGCGGGCGCGGAAATAGTCGAAGTCTCCGCGCCATCGTTCAAATACGCCATCGCCGCTTACTATCTGATCCTCCCGGCCGAGGCGTCGAGCAACCTGGCCAAGTTCGACTCGGTGCGCTTCGGAATGCGCGTCAATCCGCCCGGCGGCGGCACGGTCGAGGACGTCATGTCGGCCACCCGCGAAGCCGGATTCGGCGCGGAGGTCAAGCGCCGCATCATCCTGGGCACTTACGCCCTGTCGGCCGGCTACTACGACGCTTACTACGGCAGCGCGCAAAAGGTGCGCACCCTGATCCAGCGGGATTTCGCCGCAGCATTCGAGAAGGCGGACGTGCTGATCAGCCCCGCGGCGCCGACTACCGCGTTCAAACTCGGCGAGAAGCTTGAGGATCCGCTGGCCATGTATCTCAACGACATCACGACCATTCCGGCGAACCTCGCCGGCGTCCCGGGAATGGGACTGCCCATGGGGCTTGCGCCCGAGGACGGACTGCCCACCGGCATCCAGCTGATGGCACCCGCACGAATGGATGCCCGCCTCTACACCGTGGGCGCGACACTGGAGGCCCTGCTGGAAGCCAAGTGGGGGCACTCGTTGCTCACTGAAGCCCCGGAGCTCGAAAGGAGCATCCACTGATGGCTCGCGCAGAACTGATGGACTACGACAAGGCGATCGAACTGTTCGAGCCCGTCCTCGGCTTCGAGGTGCACGTTGAGCTCAACACGGCCACCAAGATGTTCTCCGACGCTCCGAACTTCTTCGGCGGCGACCCCAACACCAACGTCACCCCGGTCTGTTTGGGCTTGCCCGGTTCTCTCCCCGTGGTCAATGAGCAAGCGGTCAAGTACTCGATAAGCCTCGGCCTGGCGCTCGGTTGTTCGATCGCGCCGTCTAGCCGCTTTGCCCGTAAGAACTACTTCTACCCCGATCTGGCGAAGAACTACCAGATCAGCCAGTACGATGAGCCGATCGCGTTCGACGGTGAGGTCGAGGTCGAACTGACCGATGGCCGGTTGTTCCAGATCCCGATCGAACGTGCGCACATGGAGGAGGATGCCGGCAAGCTGACCCACATCGGCGGCGCAACCGGGCGCATCCAGGGCGCCGACTATTCCCTCGTCGACTACAACCGCGCCGGTGTGCCACTGGTCGAGATTGTCACGAAAATTATTTACGGAGCCGGAGCGGATGCCCCGGAGCTCGCGAAGGCGTACGTCTCGACGATCCGCGACATGGTCGTGGCGCTGGGGATCTCCGAGGCCAAAATGGAGCGCGGAAACCTCCGCTGCGACGCGAACATCTCCCTGTCGCCGCGCGGGTCCGGCATCCTTGGTACCCGCACCGAGACCAAGAACGTGAACTCACTGCGCAGTGTCGAACGTGCCATTCGACACGAGATCCAGCGGCAGGCGGCGATTCTCGCGGCCGGCGGCACCATCACCCAGGAGACCAGGCACTGGCACGAAGACACCGGCACGACTGCGGCCGGCCGGCCGAAGAGCGACGCCGACGACTACCGGTATTTCCCCGAGCCCGACCTGCTGCCCGTGCAGCCCTCGGCGGAACTCATCGAGGAATTGCGGGCGGCTCTGCCGGAGAAGCCGACCGTGCGTCGGCGCAGGCTGAAGGAAGCGTGGGGCTTCTCCGATCTGGAGTTCCAGGACGTCGTCAACTCCGGACTGCTGGTCGAACTCGAAGAGACGGTTGCGGCGGGAGCGGCGCCCGCCAAGGCACGCAAGTGGTGGACCGGGGAAATAGCCCGCATCGCAAACGCCCGTGGAGTGGATGCATCATCCTTGGTGTCTCCGGAGCACGTGTCCGAGCTCATTGTTCTGATTGAGGCGGGTACGCTCACCGACCGGCTGGCGCGGCAGGTGCTCGAGGGCGTCATCGCCGGCGAAGGCACCCCACCCGAAGTGGTCGCGCAACGCGGTCTCAAGGTGGTATCGGATGACGGACCCCTGATCGCCGCAATCGACACGGCACTGGCCGCGCAACCCGATGTGCTCGCAAAGATCCGCGATGGCAAGGTGCAGGCTGCCGGTGCCGTCATCGGTGCGGTGATGAAGGCTATGCACGGCCAAGCGGATGCCGCGCGCGTGCGCGAACTCGTGCTGGAGCGTGCCGCGCAGTAGAAGTGACCTGAGCGGGCCCCGTTGCCGACCGAGGAACGAGGCCGCGTATCGAAACCGCGATAGTCACCCCTCTGGAACAAACGCCGGCGCTGGCGCCCCGGCTCCGGTGAGGTCGTCGCAGCGCACGAACTGCGTGCCGACTCGCGTCAGCGGGCAATGCGTGGACTTCTGCGTGGGGGACGGGCCGCTGGCTGTGCCGGGATCCTGTTGCGCCACGGCAGGGCTGGAAACCGCAAGGAGGATGGCCGACAAAGCGATGACGGCCGAACGCCGAGCCGGATGTGTCGTGTTCATGATCGTGCCTTTCGAACGGGGAATACCTGATTCGCTCACGTTCCTCCGATAGACACCTCGGCCGCATGGGGGGTACTCCTCAGGTTTGGTACGGAAACCCTGGTTTTTGAACTGACCGGGGGCCCGGATCGGTGGGACACTGGACGAATGGCCGCTGCCGCGGAGGGGATCGGCCCGGTTCTCGTTGGGCGCAGCGTCGAGCTGGGTGCTGTCGGCGCGTTTGTCGACACGGTAGACGCTGGCACGGCGGGAACGCTTCTGATCACCGGAGACCCCGGCGTGGGGAAGACTGCCCTGGTGCGGGAGGCATGTACTCGGGCCGCGGCGGAGCCCTGCGGCAAATCGGTGGCCGTCATCCTCACCGGAACGTGTCTGCCACTGTCCTCCATGACGGTGCCGTTTCTCGCGCTGCGATCCGCGGTGCGTGGGATCCCGGCAGCGGACGGGATACCGCGACCCAGATTCCTGGACGAGGTGGATGCGTTCTCCTATGTCCCGGTCGAATTCGACGCCTGGCTCGAGGAGCTGTGCGCAGCGCGGCCAGTCATTCTCGTCATCGACGACCTGCACTGGGCCGATCGGAGCACCCTCGACGTGCTGATGTATGTCATCGCCGGACCGGCCGACCGTCGGCTCGCCGTCATCGCCACCATTCGCGGCGGCGAAGTCGGTGACGACCACCCGTTGCAACGGTGGCTGGCCGACGTCCGCCGCCTGCCGCGCATCCGGCAACTGACGCTCGGCCCACTCGACCGCGTCGCGACGGGGGAACAAATCGCCGCCGTGCTGGGTGCCCCACCGCACCAATCGCTCGTGGAGGAGGTCTTCACCCACACCCGCGGCAATTCCTACCTCAACAAATTGGTCGTGTCGGGACTGGCCCCGAATGCCCGGCACCTGCCGTCCACGCTTCCTGCGGACCTCAAATCGGCCGTCCTGCAGTCCTGGCGCCGCCTGTCCCGGGGGTCGCGGGAACTCACCCAGATTGTGGCGGCGGGTGGCATGCCGACTCGCCCTCGGGACCTCGAAGACATCACCGGCGCAACCGAGGCCGAGGTGAAACGGATGCTGCGGGAGGCCGTCGATGAGGGAATCCTTGATCTCGCCGCTGCGGGGACGTATTGGTTCCACCACCCGATGAATGCCGAGGTGCTGGAGCAGGGACTCACCGAGGATGAGCGCCAACGCCGGCACTCCGACTTCGCCGGCCGCCTGGAGCGGCTTATTGCTGCGCTGCCGACGCCCGAAGTGGCGATGATGGTGTCTGTTGCCGATCACCACTTCCAGGCGAAACACCTCATCCCGGCATACAAATGGGCTTTGCGTGCGGCCGGGGCGGTCGGCGCGGTGGGTGGTGTTTCCGAGATGCTGCGACTGTTGCGGCGTGCGGTGGCACTGAGATCGCAGCTTCCCAATGCGGCGGAGAGCACTCTCGACCTTCTGAACCGACTGCGCGGCGTAGCGGCCGAGAGCGGCGCCATTGACACGGAGCTGGACGCAGTCGACGCTCTGCTTGACATTCTGGATGCAGAAGCCTCCCCGCTGGAGGTGACGGAACTCCTGGTGCGGCGAATGCACTTGCGCTTTTCCACGGGACGTGCGTTCATCTCGGTGTCGGACATGCACGAGGCGGTACGGATTTCGTCGGTCCAGCCGCAGAGCTGGCAGCACGCGCTCGCGCTCGCCGAATTGACGCACGCCGAGCTATGGCAGAACGGACCGGATGCCGCAGTGCATGCCGAGCGGGCACTGGTCGCGGCCACAGCGGCGGGGAACCCGCGTGCCCTCTCCTACGCGCTCACGGCCAACGCCATGGTCGCCATTATCGATAAGCATGCGAGCCGAGGGAGCGCGTATGCCCTGAAGGCACTGGAAGCATCGGTTCAAGCCCGCGACTTCTGGGCCTTCGTTCACGCAGCGCTGTGGGAGGCCAACGCGCAAGAGACGTGGGCGAGCTCGCTCTATGCGAATCGGATGCGGCAGCGGCGTGAGGAGCTGATCGCCCTCGGCGCGCCGCATGTGTACATCGCGAAACTCTCCGCGGACGAGGCCAGCGCACTCCTCGCGATCGGGAATTGGCGCGAGTGCGTGCAGCGGTTGCGGGTGGTGCTCGGATCCGATCCGGGCCCTCTGGCGGATGCCAGTGCCCGACTCACGGCCGCCCGGCTCGCGGCTTGGCAGGGACGACACGAGGAGGCGGCGGCGCACTTGGCGCGTGCGGACGAACTGTTTGCGCAGACGACCGATTTCCTTGCGTTCGATTTCGATGCCATTCGGGCCGAGGTGCTGCTGGCGGCGGGCAAGCCGCGGTCAGCCTACGCGTCGGCGATGGCAGGCGCGACCTCAGCGGGGACGCCCCCGACGATGTGCGAATGGCTGATACCCCTGGCCGCCCGGGCACTGAGTGACCAGATCGATCGGGCGCGGGATACCGGAGAGGACACCGCGAAGCTCGTGGAATCGGTGGATGAGCTCGTCGAGCGGTTCCCGAGCGTCATCAGGGACTTCGGTGAGTCCACCGAACACTGGGAGCGGCAGATCGAAGCGTTGGACCGGCTGTACGCCGCCGAGGTCGGGCGGGCCCGTCGCTCTGCCGACAACGGTGCGCAGTGGTTGAGCGCGGCCGACGCGTGCCGGGCCGGGATGCTCGCCTGGGAGGAGGCGTACGCGTGTTGGCGCGGCGCCGAGGCGTTGTTGACCCGGGGGAATCACCACCGCGCACAGGCGACATCCGTGCTCCGCCGCGGGCTGGAGCTGTCTGAGGAGCTTGAAGCGGCGCCGTTGGTGTCGAACCTGACCGTTCTCGCCTCAAGCGCCCGGATCACCTTGGACCGGGTCGCCGAACACGCGCCGGAGGCGGGGACGATCCCTGGCCTGACGTCACGCGAGCGGGAAATACTCACTCACGTCATCGCGGGCCGCACCTACGGCGAGATCGCCCGCACCCTCGTGATCAGCGAGAAAACCGTGAGTTCGCACATCTCCAATCTGCTACGCAAGACCGGCACTTCGAACCGCATGGACCTGGCCCGGCTGGCGACGCGACGCACTAACTGAAAATTACCGGCGTTCCGATGGGCAATGCCGCGAGAGCCTTCGTCATTTCGGCGGATACCCGCACACAGCCGTGGGATAGCCCCGTCGTCGACGGGTAATAGTGGATCGCCGTGAGTGCCGAGTTCCCGCCGTACTCGATCAGCGTCGAGGAATGCGCACCGGTAAGCGCGATCGGATTACCGCGGGTGTACGCCAACGACTTGTCCACGTAAATGGACTCGATGTACGTCGCTGTCGCGGCGGGCGTCGGATCGTTCGGTGTGCCGAGCCGGGCCGATTCCGACGTGGACACCTCGCCAGAGGCAGACACGATCGAGATCGTGGAGTTCGCGTTGTCGACCATCACCGCGTGAGGAGCGGCAGACACGGTGAAGTCAGCCGTGCGTGCCCACGCAAACGTGCTGCCCGGAGCCGGCCCGGGGCCAGGAGCGGCATTGCGCGACGGTGTCGACACTAGAATCATGTCCCCGCTCACCCCGTACACCGCAACCACTGTCGGAGTCTTCACCGTGGGGACCGTTGAACCGAGTGCAGCGATCGGGGTCGCATCCGGGGTCGGTGTGGAGTAGAGCGCGACCAGCGGATCGATGGGCACTGCCAGCTTCCACTGGTTCACCGGCGTGATCGTCGACGAATCCAGCAGCGGGCCGATAACGGCGTCATAAAAGGCGAGCGGGACGCCGGCTAAATCGGTTTGGGTTGGCTTGGCCGGGGCCGGAGGAACCGTGGGCGACGGGCTGGGCGGCGGCTGCGCCAACCGGGACGGCGACGGGACGGCCGCCTGCGTTTGCGTCGGCCCGGTGGACGCCTGACTGAGGATCACGACGACCATCGCTGCCGCAATCGCGCCGAGCGCCACGCCGAGCCACACCGAGATCCTGATCCAACGGCGCCGTGGCGGACGCGGAGTCTCTGTCGACATCGTCACGCTCCTGCCACTCCCGGTTCGACAGCCCCCTCGACGCGCGCATCAGCCGGTCGGTTCGGGGCGATCCTCGAACTCAACACTATGGCGACCACGGCGATTACGCCGGCGAACGCGAAAACGCCGGCAAAGGAAGACCCCGCGAAAACGATGCCCGTGGTGGCCAGCGCAAGCGAGGCGCCCAGCGAGTCCGAGATCGACAGTGCCGAGGAATTGAAGCCCTGGTTCTCACTGGTCGACAGTGCCAGCGTCATGACGCTGGTGCGCGGGTACATTAGTCCCATGCCGGCCCCGCCGACACCCCAACCGACGATCGCCACGATCGGGGTCAGTCCCCACAGGGCCGTCGCGAACGTGAACGCGATCGCGGCAGCGACTATGGAGCTGCCGATTCGGATGCTCCCCGCGTGAGTCAATCGGCCGGCCAGGCGGCCTTGCAGCCAGGATGCGCTCGCCCAGGCCAATGCGGCGAGGGTCAGTGCCAGTCCGGCGAGGGTGGCGGAAAAGTTGTAGTGGTCGATGAGCAGGTATGGCAGGTACACCTCGGCGCCGAAGAACGACGCGGCGATGACGCCCCGGGTGAGGATCACGCTGGGCAGGCCGCGCCTGGCAGTGAGGGTGCCCCGCGGAACGAGCGGACGCACCGCCACGATCGCCATCACCACCGCCAGTCCGGCCAGCAGACCGCCGACCGCCGGAATCTTGGAGAGCAGACTGAGTCCGAGGACCGCCAGCGCGGCCACCACCGCCCACAGAATCCGACCGAACGACCATGGCACCATTGCCGGTTCACCCACCGCATCCGAATCCCCGAACCGGGCTGGCCCCGAAAGGCTATGCATGGCCGGAACGACCATCGCCATCGCAATGAGCACCAAGCCGACCACCCCGAGGAACACCCAGTGCCAGCTCCACACCTCGGTGACAGCGCCGGCGGCAACCGGTCCGATCAGGGACGGAATAACCCATGCTGCGGCGAAGCCGGCGAAGATCGACGGATGCAACCGTGCCGGAAACGCGCGCGCCACCACGACATAAAGCGCGACGATCATTGCTCCCGCACCGAGTCCCTGCACCAGGCGGCCGGCCACGAGCGCGACCATGCTGGTCGCCGTTCCCGCGATCAGAAGGCCCACGATGAACGCGGCAACCGACGCGTAGAGCGGCACTGTCGGACCGATGCGGTCTGCCCAGTTGCCGCCGACCACCATGCCGATGATGCCCGTGGCCAACGGCCCGGAGAACGCGAGTGCGTAGAGGCTCGCTCCGTGCAGTTCGGCACTGACGACGGGCATGATGGTCGTCACCGCCAGTGATTCGAACGCCGCCAGGAAGCAGAGCGAAACAGTACCGATTGTGGCCCATAGAAAGTCGCGGCTGAACAGACCCGGCATGGAATCTGCAGAGGAGTTAGGGGATTTGCGGGGCACGGTGGGAGACTACGTCGCCCGCGCACGCGGCGCAAAACCGTGCCAGCCTGGACTCGGGAGTCGGTCAGGAACCAGCTTCTACTTCTTCGCCACCTGAGTGGGCCGAAGTCGCAGCTTGCGCTGCACACCTTCTTCGCGCAATTCTGCGATGTTGCCTCGTGCCGCAACAAAGCTGGTGAAGTTCTTATATCCGAGAGCAGACTCCTGGAACGACGGGTCCATCCTCAGCATCTGGTTCTTCACGCTCGAACTTCCCACCCACTCCGAATCGTCCTTGGCATGCAGCAATCGAAGCGCGCGGATCAAAAGTTGTGACGCCGCCTGCTGCGCAGCCTGCCTGGCTCTCCTGCTTTGGGCGCCAACGGTCGTCACCGCAGCACGTTTTGTGGCATCCGTTCGCGTCGGCGTCTCCGAGGACTCCGTCGCCGGTTCTTCCGCATCCGGCTGGGGCGCTGGCGTTTCCTCGGAGTCGATCCCCTCCTCCTCGTCGGAAATGCCTGGCAAGGCGTCGTAGTCGGCGAACTCGTCGCACGCCGCCGCGAGCAGGGTGCTGGTGGAGCCGGCAACCCCGATGCCGACGACATAGCGCCCCAGCCGTTTGCTGCGCTGGGCAAGCGCAATGTAATCAGAGTCGCCCGCAACGATGACAACGTGAGTCAGGTCGGGGAGCCGGAAAAGATCCTCGACGACATCGACGGCGAGACGGATGTCTGCCCCGTTCTTCATCGATCGCACAGTGGGGAAGAGCTGCACCAGGTCGACAGCGCGTTCGGTGAGCTGACCCTTGTAACTCGCGTTCACTTCGATCGACCAGTCGGCATAGGCCTTGCTGATCACGATCGATCCGAACGACGAGGCGAAGTCCAGCACAGCACCGACATCCACGGTCGCGTCGCGCAGACGGCGCGCAAGCTCACTGTTGGACTGCAAAGACTCTGCGGTGGCGGCACGCACGCGCTCGCGGAGAAAGTGCCCGCGCCCGTGGATCTGGTCATACCGGGAGATCACGATGTTGTCGAAGTCGATATAGACGGCGACGCGTTCTTCTTTGGGCTCAGGCATCCATTCCTCTTCTCAGTTCGACGGGAATTCGTTAGTGCCAGTCTGACCTGCGCGCATCGGCGCGGGCGGGGACTCGCCGCCTGCACTGCGGATGACCGGGACCATCTTCTCCTGTTCCGGTCCGAGTCCGATGGCGATCAACACCACCCACCCGGCCAGCAGCTCTGCAGCGGTCCCTGAGGTTCTCGACGGGGGCACCGATCCGTCGTTCGGATTGATTCCGCTCGGGATACTCCTGTGGCAAGAAGCGGGTCTTCTGCCGCCCTGAGCTGTTCCGCTGTGTAGCCGTTGATCATGGCATATATTCTGCTCGCCGCCGGCGCAGTGTTGGCTGGGCAGCCGGCCGCTTCTACTCCAGGGCGTCCAGCCGTCCCTGCGCGCGCTCCGCCGCAGCTTTGGCCTCCTCCGCGGACCGTTCCGCCTTGTCCGCCTCCCGTTCGAGCTGCTTCGCATCGCGATCCGTGGCCGAAAGCTGCTCCTCGAGAGCTGTCACCTCGGCTTTCAGCTCGTCGAGTTCCGCTACGACTTGATGCCGGTGGCGGACAGACTCGTCGAAGCGCGCACCGACGGCCTTCAGTTCCGCCGTTGCATCCTTGGCGCGACGAGCGGCATCCGAGGCCTTCTGCTGTGCTTCGGCCAGCTGCCGCTTTGATGGCCGGATGCGCTCGGGCCGCTTCGGAGCCTCCGCCGCTGCGTCGAGCAAGACTTCCTCGGGCGCCCCCACCGCGTCGGTGAGGTCGACGGCCTCGAGCCCGATGGAATCCAGTGCCCGCGTCAGCCGCGCCGTCTTCAGCGCGGCGGCGGCACCGGCATCCGCCATCGCGGCGTTCAGAGTGTTCTCGATTTCCGTCACCGCGGCCTCGCCAATCGGGTGAGCTGAGCGCTTCGCGAGCGCCGCGGCCTGCTTGCCCAGGGCGCCGACCAGCACCCGGCGCTGTCCGCTTAACTGTCTCAGCGCGTCACTGTCGAGCTCCGCCTGTGCCGCCCGGAGCGTCCGGCCGAGTTCGAGCAGCTGGCCGATCGCCTCGGACTGCTCACGTACGAGAAGGTTCACCGCCCACGCTGCCGTCGACGGCTTCCGCAGCGAACGGATGCTTGCCGCCAGCTCCTTCTCGCCGTGCGTGCGGGCGTCCGCGGCCCGCCTATTTCGGGTGGCCGTGAACTCATCGGGCGTGAGCGCGTAGAGCTCGCGGGCGACGTCAACCAGGCCGGGCATCAGCCGACCACAATAGCTAGCCTCGAATGCATGTCATCATCGTCCTCTGCCGTGAGGATTCCCGCTCCCTTTCCCGACGGTGCGGCATCGTGGGCGGCGATAAAGTCAGAGGGAACCACAGCTCTCGATCGCAAAGGACACCATGAATCTGGACCTCGAAGGCAAGCGCGTGCTGGTGACCGGAGGCAGCTCCGGCCTCGGCTTCGCCGTTGCGCAAGCGTTGGTAGACGAGGGCGCGCGCGTGGCGCTGAACGCCCGCGACACGCCACGGCTCGCGGACGCCGCCGCGCGGCTCGGCGCGGAGGCCGTGCCGGCCGACCTGTCCGATCCCGACGGCCCCCGCCGCGCCGTCGAGGAGGCAACTCGCGCGCTGGGCGGACTCGACGCGGTTCTCGTGAACTCCGGAGGCCCAGCGGCCGGCGATTTCGACAGCCTGGACGAGGCAACGTGGCAGTCGGCCATTGGCGGCACGCTGCTGAGCACCATCCGGCTGTTGCAGCACGCAGTTGTCGAGTTGAGGTCAGGTGTCGCACCGGCGATCGCTGTTATCCTCTCGTCATCGGTTCACCGGCCGATCGCCGGACTCACAACCTCGAACGTTCTGCGTCCCGGGCTCGCCGGACTGGTGAGAAGCCTCGCCGTTGAACTAGCGCCGCAGATTCGCATCAACGGGGTGGCGCCCGGCCGCTTGAACACGGCGCGCCTTGAGGACTTGGACGCGAAAAGCGCAGCGCGTTCCGGCAGTTCAGTCGACGCGGTGCGGGCCGCGGCCGAAGCGGGAATCCCGCTCGAACGCTATGGTCAGCCCCGCGAACTCGGCGACCTGGTCGCGTTCCTGATCTCGGCGCGGGCGTCGTACGTCACCGGACAGATTATCGGTGTCGACGGTGGGAGCAGTCTGGTCTGACCTGGACATCCGCCAGGCCACACCCGGCCAGTGTCGCACTACCCGCGACCTCCGGTTGCACTCCCTGGCCGCTGCGTTTTCCCGGGGGAACACCCACCCCTGTGTTGTAGTGTCGAGCCAGAGCCCGATGCGATAGCTCCTGGAGAATCCTAAATGCGCGCCCTGCACGAACGGATGGTCATGGCAATGACCGTGCTCGTCGTCGCGTTCGCCGTCGCGCAGGTCGCTCCCACCTCGCTGCTCGTGACGAGCATCGCCGCGGTCGCTATCGCCGCAATTGTTGCGGTGCGGTACGCCGCAACAGTGATCGGGTCGCGCGAGATGGTCGTCGGGCATCGTGCGCACGCGCACCGGGAGGCGCTGAGTGCCATGCCGGCGCCGTCGCACCCGTGCACCGCCGGACGTTCGCGCACGAGAGCACCTTCGCAGGCGGCACCGGCCGCGTAACTCCTCGACGCTCCACGCTTCAGTGGGGGTCGGATGCCGCGTGGCCACATGGTCACCCCATCCCCTTCTACTGCAAGGACTCTTCTCGTGGACCCGTTTTCATTTGCCCCCATCGCCGGGCTTCTCACTGTCGCCTACGCGGCTGTTCAGGCTCTGGCCGCACTGTTCACCCCGATCGCGGGCACCGCCGCTGCTGCGATTGCCGTCGTCGTGCTCACCGTGCTGGTGCGCTCCGTCCTCATCCCCGTCGGGATCTCCCAGGTGAAGGCGGAGTCGGCTCGGCGTCGCCTCACCCCCAAGCTGCAGGAACTGCGGCGTCGCTACAAGAACAACCCACAACTGCTGCAACAGAAAACATTCGAGCTGTACCGGGGTGAGAACACGTCGATGTTTGCCGGCACGCTGCCGATGCTCGCGCAGGCGCCGGTGCTTTCGCTCGTGTATGCCCTCTTTCTCCGCACCACAGTGGACGGCCACGCAAACGCGTTGCTCATCGAGCACCTTTTCGGAACACCGCTCGGCATCTCCTTCGTGCACCTCATCGCATCCGGAGCACTCTGGCCCGGGCTAGCCACCTTCGGTGCGCTTTTCGCGGTCATGGCCGGCATCGCGTGGGCATCGCGCCGCATCGCGCTGCAGGTGGCGATGCCGGTGAGGGGCGCCGTGCCCGCTGCCGGTACCACACTTCTGCTCAGTTGGCTCCCGTTCGCCTCCGTGATCTTCGCGGCGTTTGTTCCGCTGGCGGCGACACTCTACCTGGCGACCACCACCCTGTGGACGCAGATCGAGCGGGCGATCTTGAGGCGGCGGTACTGGAACGGCTCCGACGGCGCATGCACCGCTACCTCGTGACCCACACGCGGCAGGCGTGGGGCACGTCGTGAGCTATCTGCGATTTGAAGCACCGCACGAGGAACCCGAACTGCTCACAGCCCACTTGAGGGAGTTCTTGCGCTCGTTGCGGTAAGTTGGCGCGCAACCCCATCCGAGGTGATCGTTCGTCAAGTTCACGGGCTCAACCGTCTCGTCGGCTCAACGCTCGCCAGGAGCGACGTTGACGGCGTGGGTTGACCGGGAAACCAAGGAGGCACGCATGAGCGGTGGTTTGGTGTTGGTCACCGGCGGTTCTGGTTTCCTGGGCGCCCACTGCGCCCTTCCATTGCTGGATGCCGGGTATAGCGTCCGCACAACCGTTCGGTCGCTCGCGAGGGAACCCGAGGTGCGCCGGATGCTCGCCACCGTCGGGTCGGACCCGGGGGAGTCGCTCTCGTTCGTTGCCGCCGACCTCACCTCCGACGACGGCTGGCGTGAGGCGGTTGCGGGATGCGACTACGTGCTTCACGTTGCGTCACCATTCCCTGGGCGCCAGCCCAAGGACGAGGACGACCTCATCGTTCCTGCGCGAGAGGGAGCGCTGCGGGTGCTGCGCGCGGCTCGAGATGCCGGCGTGAAGCGGCTCGTGCTAACGTCGTCGTTCGCGGCGATCGGATACGGCACCCTGCCCAAGGACAGCCCGTATACCGAATCGGACTGGACCGATCCGACCGGCCACGTCAGCGCCTATGTGAAGTCGAAGACGCTCGCCGAGCGTGCCGCGTGGGACTTCATCGCCCGCGAGGGTGGCACCCTGGAACTGGCGGTGGTCAACCCCGTCGGCATCCTTGGTCCCGTGCTTGGACGCAACCTCTCCACCTCGATCGAGCTGGTGCGGCGGCTGCTGTCCGGATCCTTACCCGGTCTGCCCAAGACCACCTTCGGAATCGTTGACGTGCGCGATGTCGCCGACCTGCACCTTCGCGCGATGACCGATCCCGCCGCCCGCGGTGAGCGATTTCTTGCCGTTGCCGGCGAGTTCATGGCGCTGCCTGAGATGGCTCGCGTGCTGAAATCGCGGATGGGCGTTGCCGCCGCTGGCGTGCCGACCCGAGTGCTGCCCAACTGGTTGGTGAGGCTGGCGGCCCTGGTTGATCCGTCGCTGAGGGACGTCGCCGGGCGTTTGGGGCATCCCATGAACGGCTCGAACGAGAAAGCACGACGCGTTCTCGGCTGGACGCCCCGATCGCCGGAAGAGTCTCTCGTCGACACCGCCAAGAGCCTGATCGAATTCAGCCTGGTGCAGACCACGGCCACGCACTGAAGGGATCACGCTCATGACAGCTCACTCCGACCACGAGGTCGAGGACCTTTCCGCCAAAGAGTGCTGGCGGCTGTTGGTCACCGTACCCATCGGACGGCTCGCCACTGCAGTGGTCGACGCGGTAACCGGCGAACTTCTCCTCGATGTGTTTCCGGTCAACTTCCTCATCCACGAGGGAGCGATCTACTTCCGAACCGGACCCGGTTCCAAGCTCATGGAAATAGCCTCCAACGACAGGGTTGCTTTCGAGGCGGACGAGCACTCCGGGCGGGTGCGCTGGAGCGTCGTCGTGCACGGCAGGGGACGCCGCGTGATGATGGACCGCGAGATCGAGGAGTCCGGCGTGCTTGATCTGGAGGCCGATCATCCGACCGACAAGTGGAATTACGTCTGCGTGACGGTCGATTCGATCACGGGCAGACGCTTCAGGCGTTAACGCGGCTTCACGCGGCTGCTGATCGGGCGGTCGCATTGTCGTAGGCCTCGAGCAGAATCCTGGTGAACTCCCCAGGCCGCACCACGCTGACCATGTGGGTCGTGCGGGGCAGGGTCACGAGGCGTCCGTTGCCCGTGGCTGCCAGGTAGCGACGCGCGTGCAACCGGAAGTGATCGAGTTGGCCGTTGACGAAGACGACCGGCACGTCGACCCGCGCCAGGCTGCGCGCGGGCGTCACCGCGCGCAGTTCGCTCAGCACGTCGTCCATCACCTCCAGTGCCACGCCGCCGGCGAGCACATCGGCCGCACCGGACGGTGGTACGAACATCCGCACGGCGAAGTCGTTGAGTGCTCTGCCCCGGTCAGGGAGCGCATGGATACATCGGGCCAGCAGCCGCCACCCGTTGAGTACCACACGGTTCGGCTCGGTGCCGCAACTCGCGGCGAGCAACCCTGAGATCTCATGGGGGTGGGTCCCGGCCCAATCGATCGCCAGGTAGCCGCCGAGCGAGAAGGCGCACAGGTAGGGATGGATGCCGGACCGGCTCGCGCTGGCGACGGCTTCATCGATCGTCCGGTGGGCGCCCTCGAGGGTGAACCGCTCGCCGATGCGGTGACCGTGACCGGGCAAATCGATGGCCACGGCGGGAATGCCGCGCGCCTCAAGGCCTGCGACCTGCTGTCGCCACATGGTCGCGGAGGTGCGCAATCCGTGCACGAGGATGACGGCTGCGGTCATGCGCCGATGTTAATGCGACATGCTTGAAGCACGGCGAGAAGCCTGTCACGGGGGCACACCGCCGCGTCGAAAGGGTGAAATGGATTCTGACACGTGGGATGAGCGGTATCGGGCAGCATCTGCGAACTCGGCCGGCCGCCTCTGGTCGGGTGCGCCGCACCAGGCAGTACAAGAGCTGATTGAGGCGCTCCACCCCGGGCGTGCACTCGACCTGGCCACCGGCGACGGCCGGAACGCGATCTTTCTCGCGCGACGCGGCTGGGACGCGACGGGCGTCGATTTCTCCGCCGAAGGCATCCGGCTCGCGCGGCAGCGTGCGCATCGGCTCGGTGCGCAGGTGCAGTGGGTCGTCGCGGATGCGCGCAGCTATCAACCCGCCGCGTCGTTCGATCTCGTCGTCGTCACCTACCTGCATCTTCCCGAGGTCGAGATCCGGAGCGTGCTGCGCACGGCAGCATCCTGGGTCGTGCCGGGAGGGTGTCTGCTCGTGCTCGGTCATGACAAAGACAACCTCGCCTCGGGCGCGCCGGGCCCGAACGACGCCGATATCCTCTATTCCCGGGAGTTGCTCGAAAGCTGCGCCGCCGGGCTGCGGATTGAGCGCAGTGAGCAGATCTTTCGCGACTCCGGTGTGGATCCGGAAGGCTCGGGCGACGGGGCAGCAATCGCGGTGGATACTTTGCTGTTCGCTACGCGTGCCCTCGAGTGACTAGCGCCGCAGATACACAGCGCGGGCGCCCAGGTAGAGGCCGTGTGCGATCAAGCCACCGGCGATGAAGAACAGCGGCCACACACCGGTCGGCAGCGTTGTGAGGTAGCGCAGAGCACCATCCAGCCCGGTCGCCCAACTGGAATCGCCCAGCAATGCGCCCGCGATGAACAGTGAGCCGATGATGACGAGTGCGAGGCCCTTGGCCGTGTAACCGATCACTCCCAGTGCCACCACGACTGCACCGGCGGGGCCGGGTGGCGGAGTGATATCTTCGCGAAAGGTCCGAGAAATGCCGCGATAAGCGAAGGTCACACCGACGGAGCCCACGGCGGCTCCGACCGCCATCAGCACGAAAATCCCGCCCGGAAGCTCGATCAGCCAGGAGCTCACCGTGTGTGCCGACTTGGCGGTGTTCGAGTGCCGTCCCGCGGCGAATATGAGAGCGGCCAGGGCCACCGCCACGAATCCCACCGACTTGAACCTGTCCCGCACCTTGGTGGGCATCACCCGCTTCGGACGCGGCGACACCGGCCCGGTCCATTGCCACGCGGCGAGACCGAGGAGCGCCACAACCGCGACCCACAGCACGATCGTGCCGCCAGGTACGTTTGCTACAGCATCCAGAGCCCCAGACTGGTCGGCGCGCCCGCGCAGGCCGAGGGCGACGCTGATCGCGATGGCGCCGATCAAAATGTGGACGACGCCGCTGGCTACAAGGCCGCCGCGCGCCAGCACCCGGGCTGGGCGGCTGTTGGTGGCGTCCCGGGCAGCAGCTTCTACCTGCTCTCGTTTGTCACCGACGCTGTCCGCACTGTCCACCTGCCCTTGATACCACGGCTCGATCCGGCAGTCGTCAGAGTCGCCGCGATTTCCACACCGCTGAGCGCGAACCCTGGCAGGGAGCGGTGTCTTACGTGGGAACTCCCGCACAATACCGGCGTGAGCTTGAATGACGTCCCCAACGGGAGAAAACTCGAGTACTTCATATCAAAAAACCCAAAGGAGACCTTATGCTTACGCTCACCGACAACGCCAGCACCGCTATCAAGAACCTCACGGATCAGACCGCAGTGTCGGACGACACCGGGCTTCGCATCAGCACTGCCGATGACACCACCGGTAGCCTCAAGGTCGAACTGACGCCGACTCCGGAGCCCACCGATCAGGTGGTGGAGGATGCCGGGGCTCGCGTCTTTCTTGAGGAACGGGCCGCTGCCGTGCTCTCCGACAAGGTGCTCGATGCGCAACTGGACGGCGACGGCTCCGTGCGATTCGCCGTGGGCCAGCAGCAGGCGTAGCCGCCGATCACCGATCTCGTCTCGCTGTCCTCAGCGCGGAGGTGGCCAACGCGCGCTTTCTCTGATTCAGGTACGCCCGAACGATCGGGTCGGTAGTCAGCGAAATCGCGGTGTCGTAGGCCACCTCGGCGTCGGTCCACCGGCTGGCTTCGGCGAGCAGGTGCGCCCGCGTCGCCCAGGCCGGCTGGAAGTGTTGCGCGCCGGAGTCGGTAACACGGTCGAGCGCGCCCAGCCCGGCGTACGGCCGTCGAGCTGACCGATGGTCGCAGCGAGCGCGATCCGCGACCCGGGAGTCGGGGCGAGTCGCACCAGAGCCTCGTGGAGCGTCCGCAAGGTCGCCCAGTCGGTCGAGCCGGTGGTCGCCCGTGCGCAGTGCACCGATTGGATGGCCGCCTCCAGCTGGAACGGACCGATGCTATCCAGCGACTGCGCGCGCCGCAGACACGCCTCGCCGCGGACGATCAGCCCGACGTCCCAGCGACCGGTGTCCTGTTCGTCGAGCGGAACATACGTGCCGTCGACGATCCTGGCATTCGCACGGGACAGCGAGAACGCAATCAGCGCGGCCAGCCCGAACGCCTCCGGCTCATCCCTCAGCAGCACCGCCAGCGTGGATGCCAGGTAGAGCGCCTCCCCCGACAGCGACTCGCGCACGCTCTCACCAGAGACAAGTATCCAGTCGATCGCATAGGCGCCGTAGATCGCTTCCAGCACCGCGTGCAGCCGGGTCGGCATGTCCTGGCGCGTCGGCACCACGAACGGGACGCGCGCATCCCGGATGCGCCGCTTCGCCCGAACCAGACGTTGCGCCATGGCCGGCGCAGGCACCGCGAACGCGGTGGCGATCTGCGCTGCTTCGAGACCCAGCACCGTCTGCAGCATCAGCGAGGTGCGGATCGATCGCCGGATGCGCGCAGACGAACAACAACTCGAGCCGCTTGTCCGGAATCGACTCCGGGTCGAATTCGCCGAGCATGACCTCGTCGGGCGACGCGACGTCGTGGTCCGCCAACCGCGTCGACGCGCGGTGTGCCGCGGATCGGTAGCGATCGCGGAGGCGGTTACGTGCCACGGTCAACAACCAGCCTTCCGGATTGTTTGGCACAGTGGTCACCGGCCAGGTGGTCAACGCCTGCACGAAGGCATCCTGCAATGCGTCCTCGGCAGCGGGGATGTCGCCGGTGGGCGCGGCGAGCAGTGCCAGCAAACGCCCGTAAGCGGCACGGGCCACCTGTTCGGCCCGTGCCGGGGCACCCTGTGCGTCTGGATTCTGTGCGGGCGCCGCACTCACTGTGCCCTCGGTACCCCTTCCGTGCTGTGCCACTGTCCGTCACGGAAGAAGACGGCCGACGGGCGAATTTCGACGACTCCGTACTGGGCTGCTGGGCACTGCTGCGCCCACGCGAGCGCGGTATCCAGGTCAGGCACCTCGATGACGAAGGTGCCGCCGAGTTGCTCCTTGGTGTCCGCGAACGGGCCATCCTGGATCTTCGGCGTCCCCTCGCGGAGGGTGAGCGTCGTGGCCGTGGCCACAGGTTGCAGGACCTCTGCCGAGACGAGCACGCCTGCGGCGTCGAGGGACTTCGCGTAGGCGTCGAACGCGGCCTTCCCTTCGGCCAACACGTCCTCGCCGAGGTCGGCCTCGGTCATTTCGGGGTAGTGCATCAGCAATGAATATCGCATGGGAGTTCCTTCCTGAGTATGTACGGTACCGGCCACATCGCATGGCCGACATACCCCAATGACGATTGGGCTCCGTCCCAATCGACCCTGCTGGTCGAGCCCGTCGAGACACGGTGGTCGGGGCTCCCCGGTGGTCGAGCTTATCGAGACCCCCAGACGGTGAGCCAAACGAGGATGCGCGGCGACACGCCGTCGAAAATGGTCGCGACACGCCGGCATCCGGCCGAATCTCCTCGTAGAGCGCACGCCTCCGCGACTCTCGTCGCGAACCCGGAGCGCAACCGGGCGATGTGCGCGGCGTATCACGAGGTGCTGACCGGTCTTCTCGCGCAACGCGCCCTTCGACCGACTCAGAGAACGCCGGAAGAGGCGCCGGATGAGGCTGCGGTCGTCATGAGTGTGGCGGCTGTGCCGAGGATGCGTGGGGACACGCCGACACCCGGTGCGCTTCTTTTATCGGGCCAGGATGCTGCGTGTCTTCAGCGCCGGGAAGCGGCTGAAGTCCCGATCCATTGTCAGCAACTGCGAAACTCCGTGGGTGAGGCACAACACAGCAATCCGGGCGTCGTGCACGGTGGGGCCCACGGCGTGGCTGGACTCGAGCAGCGCATCAAGTTGGGCCCAGTGTTCTCTCGTTTCGGCGAGCAGTTGCAGCGACGGCGAGTCCAGCCATGCTCCGAGTTGGGCGCGTGCTCGCGCCGGCAACTCCGGATCGGCGAAGATCTTCGGATTAGTCACGACCGCGTAGAACTCGTGCACACATGGCCACGGAATTGCCCACGCTGCCGGGCTCTGAGCCAACTCGGCGATCGCTGCTCTCGCGGGCTCGTGAAAAGGCGAGTCCTCGAAGAATGCATACACCAGCACGTTCGTATCGACCGCAAGCATTGACTTCAGCTCCGCTCGTCGTACGACTGCAGCACGAGTTCGTGCAGCGAGACGCCTCGATACTCCGGTCGCAGCGACGCCCATCCCGTCGCGCTCGCGTCTGTCAGTACAAAGCCCGCCTTCGATTCCTGGTCCGACAGCTCGCGGGCCAGTGCCTGCTGAACGATCGCGCGAGCGGTCGTCTTCCGTTCCCGGGCGAGCTTCTTGACCGCCTGCACGAGCGATTCGGGGAGGTCGAAAGTCGTCTTCATACGCTCATCCTAGCAAGTAATACTGCTAGCAGTATTACTACAACCGATTACCCGGGACCTGAGTCTCGCCTTCGGTAACTCACCCTTGACATGGTCCCGCGAACCATCTACCGTTTTGTTATCAACAAAACGGTTGATAAAACAATAGGTTGATTAATGTTGACGGATGGACGCACCGAGGAGGCACTCGACCGTGCCTTTATGGCACTCGCGGACCCGGTGCGGCGACAACTCGTCGCCCGGCTATCGCGTGGGCCGGCAACGGTCAATGAGCTCGCCGCGCCGTTTGCGATCACCAAGCAGGCGGTGTCGCGGCACATCCAGGTGCTGGAGGGCTCCGGTCTGATCACCCGCACCCGGGACGGTCAGCGGAGGCCCTGCCACCTCGATCCGGCCGCACTCGAAGCACTCACCGCCTGGATCGACACCTATCGCCTCACGGCCGAGCGGCAGTACCGCCGACTCGACGCCGTTCTCGAACACCTGAAGGAGAAGGAAAAATGACCAACGCACTGACTATCAAGACCGAACCCGGCCAGTCGTTCATCGAGTTCACCCGTGAGTTCGACGCTCCCGTCGAAGCAGTGTTCCGAGCCCACGCGGAGCCGGACCTGATCAAGCAGTGGCTCGGACCGCGCGGCTACGACACCGAAGTCGAACACTACGACTTCCGCACCGGCGGCAGCTACCGCTACCTGCAGAGGGATGGCGACAACGTGTACGCCTTCCACGGCGTCTTCCATGTCGTGCGGGAAAACGAGTTCGCCGTCCAGACCTTCGAGTACGAGGGCTTTCCGGATGTTGTCAGCCTCGACTCGATGCACTTCGAAGATCTTGGCGACGGCAGGACCCGGCTCTCCGGCCGCAGCGTGTTCTCGAGTCTCGAAGCCGCGCAGGGGATGATCGCGAGTGGGATGGAGAGAGGGATGACCGAGGGTTACGAGCGTCTCGACGAGTTGCTTGCGAAATCCTGACGTTGCGGCCGCTTGCAGCAGCCGGTAAGAGCGCCCAGCGTGTTGACCGTGCGCCGGTTGGAACCGGCGCACGGTTGACAACCCCGGCGCTTCGGTGGAATCAGGGACGCAACAGCACCTTGGTGGCGCGCCGCTCATCCATCGCCGCGTACGCCGCGGCGACGTCCGCCAGCGGCAATTGCAGGTCGAACACCCGGCCGGGGTTGATGGCGCCGGAGAGCACGTCCGGGAGCAGTTCCTCGATATAGCCGCGCACTGGCGCCACCCCGCCATGAACGCCGATATTGTTGCCGAACAACGGGCGTACCGGCAATTCCGAACCGCCGTTGGGAGAGCCGACGTATCCCACGGTACCGCCCGGACGGGTGGAACGGATGGCCTGGTCCATTGACTCTTTCGTCCCGACGCACTCCAAGACGCAGTCCGCCCCGATACCGTCGAAGAGGGCCTTCACCCGGTCAACGCCGGCGTCGCCGCGTTCGTCGATTACCTCGGTTGCCCCGAACTCACGGGCGATCGCCTGTCGATCGGTGTGCCGAGACATGGCGACGATACGTGTCGCGCCCAGCCGCTTCGCAGCGAGAATGCCGCAGAGCCCGACTGCGCCGTCACCGACCACGACCACCGAGCTACCGGCGGTCACCCCTGCCGACACGGCAGCGTGATGGCCGGTGCCGCAGACATCCGCCAGCGTGAGCAGGTTCGGGATGTGGTGCTCGTCCGGCATCGTTGGTGTGGCCACCAGTGTCCCGTCGGCCAGCGGGACCCGCACGTGCTCGCCCTGGGCGCCGTCGACAAAGTGGCCGTTGCGGTCATCCGCGCCCCACCATCCGCCCTGCAGGCAGGATGTGGTGACGCCGTTACGACAGTTGATGCAGGAGTTGTCGCAGTAGTAGAACGGCGCGATGACGAAGTCGCCGATCCGAATCGTGTGCACGTCCGAGCCGGTCGCCTCGACGATGCCGACAAATTCGTGGCCGATGCGGTGTGGGCCGCGCGTGGGCACCGCCCCGCGGTATGGCCACAAGTCGGACCCGCACACGCAGGCGGCAAGCACGCGCACGACTGCGTCGGTATCCGTCATCAGTACCGGATCCGGAACCTCGTCGGTTCGAATGTCTCGTTCGCCATAAATCACTGTTGCTCGCATACAACCGAGTCTAGGGATGCGCGTTGACGTGCAATACGGGCAGGACTTACATTGGCCGAGGGGCATGCCGCTCCGCACTGCAGAGGAGTTCCATGGTCGAGACCGTGCAATCAGCGGATGGCACCACAATTGCGTTCGAGCGCAACGGAACCGGACCGGCGGTGATCCTGGTCGGTGGTGCGCTGAGCGCCCGGCAGGGAGCATCCGGCCTCGCGCAATTGCTGGCACCCCATTTCACCGTCTACGTCTGGGATCGACGCGGCCGGGGAGATAGCGGTGACACTGAGCCGTATTCGGTTCAGCGCGAGATCGAGGACCTTGCCGCCCTCGTCGACGCTGCCGGGCAACCGTGTTTCGGTTACGGGCATTCGTCCGGCGGGGCGCTGGGGCTGGAAGCCGCGCAGCAGGGCCTGCAGTTGGCTGGTCTCGCGGTGTACGAACCGCCCTACATGGTTGCGGGTGAGCCGGATGACGACTTCAACGGCCTCGTGTCCAGGGCGGTGTCGGAGGGCAGACCAGAGGAAGCGCTCGCCTTGTTCATCGGCAACGCCATGCCGGGCAGCTTGGATGAGATGAAACAGTCGCCGTACTGGCCGGGCCTCGTCGCACTGGCTCCGACCCTGCCGTACGACCTCGCGCTGGTCCACGATGGGTCCATTCCCGCCGGGCGGTTCGCGGCCGTCGACACTCCCACTCTGCTGCTGGTCGGCGGTGACAGTCCGAGCTGGGCAGGCGAAGCGGCCGAGGCGATCGGCGCGTCCGTCCCCGGTGCCCTGCGTCGCACGGTAGCAGGACAGGATCATCGGGCTGCGAATGAGGTTGTTGCCCCGATCCTGATTGAATTCTTCGGGTCCCTGCAGCCGGCCACGGCGGTGTAACTGCTTCGAACTCGCCGGCGCTGGCGCAGGCTTCCGGCGTGCCTCGACGTCGCGCGCGCGAGCCGGGCCCGAATGCGATACTTTCGACAGATGGCTGTCACCCGTTTCCTGCGGCGCTGGTGTATTCCGATACTCGGCGTCACGTTGCTGTCGTTCGGACTCGTCGTCTTTCTGACCCAGTCGACAATTAGCGCGTCGTGGACCGTGTACGACTTGGCGGCCGGGACGGCACTGGCCCCCGGAGCGCCCACTCTGCAATTCGGGCACGCCAGTGAAGGTCTGTCGCATCAGGTTCGACAGCTCAGCTTCAGCGGCCAAGTCTCCATCGCGGTGGGCATCGCTCTTCTGGCGGGATGGGTCGGATTCGCGCTGGGCAGGCGAAGGGTCGCACCACAGGACGTCGATGTGTTGTCGTTCTCCCAGGTCACACTCCAGGATTGAGCCGAAGGCTCAGCCGCATGGCGACCGTTATGCCGACAGACTTGCATCGCTCGCAGGCGGTCGGCAGCACCACTACAGGTGTCAACACCGCGGCGCGGAAGCTCCGGGAACGACACATTGACTTCGACACAGAGGCCGTAGCCTGATGAGGTGTCGAATCCAGGAGTGAAACCGCGGCTCTCCCGCGAGGTCATCGTGCTCGGCCTGATTGCTTTCTTCGTCATGGTGGGATTCGGTGTCGTCATCCCCGTGCTGCCCGTGTTCGTTCGCAGTTTCGATGTCGGATACACCGAAGTCGGCGCCGTGATCTCCGCGTTCGCCCTCATGCGACTTGTCGCCAGTCCATTCTGCGGCAAGCTCATCGACTGGGGTGGCGAGCGAACGATCCTGGCCGTCGGCATCGGTATCGTTGCGGTGTCCAGCGCGATGGTCGGAATCGCGCAGAGCTATCTCGAAGTACTGCTGTTGCGCGGCGCAGGCGGTATCGGCTCGGCGATGTTCTCCATTTCTGCCATGACACTGCTGCTGGGGACCACCGACCGGTCCATGCGCGGTCGTGCGGTCGGCTTCTATCAGGGCGGATTCCTGATCGGCGGGATGGCCGGCCCGGCGCTCGGTGGCCTCCTCGCCATCATTTCGTTGCGTGCGCCATTCTTCTTCTACGCCGGCACGCTCCTTGTCGCCGGGGCTGTCGGCTTGGCGTTTCTGCGCCCGAGCTCGGGCGAGGTGGCGGAGGCGGCATCCGAGCCGGTCCCAGTCATTCCGTTCCGGCGGGTACTCGCCGACCCGCGGTTCCGGGCGGCGTGCTTGGCGAACTTCGCCTCCGGCTGGGCGTCCCTCGGGGTGCGCAGTGCTCTTGTTCCCGTGCTGGTCGTCGAGGTGCTGCATCGCACCGAGTTGTGGACGGGCATCGCCTTCGCGATCGCTGCGGTCGCGCAAACTCTCGCGCTGGGTCCCGCGGGGAAGTTCGTCGACACGGTCGGGCGTCGCCCGGCCATCATCGGGGCATATGCGCTGGCTGCCGCAGTGATGGTGGCCATCCCGTTCGCCGGCGACATCTGGATGCTTACGGCACTGCTCTGCGTCTACGGCATCGCCGCGGCCTTCATGGGTACCGCTCCCGCCGCCGCCGTCGGCGATGCCGCCGGCGGTCGAAGCGGGCAGCCGGTCGCAATATTTTCCGCGTTTTCCGACCTCGGCGCCATCGTCGGCCCGCTCGCCGCCGGCGCTCTACTGGATGCCCTGTCGTACCAAGCCGCATTCGGATCGGCCGTCGTGCTCATGCTGGCGGTATCCGTCTACGCGCTGCGGATGCCGCGCGATCGCCTGTGATGTTCGAGCCGGTGTAGCTGGTGCGCCGGTGCGCTGTTCGACTACGCTCGGGCGAACCAGAGAGGACCTGTGGTGACGCAGCAATCGGATCGCCCCGAAGTATGGCTCGAGCCGTGGTCGGACTCTGACCTTGAGCTCCTGCGGCGCAACAACGTGTCGGAGATGATGACGTACATCGGTGGCCCCGAGACCGAGGAGCAACTGGTCGCCCGACACCAGCGGTATCTGGAACACTGGCGCCTCGGAACCGCACGGATGTTCCGGGTAGTGATCCCGGACGTGCCGCAAGGCGTCGGCGCGGTCGGGTATTGGGACAAGAGCTGGCAGGACACGCTGGTCTACGAATCCGGGTGGAGCATAGAGACCGAATTCCAGGGCAGCGGCATCGCTGTCCGTGCGGTCACCGCAGCGCTCGAACATGCGGCTCGAGTCGGGTCCCGCCGGTATGTGCACGCGTTCCCGTCCGTCGAGAACGAGCCCTCCAACGCGCTCTGCCGTAAGGTGGGCTTCAAATTGTTGTCAGAGTGCGACTTCGAGTACCCACCCTGTCACATAATGGGCTGCAACGACTGGAGATTCGACCTCGGTCAACTGCAACGCAACCCGGGAGCCGCCTAGCGGGATTCCCCACCGAAGATGTGCCGGGTGAGCGCTTTGAATGTCGCGGTCCATGTCCTCCAGTTTGACGTTGAGAGTCTCGAACTTCGCGTCGACCGCCTTAAACCTCGCGTTCATCGTGTCTCGTAGCCTGCCGATTCCGGAGGTGAGGGTGCGATTGAAGCTCGTGGTCACAATGCCGATCATGATCACCTTCCATTGCGTTGGAGATAGATTGCCTCGGCGTACCTTGGGGGAGGGAATGACGAACTGTGCTTCTCAGTTGTCGATGTTGATGCAAACGCATAGTCCTACGACCAGAAGGGCAGTCCGCCATGAGCGACAACAGTGACACTCACCCCGAGCACCGGCTCCAACTCGGCCTGGATACCTTCGGCGATATCACCGTGGATGCTGGTGGCACATCGGTCTCACACGCCCAGTCAATCCGCAATGTCATCGAGCAGGCGGTGCTCGCCGACGAACTCGGCCTGGATGTCTTCGCCGTGGGGGAGCACCACCGCGCCGACTTCGCCGTCGCTGCGCCCGAAGTCGTGCTGGCTGCCATCGCCGGGCGCACCTCCCGCATCCGGCTCGGTTCCGCCGTCACCGTGTTGAGTTCCGACGACCCAGTGCGCGTGTACGAGCGGTTCGCCACCCTGGACGCGCTCTCGCACGGACGCGCCGACATCATCCTCGGCCGTGGCTCGTTCACCGAATCGTTCCCTCTGTTCGGCTACGATCTCGCGGATTATGAACTGCTTTTCGAGGAGAAGATCGCACTGTTCGCCGAATTGCTCAAGGAGCAGCCGGTGACCTGGACAGGAAGCACCCGGGCCGCCCTCACCGCCCAGTCGGTGTATCCGCCCACCGAATCCGGCTCGCTCACTACGTGGGTCGGGGTCGGCGGCAGCCCGGAATCGGTCGTCCGTGCCGCCCGCTACGGCTTTCCGCTGCTGTTGGCCATCATCGGCGGCGAGCCGCTCCGCTTCGCCCCCTACGTCGACCTCTTCAAGCGCGCCTTGGCCCAGTTCGGGCGCCCGCCGCTGCCGGTCGGCGCCCACTCGCCGGGACACATCGCCGCGACGGATGCCCAAGCCCGCGACGAACTATGGCCGCCATACTCGGTGATGCAGCAGCGCATCGGTGCCGAGCGCGGCTGGGCGCCGATGACCCGCGAGCAGTTCGACCGGGAGGCAGGACCAGATGGCGCCATCTTCGTCGGCGCGCCGGAAACCGTCGCCGCCAAAATCGTGAAGGTGGCCCGGGGGCTTGGTCTGTCCCGGTTTGACCTCAAATACTCCAACGGCACTATGGCACACCAACAACTGCTCGAAAGCATTCGGCTGTATGGGCGAAAGGTTGCCCCGATGGTCCGCGAGCAGCTCGCTGCGAGGTAGGCCGGGAACCCGCTTCTGGTTCGCCTCCTAGAAGGAGAATTGCAGCACCATCCCGGTCAATGAGCAGTGCTAGGCACTGTAGCAGCCCGCCTCCAGGTAACGATCGAGTAACGCCATATTCCCCGGGAAGGTAGGGCGTCAAGGGCCCGAAGATGGCCGCATTCGGTGCATGACGCGGCGGTGCGCGCAGCAGGGCTGCTAGGTTGGTCGAGGTCTTATGACCCACAAAACCAGGACGCGACCGCGCAGCTTCCGCCTTGCCGGGAACTGTTGCGTGCGTATGGTGAAGCTCTGACGGAACCGATCCCGAGATTGTTCCAGCCCGTGCCTTAAGAGGTGCGCAGTGCGGTCGAAGCCACACCCGTTCGTCAGGAAGCGGACCTCGACCCGACCATTTCGTTGCGGTTGTGTGTTCTCTGGAGACCAACGTGAACGAGACGATCGCTGTTCGAGCGCAGGAACTTTACAAAGTGTTTGGCCGCAGGCCGGCCGAAATGGTGAAGCGGCTGAAGGCAGGCGCGACCCGTGACGCAGTCCCGTTGCTGGGCACGGCCGCAGTCATCGACGCGTCATTCGAGGTTCAGCGCGGCGAGATCTTCGTCGTCATGGGACTGTCGGGTTCCGGCAAATCCACTCTGATCCGGATGCTCAACGGACTACTCGAGCCCACCTCCGGCACCGTGGAGGTCGGCGGCAAACGCATCACCGGGGTACCGGATGCCGCACTTCGCAGAATCCGCCGCGAGAACGTGTCCATGGTGTTTCAACATTTCGCGTTGCTGCCTCATCGCACGGTCATCGACAACGTCGCATATGCGCTCGAAGTGCAGGGAATCGGCCGCGACGAACGACTAGAACGTGCCCGCAAATACATCACCATGGTGGGTCTCGAGGGATGGGGCGACAAACTCCCCGATCAGCTTTCCGGCGGTATGAAGCAGCGGGTCGGTCTGGCACGAGCGCTCGCCGCCGACACCGACGTGCTGCTCATGGACGAAGCGTTTTCGGCGCTCGACCCTCTTATTCTCAGAGAGATGCAGGAACAGCTCGTCGAACTCCAGGCCGAGCTGGGCAAGACCATCATTTTTATCACCCACGACCTCAATGAGGCCATGTACCTCGGCGAACGCATTGCCGTGATGCGGGACGGCCGGATCGTGCAGGTCGGCACGCCGCAAGACATCCTCACCGATCCGGCGAACGACTACGTCGCTCAGTTTGTGCACGACGTCGACCGCGCCAGAGTGCTCACGGCATCCAGTGTCATGGAACCGGCCAGGGCGGTCAGCACCATCGCCGGCGGTCCTCGGGCCGCATTGCGCGAAATGCGGGACCTGCAGACGTCCGCTGTCTTCGTGGTCGGCCGCGGACGTGTGCTCGTTGGAGCAGTACGCGACAATGACGTGCTGCGCCAGGTGAAGGCCGGCGTGAACGACCTCCACTCAATCATGAGACCAGTCGCCTCCGTGACCGGGGACGTGGCGCTCGCCGACCTCTACGAGGCCTCGGTGGAAAGTACGCTTCCGATCGCCGTAGTCGACGAGAAGATCCGGCTGCTGGGCGTGATCCCGCGCGTGACGCTGCTAGCAGCACTCGGGAACGTGTCGACCAACACCGCTGAAACACCCGTGATCGATAACCCGGTGACCATTCCCGTCAACATCATTACCGAGACGCTGCGTCGGGCCGCAGCCGACGCGGCGGCACTGGAAGACGTCACGGCAGCAGAAGGAGCTTCAGCATGAAGGACGATTTTTTTCGACTCCCGCTCGGCGACTGGGTCAAGGTGGCCGTTGACTGGGTCACCGACACTCTCGGCGGCGTCTTCGACGTCATCCGGGCCGTCTTTCTCGGCCTTTACGAGGCCGCAGACTGGGTGCTCGCAGAACCGCCGTTCTGGGTGATCGTTCTCCTTATCGCAGCGCTCGCCTGGTATCTGCGCGGGCCGAGGTTCGGCATTACCGTCGGCGTCGGACTCTTTGTGATCAAACTGATCAATCAGTGGGACAACTCGATGGACACCCTTGCACTGACCATCGTCTCCACAGTGATCGCTGTCGCCATCAGCATCCCACTGGGGATTTGGGCCGCCCAATCCGACAAGACATCACGCGTGGTTCGGCCGATACTCGACTTCCTGCAGACCATGCCAGCGTTTGTATACCTGATCCCTGCGATCATCCTGTTCCGGGTCGGGGTGGTCCCCGGGATCGTGGCAACGATCGCCTTCGCCATGGCCCCCGGGGTGCGGCTCACCGAGCTCGGTATCCGGGGAGTTGATAAGGAAGTTGTCGAAGCCGGCCATGCCTTCGGGGCTTCGCCCCGGCGCATCCTGCTTCAGATCCAGCTGCCGCTGGCCAAGCCGACGATCATGGCCGGGATCAATCAGGTCATCATGCTGTCTCTGTCGATGGTCGTGATCGCGAGCATGGTGGGCGCGAGCGGTCTCGGAAAGCCGATCATCCAGGCGCTGCAGCGAATCGACGTGGGACTCGGGTTCGAGGCGGGACTTGCGGTGGTCATTCTGGCGATCATGTTGGACCGACTCACGGCCACCCTCGGCCTCGGCCGCCAGAAGCGCATCGCCCGAGTGCCGCGCGCCACAAAGATTTTGGACGTCACCACGGCGGCCGAGGATGCACCAACCGTGCCTGTCGGAGCCCTAGTGGCTGTGGCCGCGGATGGTGCGCAACCACCAATCGCCCGGAACACAGCATCGGGTGGAAAGGACACAGTATGACGAAGCGTTTGATAACAACTGTCGCGGTCGGAGCAGTGGCTCTGCTTGGACTGTCGGCGTGCGCCGGCAGCGGAGGCAACGGTGATCCGGCAGCAGGCTCAACAAGGGGCGACGACATGTCGCTGACGATCGGGGTGTTCAACGGCTGGCCTGAGGGAGAGGCGGCATCATTCGTGTGGAAGCACGTACTAGAGGACAAGGGCTACGACGTCACGCTTGAATACGCAGACGCCGGACCGGTGTTCGCCGGTTTGAGCACAGGAGACTACGATGTGGCCTTCGACGGATGGCTGCCCACCACGCACAAAACCTACATGGACCAGTATGGCGACGACCTCGTCGATCTCGGCGCGTGGAACGAGGATGCCGTCCTCACCATGGCCGTGAACGAGGACTCTCCGGTCAAGTCGCTTGCCGACCTGGCGAAACACGGTGATGAGTTCGGCAATCGGATTATCGGCATCGAGCCCGGTGCTGGATTGACCGCAGCGGTCAAAGACAAGGTGATTCCTACCTATGGTCTCGAGGACATGGAGTTCGTCACTTCGTCGACGCCGGCCATGCTCGCCGAACTGAAGGCCGCTCTTGACGATGGCGAGAACGTGGTCGTCACGCTGTGGCGCCCGCATTGGGCCTACGATGAGTTCCCGATCCGGGACCTCGAAGACCCCGAAGGCACGCTCGGCGCGTCAGAGTCGATTCATTCGATCGCCCGCGCTGGGTTTGAAGAAGACAACCCGAAGCTGACTGAGTGGATCAAGAACTTCAAGCTCAGTTCGGACCTGTTGTATTCGCTGGAAAACGAACTGTACAACAGCGGCGCGGACGTCAGTGATTACGACGAGATCGTTGCTGACTGGGTGAAGAATCACCAAGACTACGTAGACACGCTGACCAGCTAGATCCTGCTGACCCGGTGGTCGGGCCCGGACCCCAGTGGGGCCCGGGCCCGA
>JBDSDO010000110.1:0-3512 GCA_039920505.1 Terrimesophilobacter sp.
CTGTCCGCGATCGTCAACGACCTGGCCGAGCGGTACCCGAAGGTGGAAGTGGCGGCAACGCTTGACCGCGTGAAGGATGCCGGGTTCCACTGGGCGACCCGTTCCGGCGTGACCATCGCGCTGTCCGACGTGCTGACCCCGACGAACAAGCGGCAGATCATCGAGGGTTACGAGAAGCAGGCGGACAAGGTGCAGACCCAGTTCGAGAAGGGCCTCACCACCGACGCCGAGCGTCGTCAGGAGCTCATCGAGATCTGGAACAAGGCCACCGCCGAGGTTGCTCGGGCGATGGAAGAGAACATGCCGACGAACAACAACATCAACCGCATGGTCACCTCCGGTGCCCGTGGCAACTGGATGCAGGTTCGTCAGATCGCCGGTATGCGAGGCCTGGTGTCGAACCCCAAGGGTGAAATCATCCCGCGCCCGATCATCTCGAGCTACCGCGAGGGCCTGTCCGTGGCCGAGTACTTCATCGCCACCCACGGCGCCCGCAAGGGACTGGCCGACACCGCGCTGCGCACGGCGGACTCCGGATACCTGACCCGCCGTCTCGTGGACGTGTCGCAGGATGTCATCATCCGCGAAGACGACTGCGGCACGACCCGTGGACTGGACCTGCCGGTCGCCGCGCCGAACGCGTTGGGCGTGCTGACGCGGGACGCGAACATCGAGAACTCGCTGTACGCGCGCAGCCTCGCCGAGGACGCCACGGATGCCGACGGCAACGTGGTGGCCAAGGCCGGCGACGACATCGGCGACGTGATGATCGACAAGCTGATCAAGTCCGGCGTGACCCACGCCAAGGTGCGCTCCGTGCTCACCTGTGAGTCCGCGGTCGGCGTGTGCGCCACCTGCTACGGCAGGTCGCTCGCCACCGGCAAGCTCGTGGACATCGGCGAGGCGGTCGGCATCATCGCCGCTCAGTCGATCGGCGAGCCCGGCACGCAGCTGACGATGCGCACCTTCCACACCGGTGGTGTGGCATCCGCGGATGACATCACGCAGGGTCTGCCGCGCGTCACCGAGCTGTTCGAGGCGCGTACCCCCAAGGGTGCGTCTCCGATCGCCGAGGCAGCAGGACGGATCACGATCGAGGACACCGATCGCTCCCGCAAGCTCGTCCTCACCCCCGACAACGGCGAGGAACCGATTGCCTACCCGGTGCTCAAGCGTGCCACCCTCCTCATCGAGGATGGCGAGCACGTCGAGCTCGGCCAGCAGTTGCACGTCGGCGCGGTCGACCCGAAGGAAGTCCTCCGGGTGCGCGGGGTTCGCGCGGTGCAGGAGCACCTCGTCGGTGGTGTGCAGGGGGTCTACCGTTCGCAGGGTGTGCCGATTCACGACAAGCACATCGAGGTCATCGTGCGTCAGATGCTGCGCAAGGTCACCGTGGTGGACCACGGCGACACCGCGTTGCTGCCTGGTGAGCTGGTCGACCGGCTCAAGTACAACGAGCTGAACCGGGCCGCTCTCACCGAGGGCAAGCGCACCGCCTCGGCGCGTCAGGAAGTCTTGGGCATCACCAAGGCATCCCTGGCGACCGAGTCGTGGTTGTCGGCCGCGTCGTTCCAGGAGACCACCCGGGTGCTCACCCAGGCGGCCATGGAAGGCAAGTCCGACCCGCTGGTTGGCCTGAAGGAGAACGTGATCATCGGAAAGCTGATCCCCGCCGGGACCGGTCTGCCGAAGTACCGCAATGTCAGCGTCGAAGCCACGGAGGAGGCGAAGTCGGAGCGTTACCCGAATCGCATCTTCACCGAGGACGCGTCGTTCGACGAAGCGGATTTGAGCTTCGTCGACTTCGACAGCTTCACCTCGGGCGACTTCAACGCGCCGACGCCGGGCACCTACAACTAATAACGGACGTCCCCTGAGGAGGTTCCTTTAGCGACCGTCGGTCCCTGAGGAGGTCGCTCTAGCGACCGTCTCGAAGGGCCCCTCGCCACACCGGTGAGGGGCCCTTCGTCGTATTCCAGCCACATGACATCTTGAATAATGAAGGCACGGCGCCGGGGGACGCGTCCCGTACCCCCACCTTGCGGGTCTATCGCCCCTTTGCGACACGCGGAAAGATTAGAGACTCGGTGAGGTATTCATCGTGTACCCGAATACCGTGCGACGCCTCCCTAGGGTGAAACGCGGAAAAGTGATGAACAGGGGGGTTCTGTGGCGTCGTTAACTGACATCCTGATCCTGCGTGGTGTCCTTCCTATCGAAGCGTTAGACACGGCTGGCCAAGAGGATGACGAACAAGCAATCCGGCAGCTAGTCGACCAGGGAGTGGTCACCGAGCTCCAATTCGCGGCTGCCAGAGCCGCGCAGGCCAATGTCGCCTTTGTTGAACTGGCGGACCTGTCGATCGATCCGCTGGCCGTCACGCGCGTTCCGGCGTCCCTCTGTCGCCGCTACAGCGTGCTCCCGATCGCCATTGACGACGACCACCTGGTCGTCGCCATGGTCGACCCGCGCAACGTGTTCGCCCTCGACGACCTCACCGCCGCCGCCCACATGCCGTTGCGCATTGTGGTGGCCGAAAAGTCTGATCTGCTCGTAGCGATCGACCGGTACCACCGGGCAGATGGCGAGTTGAACGACCTCACCAGCGCCCTTGAGGAGGAGAACGAACGGAACGCCGCGGAGGAGACATCCGTCGCCGCCGACGATGACGCGCCGATCGTGCGGTTCGTCAACCTGCTCGTCAGCCAGGCCATTCAAGACCGTGCTTCTGACATCCACATCGAACCGGCCGAGTTCGATCTGCGGGTGCGCTACCGCATCGACGGCGTGCTGCACGAGATGCAGCGCGCGCCCAAGAACATCCAGAACGGTGTGATTTCGCGTCTGAAGATCATGAGCGACATCGACATCGCCGAGCGGCGCAAGCCGCAAGACGGCCGGATGTCGGTCAAGCACGCCGGGCGCAAGATCGACTTGCGCGTGGCGACGCTGCCCACGGTGTGGGGCGAAAAAGTCGTCATGCGCATCCTCGACAACGCGGCCTCCAATATGGAACTCAGCGATCTCAACATGCTGGACCGCAACCTGGAAACCTTCCGACAGTCGTTCACCAAGCCGTACGGGATGATCCTGGTCACCGGGCCGACCGGGTCCGGCAAGTCGACGACGCTGTACACGACGCTGCACACCGTGGCGCGGCCGGAGATCAACGTGATCACCGTCGAGGACCCGGTGGAGTACCGGATGGCCGGCATCAACCAAGTGCAGGTGAACCCGAAGGCCGGGCTCACCTTCGCGAGCGCCTTGCGGTCCATCCTGAGGTCGGACCCGGATGTCGTGCTGCTGGGCGAGATCCGCGACCACGAGACAGCGCAGATCGCCATCGAGGCGTCGCTCACCGGCCACCTCGTGCTGTCCACGTTGCACACCAACGACGCGCCGAGTGCAATCACCCGGCTCACCGAGATGGAGATCGAGCCGTTCCTGGTCGGCTCCGCCCTGGACTGCGTGGTGGCCCAGCGGCTTGCCCGACGCCTGTGCTCCAAGTGCAA